>JAWPMT010000007.1:370921-741842 GCA_033344775.1 Cytophagales bacterium | reverse complement strand
AACCCCATTCCGTAAGGATAATACCCCGTTGGTGTGATGATGAAATTTTCTCAAGCTCTGAAGAGATCCTTTCCCAAGATTTTATCAACGCCTCTTTGGATGGCAAACGCTCATTGCTCAAAGGGAAATAGGCATCCACACCGATATAATCGAAAGAATTCCAAAACTTGATCTTGTCGTAACTGTCCCAATTTGCGGCATAAATTATTGGTCCATCATAGACTTCCCGGACTTGTTTCGCCAACTTTCGGAAAAAGTCAGGCCGTTCTAATGCCACGCGCTTAAGCTCAGTACCTACACAAAATAATTCAACATCCAGTGAGTCAGCAATCCGGGCATAGTCAAGTATGAAGTCAATATATCCCTTCTCAAAGACCTGCCAATCTTCCTCTGTTTTTACTGCAAAATCTCCTCTCCAGCTACTGTTCCCTTCTACCTTACTTTCCTGACTTGATAAGAACTGCCTTGCACTCCTCGCATATTGCATTCTCGAAACACTATCTTCCAAATTGACCTCAGGCTCCTCCCAACCAGTCATGTCCCAACCTACGGCCAAATGAGGCTTTAACATGATCTTCAGTCCATGTTTCCTTGCCAGTCCGATACCCTCATAAACGGCCTGCTTGGTTTCACCGTACCATTGCCGTTGAAAACTGTATTTGACTTGTAAAGTTTGACGATAAACAGTAGCCTCAGGCACAAGGGCTACAAAGTTCCCATTGATTCCCGCCATATTGACAAAAGCTGTTGAATCATACGGCCCACGACCAGGACCTGTAAATGTGAGTCCTTTGATGTGGGTATTGAAATGCTCTGCAACTTTCAAGTCAGTACGACAACTTACAAAAAGCAATACCGATAAAATAGCAGCTAGGAATTTCATGAAAAGTTGGTTTTACATCACAATTTAAAACGTCACATCCCCATCTTAGCCACCTTCACCGAGTTACTATCTTCTGCAAGATCAGCCCAGGCAAACCACATTTCACCGTTGTGATAAGCCATCTGAGGGAAGCCGCTGCCACGAGACTCATTGCTTTGGGCAATGGTCATAGCAGGTTCTGCGCGTCCAGTCTTACTCACGATCCTGGCTTTAATGACACTGTTTTCCCCTTCACGACCTAGCCAGCTGACCATGGCTTTCTCTTCATCGATCATCACAACATCTACACGTCCCAGAGGCATTTGATTATCAATGGTTACTGGATTACCAAAGCTTGCGCCTCCATCCTCCGAGAAGATCAATTTTACTTGCGGTTGCTTATTAGGAGCGGCAAACCAGGCTACCGCCAAGGTGTTACCCACCGCATCGGCTCTGGGTCCATTGACCGGACAGCCTTCAATCTTCCAATTGTCGGCATAGATCGTTTGAGGTGCAGTCCATTCTCCGTCTACCAGTCTAACAATAGACATGTCTCGAACTTCCATTTCAGAGCGATCACGATAAACTATAACCGGTCCATTTGCGGTCATAGCACCACCGGTTTGACAGCAATCACAAACACGATTGTCCAACTCCACTTCGTTAGAAATCGCTCCCTGATCATCCAGCATGGCAGCTCTTATTGTCAT
The DNA here is from genome assembly GCA_033344775.1 of Cytophagales bacterium. NCBI lineage: Bacteria > Pseudomonadati > Bacteroidota > Cytophagia > Cytophagales > Cytophagales bacterium. Next base: position 740,270 of record JAWPMT010000007.1, on the reverse strand, counting down.
AGCTCCCTGGTGTTCACCATGACCTCCGGAAGTGTTTCTGCCATCCAGCCAGGCCAGTTGAAATCCATTGCTTGCCGTGGGGATCATCGTTGCAAATCCGTGTTCCGTTGGTGTGCTGTCCTGATGAGGAATTAATGCAGAAGTCCAGGAATTGTCTACCCTTCTTGTAATGTTCACATCATAAGAATAGGTGCCTCCAGAATTTTTCGCTAGATAATGCGCGACCATTCCTCCATCCTTACTAGCGGCCAACATGGGATAATCAGCCCAATTGACAAACCAATCCGTACCAGAAGCAATGTCCTCGGTAGAAGACCAGTTATTTCCTTCCCATTTCGTGTATTTCAGAAGCGCGGTATCTCCCAATTGCTCTACCCAGGATAAATACAACTCACCATCATCACCAGAGATCAAATAAGGCAATGAGCTATTACCTACTGCCGGTGAGGTCACGGCAGCCAATTCCTGCTTTACCTCAGGATCTTGCTCCTTTGGTCCCTGGGTACACCCGAGGATCAAAAGGAATAAAAAGATGTATGCCCCTTTCATCAGCTATTCTTTACTTCAAAACTGATTGCCACATCATCCCAGGAAATGGTGATGGTACCGGTTGCTTCATCAACAGGCTCTACCAAATAGGTCAATGACTCCATTGGTTGATCCAGCTTCTTTGGAGTCACCTGAAATCTCACCACATCTTCAGCCTGATCGTAATCATCGGCTAAGTGCTGCTCCCAGTTTTTGTTGATGATCACGGTCCACTCTTCTTCACCAGGAATGGTAAAGAGCGCATACTTTCCTATCGGTATTTGTGTGCCTCCAATTTCGACATCCTTAGAGAAGCGAATAGAGGTTGCATTGTGCGCACCCGTCACCCAAACTTCACCATAGGCTACCAGACCACCGAAGATTTGACGTCCACGCTTGCTTGGTGAGTGATATTCGATATGCACGTGGTTTTTACCCACATTGTTCATGGCCATCTTTGCCGGACTCTTGGACTTGGGTTTTTCTGAACTTGCAGCAGCATGACTTTCATGTCCGCTATGGTCTTCAGATTTATTTTCAGGAGCTGAGCAAGCTCCAAGGATCACCAGGATCAAAAGGAATGTTAGATTTTTCATGTTTATAATTTCTTAGGGTTGAGGGTCATTTTAATTCTTCTTCGACGTTGCCACAGGTGAGCATTTCATCTCCGAAATAAGGGTTGAGTACTTCGTCCGAATCACTAAGCCAGAAAGCGCCTTTGAAATCAAAGGCCATTGGGCAGTACTGGCGAAATCCTCCGGTTTCTACCTGAAACTTGATCAGGGTTTGGTACAGCTGGTCACTGAGTGGCGAAAGTGTGGTTCGGATTTTCTCAACGTCAGATTCCGACACGATCATTTCCGCAGTAGTCTTAAGCACGCTCAGATCTTTCATCCACTCGACGTGCGCATCACCTTTCACCAGCGACATATCCACGGCATTGATAGAGGCCAGAAGCGGCTCCGCCTTTTCTTTGGCCGTGGAGGCATCTGTTTCTACTAGGGCATCTTTTAGCGGCAGATAGGTCTCGAAAACAGCCTTCAACTGATCGCGAAATGCCGCACTCACTTCATAGAGGTTTCCGGAAATGTTCACTTCAGGATGACTCATTTCATGACCAGAGTGATCTTCCATTCCGCCATGATCATGACCAGTAGATGATTTGCCGCCCATGGGACTGGCCGTCTGGCGATTCATCATGGAGGTCTTTCCCTGAAGTTGAGCCGCTGCATCAATCTTGAAAACACCATTAGCAGCCACTTCTTCATCTTCCTCCAGTCCGGCATTCACCACATAGTAGTCTCCGGCATCAGGGCCTAGTTCCACCTCTCTGAATTGAAAAGTAGGTTGACTGTAGTTCGGACGCTTCACATACGCGACAGCCCTTTTTCCAGTCCAGAGAATAGCCGATTTTGGTACCAATACGGCCGCCTCTCCCATAGTCAGGCCTGCCTCCACTGCTCCTTCCACAAACATTTCAGGCTTAAGCAAATTGTCAGTATTCCCGATCTCTGTGCGTACCGAAGCGGTTCTCGTTTGCTTGTTGACCACCGGATCAATGAAGGTCACCACACTTTCAAAGGTTTGTCCAGGAATGGACTGCACTTTAAACGATATAGAGTCTCCCGTGCTGATCCAGGGCAGATCACTTTCATAGGCATCAAACAACACCCACAACCTGTTCAGGTTGGCAATCTCAAAAAGGACACTTCCATCCATCACATGTTCGCCCTGACTCACATTTCGGGTCATGATTGTTCCTGATCGAGGAGCGTACACATCAAAGTAGAATTGGGGTTCTCCTTTTTCAATGATCGCTTCAATCTGCGATTCAGTAAGCTCCCACAGTTTCAGTTTCTGAATGGCCGCCTGATAGAACGAAGGGTTTGATTCCTTGAACTTCAATGCTTCAAATAGCTCCTTTTGCGCAGTTACCAGGTCCGGTGAGTACATGGTCGCCAGGCGTTGACCCTGACGGATGTACTGCCCGGTAAAGTCTGCATAAAGCTTTTCAACACGACCATCAAAATGTGCCGTGACTTTGGCAATACTCCTTTCGTCTGCTTCGATCTTCCCAGGAAGATAAACCTGCTTCTTCGGAGTGGATTTTGTCACCTTCACAGTCTGGATGGAAGCCATCATCATCGCAGCTTCCGTCATTTGTACCTCGTCCAGGTTCACCGCTTCCTGCTCGTTGGAGGAGAGCGGTATCAGGTCCATTCCGCAGAAAGGACAACTCCCAGGACCATCTTCACGCACCTGTGGGTGCATGCTGCAAGTCCACACTTCGGCCATGGTTTCGTGCTCATGTCCTTCATGAGCCATGGAATTACCAGATCCGCCAAAGAATACGCCACCGAGGAACACGCCAATAACCAGCAATGCTACCCCAATAAGTACTTGTTTTATATTGATCTTTTTCATTTTCCGATGATGTAATTGATTTGATAAATCGCACGGTTGGTTTCTACTCGTGCTCTCTCAATTTCCAATTGATAGGTCAGGAGCTTCCGCTCCATGCGCAAGACCTCCTCAAAGTCTGCTGTTCCCGTCGTGAACTCTGTTTGCAACAGTGACAAGGAGCGACCAGCCAGGTCGTGGAGGTTCTCATAAAGCACTACCCGGCGCTTTGCATCCAGGTGATCACGAATGAACCCTTCCAGGGCAGTGACTAACCGATTATTCTGCTCCTCGATTTGGTATTCAAGCCCTTCCTTTTCAAGAGTGACCTGAGTTTCCTGCGCTTTGTATTTCTTTCGATAGATCGGAATTTTCAAACCCACCTGAGGAAATACAACCGCGTCTTGACCATTGTCGGGAAGTTCCACCCCTGAACGTTCACTGATATTGACATAGCTGGCTCCAAGGGTAAAGGACGGCTTACCATTCAGTTCCGTCACTTTCAAGAGTTCTTCTTTCGACCGGACCATGGATCGAATACTCTGAAGTTTAGGATTTGCAATGATGATGCTATCGTAGAGCACTTGCTTATCTAAGGTCAATTCGATGATCTCAAGGGAATCGCCAAATTGAATCGCCTCCACAGGAGCATTCAGCAACTTCTCAAACGCAACCTTGGCGGTGGTCCGACTGTCTTCCCAATAGGCAAGCTGAGTCTGGAGTTCTTTTTCCTCCATCTCTACCCGAAGCACATTGACAAATCCGGTTTTTCCACTCTCGAAATTCACCCTGGCCAGTTCCTTGAAAGAACTTAACAGATCCAGATTCTCGTTCGTGAGCGCAATAGATCGATCCAGTAAGTACAGTTGATCGTAGGCCATCCGTACTTCACTGAATAGCTGCAATTTCGCATCCTCAAATAGCTTAAGCTTGGCATCGGCCATTTGTGTGGCCACTGCGCCCTGAGCTTTCAAAGTCCCAAACCAGGGAAACGCCTGACTGACGGCCAGACTAGCTCGTTGAGGACCAACCCTTGTTTCCACAGGCTGGACAAATAACCCGAAAGTAACCTGCGGATCAGGTAAGGTTTGTGCCTGTGGAATTCGCTCCATTGTTGCGAGATACTCATTGAATTTCGCTTTCAATCCCGGATTATTCTCAGCCGCAAGGGTCAGATAGGGCTCAACCTGACAGACCGCCAGAAGAGGCATCATGATGATGAATACTATGACTACTTTTCTCATGACTCTGGATTTGATTTTAGTTGACGTTCCTGCCACATGCAGTACAAGACCGGCACCACGAACATGGTGATCACCTGGATGATCATACCCCCGAACGTAGGGATTGCCATGGGCACCATGATATCAGATCCCTTACCTGTAGAAGTCAGGACCGGCAGCAAGGCAATTACCGTGGTAGCTGCAGTCATCATAGCAGGCCGGACCCGTTGTTGCCCGGCATGCAACACGGCTGCTCTTACTCCCTCAATGGAGTTAGGTTTTTCACGCACCAGGTGTTGCTTCAGATAAGTACCCATGATCACGCCATCATCAGTGGCAACACCAAACAGGGCAATGAATCCTACCCAAACGGCTACACTTAGATTGATGGTGTGTACCTGGAAGAGGTCCCGCATGTCTGCACCAAAGAGTGAAAAATTGAGGAACCAATCCTGACCATACAACCAGATGAAAATGAACCCTCCGGCAAAGGCCACAAAGACCCCAGAAAAGACCATCAATGTGGGTTGAAGTTTACCAAACTGGAAATACAGGATCAGTAAAATGGCCATTAGGCTAATCGGGATTACAATGGACAATCGTTTGGTGGCCCGGATCTGGTTTTCATAGTTCCCGGCAAACTTGTAGCTCACACCCATGGGAATCTGCAACGCACCATCAGCGATTTGCCCATTGAGATATGCCTGAGCACTTTCCACCACATCCACCTCTGCAAACCCATCCTCTTTATCAAAGATCACGTAGCTCACCAGGAAAGTATCTTCACTCTTGATGTTCTGCGGCCCTCGGACGTATTGCAATTCTGCCAGTTCCTTCAAGGGTACTTGTACGCCTGTGGGAGTCGGAATCAGAATATTACTCAGGTCATCGGGATTATCTCGAAGTTCTCTAGCGTATCGAACCCGCACCTGGTACCGCTCACGGCCTTCAACAGTAGTGGTCTGAGCATTACCTCCAACCGCCACACCGATGTACATCTGCATGTCTGCGACACTCAGCCCATATCGAGCAATGGCTTGTCGATTGATCTTGATTTCCAGATAAGGTTTCCCAACTACACGATCCGCAAAGACTGAACTAGGTTTCACGCCAGGCACTTGCTTCAGGAACGTTTCTATGTCAAACCCGACCGCTTCTATTGTTTCCAGGTCAGGGCCGTAGATCTTCATTCCCATTGGAGCACGCATGCCCGTTGAGAGCATCACCAATCTGGTGGCAATGGGTTGCAACTTCGGTGCGGAGGTCATACCAGGAATGTTGGCCATGTTTACGATCTCATCCCAGATATCATTGGGAGATTGAATATGCTCACGCCATTGGCGGAAATATTGCCCTGTGGATGCTGGAATCAATAAGTCTGCATTGAAACCGGCTAACGCTTCACTCTTCCATTCGAATGCTTCACCATTCGACAAATCAAAATGTCCGTCTCCATTGACCCTGAATCGCATGCGGTGGCCATCTTCATCCAGGACATATTCCGGTTTGTAGTTGATCACATTTTCGAACATGGAAATCGGGGCAGGATCGAGCGCAGAAGCGACACGGCCCCATTTCCCAACAGTCATTTCTACCTCTGGAATGGACGTCACCAGTTGATCCAGTAACTGGATGGTTTCGATGTTTTCCTGAACACCAGAGTGTGGCATAGTGGTCGGCATGAGCAAATAAGAGCCTTCATCCAGAGGAGGCATGAACTCTTTACCGACACCCGGAAAGGTCGTACTCATGGAAGCCCAGAAGCCAGACTCCCGGACATCCCAATTGACCGACTGGGCACCTTTAGCCACAAAGCCAAAAGCCCGATCAAATCCCTGCCAGGAAAGAAGACCAAAGACCAGGATGATCATCGGCAGGGTCAGAAATTGCCATTTATGTTCCAGGCACCAACTCAATATCCTGGTGTAGTAGCGGACTACCGTGAGAAGAATCCCTAACACCAGTACAATGATCAAGCCTACAAACACAAAGTTCAGGAACCAGCTATAACCCGCTCCGAGTGGCAACCACTCTTTGGTGAGAAAGTACAGCACGGTCACCAGGACTACCGCAATATTGAGATAACCTGGCACCCAGGTCCATTTGCCTTTCCACCGGTCTTCAAAGAAATTATTGACGCCCATGATGGCCAGCACGATTCCAGCCCAGGGAATGAAAAAGTAGATGACAATACCCAATATGATCAGTCCTATGTTCCAGAACTTTCGAGTTTTGTCTTTTCCGAAGTTCAAAGAGAAGATCCAATGTGCAAAAGCCGGAATGATCACCAACCCAATGAACAGGGCAGCGAGTAAAGCAAACGTCTTGGTAAATGCCAAGGGTTGAAACAGTTTCCCTTCCTGGGCCTGTAAGGCAAATACAGGAATGAAACTGATCACCGTAGTGGCCAACGCCGTGATAACTGCTGAAGCTACTTCTGTGGTGGCTGTATAGATGACCTTAAGACGGCCCTGTGAGTCCAGGTCTTTGTTCTCAGGCATTTGAAGGTGCCTGATGATGTTCTCAGTGAATACGACACCCACATCCACCATCACACCAATGGCAATCGCAATACCTGATAGTGCCACGATATTGGCCGACACGCCAAAGTAGCGCATGGCAATGAAAGTCATCAAAACCCCGATAGGTAGCAGACTGGAGATCAGAATGGATGCCCTCAGATTAATGACCAGAATAATCACCACGATCACACTGATCAGCACTTCCAAAGACAAAGCTTCTTCGAGTGTTCCAAGGGTCTCCTTGATTAATCCGGTTCGGTCGTAAAACGGAACAATCGTGACTTTGGAAACCGTACCATCCGATAGGGTTTTGGATGGCAAACCAGGAGCAAGCTCCTCGATCTTGGCCTTCACATTATTGATCACCTCCAGTGGATTAGAACCATACCGGGCAACGACTACAGCACCCACAGCTTCCGCACCGGCTTTATCCAGACCTCCACGACGTGTTGCAGGTCCCAGCTGAACCCTGGCTACATCCTTGATTCGAATCGGTATATTGTTCCTGGCCAACACAACCGCTTCTTCCAGATCGGAAATGTTCTTGATGTAGCCCAGACCTCTAACCAGGTATTCGGCCTTATTGAACTCTAACGTTCTTGCACCAACATCCAGGTTGCTTTTCTTCACCGCGTTCATGATGTCGGCTACATCCACGTCATAGCTTTTCATGGCCGTGGGATCTATCTCCACCTGGTACTCTTTCACATACCCGCCGATAGAAGCTACTTCCGAAACACCTGCTGCAGAAGAGAGTCCATACTTGATATAAAAGTCCTGGATAGAACGCAATTCCTGCGGATCCCAGCCACCAGCTGGACGTCCGGCTTCATCACGACCTTCTAGCGTGTACCAGAAAATTTGCCCCAATGCCGTGGCATCAGGGCCTAGCGCAGGTTGAACGCCCTCCGGCAATGTTCCGGAGGGAAGTGAGTTTAGCTTTTCCAGTATTCTTGATCGGCTCCAATAGAACTCGACCCCTTCTTCGAAAATCAGGTAAATACTGGATAGCCCGAAAATGGAGTTACTGCGGATGGTCTTCACGCCAGGAATGCCCAGCAGCGCAGTGGTTAGCGGATAAGAAACCTGATCCTCTATGTCCTGCGGTGAGCGGCCCATCCACTCCGTGTATACTATTTGTTGGTTTTCACCAATATCGGGGATCGCATCTACGGGCACCGGATCTCTTGGGATCGTGTCTGATTCCCAGTTAAAAGGCGCCGTAGCAATGCCCCATGTGATGATAGAAACAGCCACCAACAGTGTGACCAGCTTCTTCTCTAAGAAAAATTTAATGATATGATTAAGCATAGCATCATTCTATGTGTATGAATTGAACAATAGAATTAATGAGGCATCAAGTGATGCCCATACCTGTTTTGACAGGTACATGCTAAAACTTACAGGAGGAACGACTGCACGAGAACAGGGACGTCCTGAGCAATCAAAGGGGGCTTATAGTTGAGAAATTGCTTTTGCGTGGTGACTGTTGAGAAGAGCTTGTAATCAACAAGCACGTAAGTAACACCCGCCAACAGATTCAAATTAGGAGTAGCATTAAAATCAAAGTGAGCCTTTTGCAGATCATCGACCTTGAATTCTTCAACCGTATCCTTACAGCAGCCCATCGCATCAGACGCATCTCCCATATCCATCATGGACATACAAGAAGCGGCAGGGTGATTGATAGACGTATCCATCAACCTACCCATGCAATAGTGCCGATGCAGCGTTACGCCTACCGAGGTAGTCAGTAGCAGCGCTGCCATAAATACGGTCGCTATTTTCTTGAATAGGTGCATTCAGCTGTAAAGATACGGAATTTGAAGCTTGTGGTTTTTCATGTCGCTTAGTGACAAGCCTTATTGTACTTTTTCAACTTGTAATAATTGTACGGCAAAGGAGTGATGAAACCCACTACCAAAGCAGGGACCAACGCCAGCCAATACCAAATGTCGTTAAAGGCCGCTTTGCCTCCGGTGATCATGAAATCTGTTCCGGTCATGGCCAGTTCCATAGCCACCATGGAAATGAAAGACATCCCAAAGGCGGTTTTCAGGGCAAAAATCCAATTGAAGTGTTCCCGATACTTCAGGAGAATCGTTTCAAGCGTAATCGAGGTGATCAATCCTGCAATGATTGCCAGGACCATCATCCAGATCATCGGCGTTTCAGGATAAAAGGCTTGCAGGAAAAACACCATGCCAAAATCACCAATCGAACAGCCAATCAGACAATTCAATGTATTAAAGGATGCTCTTTTCCAAACGGGCATATCCATCCAGAAGGGCGTCTTTTGTCCCACGACTTTGTAACCCGCTTCATTCAACAACTTGGCCAAATGAGCTTCTGACAATCCTTCACCATGTGCGGTGAGTGTCTTTACTTCCGGGGCCAGGTTTACACACCATTCGGAAACTTTATTATCATTATCTAAGCCAGGGCGTATGGCATCCACACAACCATGGCAGTGTATATCGGTTTCTACTGTAATCGCATTCATAAGCATTGCATTTACACTTACAAAGTACGAGCATCACCCCCAGTCAGGGTTTATACAATTTTCGGAAAGATGTATATGATTGTCTTAAAGCTCGTCCAGGGGCTTACGAAGAGGTTTCCTGAGTCTCTTAAACTCACTGGGAGACATACCAGTCACCTTTTTGAACTGATTGGAGAGGTGTTGCACACTGCTGTAACCAAGTTCATGAGCAATCTGACTGGAGTTCAATTCATCATACACCAGCAACTCCTTTGCTCGTTCTATCCTTTGGAGTATTGTGTAGCGCTCAATCGTCACACCTTCCACAGAGGAGAACAATTGACTAAGGGTCTTGTAATCTTTCCCTAACTGCCTTTCCAGATAAGTAGAGTTGTTGGTTTCCAGATGTTCAGTTTGACGATGGATCAAATCAATGATCAGTTGTTTAATCCGCTCAATCAACTGGCTCGACTTATCTTCCAGGAGTTCAAACCCCCTGACCGCCAGACGTTCCTTGATAACCGATTTGGCACTAGCATCCAGTTCTTGTTCCAAAGCCACTTCACCCAGGTGAACAGACAGCACAGGAATCCCGGCATTCCCAAATTCCTCTTCGACCGCCTCAATACAGCGGTTACAGACCATGTTTTTGATATGTAGGATGTGGCTCATTATTTACCAGCCTTTGCTAACTTGTAGTACCAGTTATAGATAGATAAAGGTTAATTTGAAATTGAATGAGGAGCCAACCCAATTGACTTCTCATTCTTTTTTCAGGATTTTACAAGATGCATAATATCCATTAACCCTGTAAACGGACACGGTAATCTTTTGGATAACCTTACTTTGTTCTTGGTAAGAAACGAGAACATTGGAACATCAAACGCACTAGCATACTCCTTTTGTTCCTTGGCCAATTACTAAATACACATATCCAACGTAGCATCAACAAAAAAACCAGAGACATAAAATGAAAAATTCACTTCTCTTCCTTTTCCTTTTGAGTTCAGTTACAGCCGTTGCTCAAAAGTCTGAATATCGCGTCTCTTCGTACTTTACAGAGGGTGCAAAAGCGCCAAATACACACTACCTGGGAGAAGCCTGGCTGAATGCAATACTGCACGATGAAGAGGGACTGGACTACAACATCACAAAAGCAACCTTTAAGGCAAACTCCACATTAGACTGGCATAAACATAGTACTGCACAGGTCCTGATCATTGTGGAGGGAGAAGCTTATTATCAGGAGCGTGGAAACGAGCCTTTAATCCTAAAAGAAGGGGATATTATCAAATGTGAGAAAGACACGGAACACTGGCATGCTTCGACCAAGTCTAGTGATGTTACTTATTTGGCAATATATGGTGGGGGAAAGCCTACCGAATGGACCGAAGTATTATCTCAGGAATACTATGACGAAGTGGCTGAAAAATTAAAGCAATAAAACCTACATCCTATTCCATTAATGCTTAGAAATCCGACTAAATCAAATTCAAACCAATAATTACGAAATTCAATCTCCTGCAATCACTCAAATATCCCAACGAACTCTTCTCCGCTATAGCTCTTGAAACCACGATACATGCCTTTGGTATTAAATGGTAAGACTACATTTCCTTGCTTGTCCACTCCAATCAAACCACCTCGTCCGCCCATGGCAGGCATCCGTTCCATGATCACCTCATTGGTAGCTTGCTGCAAGGTTTGACCCTGATATAGCATCCGGGCAGATATGTCATGAGCTACTACCGAACGCATGAAATACTCTCCGTGACCAGTGCAGGAAATGGCACAACTTTCATTATTGGCATAGGTACCCACGCCAATCAAAGGACTATCACCTATCCTGCCATATTTCTTATTCACCATCCCTCCGGTTGAAGTAGCCGCGGCAAGGTTTCCTTTTTTGTCCAGGGCCACGGCTCCAACCGTACCAAACTTCTCCTCATCGTGATCCAATTCTACTTTGTCCTTTTGTAAGGCACGTTGCCATTGTTTGTATCTGAACTCATCGTAGAAGTAGTCTTTTGATTCAATGGTAAGGCCCTGTTCTTTGGCATACTCCAGAGCTTGTTCACCGCTGATCAGTACGTGCTTAGACTTCTTCATCACACAATCCGCCAACAAAATTGGATTCTTGACTTGCGAAACACCAGCTACGGCACCCGCATGAAGTTTGCGACCATCCATGATGGCCGCATCCATTTCAAATTCTCCCTGGTTGGTAAAAACAGATCCTTTCCCCGCATTGAACAAAGAAGAGTCTTCCATGATCAATACAGCTTCAGCAACCGCTTCCAGGGAAGAACCACCTTTTTCGAGTGTCTTATATCCTACCGTATACGCTCGCTTCAGTATCTGTTGGTACGCTTCAATTTTCCATTTGGTCATTTTGGTTTTGGAGACCGTTCCGGCTCCTCCATGAATCGCAATGGCAAATGGTTTCACTTAGACTTTCGTTTTCTTGGCGTACTTAGGATCTTATACAATTCTTCTGATTTGATGTTCAAGCTATTGAACACGGGGATGTCCGTGTATTCACTCAACTCCTTAATGTGCAGTGGAGAACTAGAACAAACACCAGAGATTGCATCAGGTACAAGGTTAAATTTATTTTTCAATACTTCCAGCCCGCCAATCGCACCGAAAGAATCAGCTGCACAGAAAATGAGCTTATGAATCCGATCCCTAATGTCTGGATGCTGGAGTAGCATTGCCGTTTCTCTTTGATTGATCCCATCCGCGAATTCTACTACCCAATAGTTATCCTTGTTGTTGGCGTATTTCAGATCCAGCTTATTGAATACATCCACTACTTCCTCCTCCTTAAGCATGTAAGTACTCGGATAACCCATATAGGAGAAATCGGAGAAATGGGTTGCACCGGCATCATTCATGCTCAAAATGTCCTTTAAGCTTGCTGTACCCGTAACCTTAGAAGCACGAACCTCTTTATCATGTACACTCAAGGCAAACACGCAAGCAGTTGCGGCCGCACTTTTCCCGGAGTTCATTGCAGTTCCAACGGCCAAAATCAGTTTTGCTCTAGGTGTTTTTTTCGTTTCATTCTTGGGCTTAATCAGATTGAATTGACGCGTATTCACCACTTCACCATTCGAATCACAAACGTATCCCAGGGGTTTGATTACCGTAGGAGAAATGACCTTACCACTTTTAGAAACCACAGTACCAACTACACCAGAACGAGCCAGCAAATCAAGCGATTCGAAATTTGAATCTTCAGGGATCAATCCTTCATAATAGTCAGGCGCATAGCGATTGCCAAATATGAATACCGCTTTCGTTCCGGGATGTATCGTATGGATACGACCCTGACTATTCTCAAGCGAGTTGTGCTGGCCAATCGTATCTACCTGGCCGTAAACCAGGTCTCCGATTTGAGGTGCTCGATCAATTTCAATGTAGCCCTTCAGTGCTTTTCTTGGCACCGTGTAGGCTGCACTGGGGAGTCTGAAACCCCTGTACAGTTTGTTCATTGCAGTGTGAATTACAGTTTAATTATGATTAGAATTTTAAGTATCGAAATTTGACGTTGATGTCCCGATTTTCAGGGAAATTGAAAGTAAAGTCTTTGAACTTCGGGAAAGAGATCGAGCGATGATAATAATTCGAAAAGCCAAAACCTTCCTTAGGGAACACCATACCCATGTCTACAATCTCATTACCATTTTCATCGTCGAGAAAGGCCAGGCCATAAAATCCCGGTTCAAAATCGTTGAGTGTGACCGTGAGAGATCCGTCTACGATATCCTGTTTGGAGATGATAAATTCTCTTTCCGGAGTACGTCGCGACCAGCTGTCTTCAGCTTTATACACACCAACTAGAATATGCCCCTCATGGAAGCGAATGTTTTCAAAACGAATAGTCAATGTGGTTGCTTCTGGCGTAGTTACAAAAGGATTGAGCAGCAGCAGATTGATAAATAGGGTGATCATCTCAATTCAAATAAATAGCCAGGGAATGTTCTCTTTCTGAGTTGGTGGAAGGCATCTTTTTAGACATGGACAAAGCCCTAAAGCCCTGCTCTTCAACTGAAAATAAATTGCTGGTCATCTTCACATAGGTGACTGCTGAATTATATCCTTTAAAAAACTGCCTTCTCTCAGGTTCGATCATGTCTTCTCAGTTTGGGTTAGAAGGTCGCATCTGGGCGAACTTATCTAATCCTGGATCAATCGATGGGAATCTCACACTGCTGTCAAACCGAACTCCCATACTGATGACCCATGTATTGAGCTTCAATTGCTCAGTATCGTTCAAATACTTCAATGATTTTTGGTACTCCTTCAAAAACAAGCTTGGATCAAATGCCACCTTGGACAAGATCAGCTTCGAATATTCCAGGTACGAATGCTTCATTGATATTCGCATTTTAGATTTAGGTGATTATTAGACTTGAGATTTCATGAAAAGTCACATCTGGAAGAGAAGTTTTTTTGATGAATTTATTCGGCACTATTTCGGTCTTCAAAAGCACGCACGATCTTGAGGTTTTTGATCGCGTCAAGCCGATTAAAATATCGGCGTTTTAGCCTATCGCTTACCCGAAGTGTCGGGTTCTTTAAAACAGATATCAAGGCATTCATCTCTACCGTAAGCTTTTCGATAAGCGAACTGCTACTTGATTGAATTAGCTTTTTCATTTCAAGTATTAGACCGGACTTTGCCTTAAAAGTCACATGAATAAAGAGGCGTGAATTGAAGAATTTATAAATGAGGCATGAGCGTACTGGCAAATGTCAATGCAAGGAAAAATCCCAGCATGTCTGTGATGGTAGTCAGCAACGGACCTGATGCCAGTGCAGGGTCCACGTTAAATCGCTTCAAGATCAATGGTATAGCTCCTCCGAGAGATACGGCAATGAGCGTATTGATTCCTAGCGCCCCACCCACAACCAATCCAAGATATATGTTTCCCTTCCATATCCAGGCCGCCAATCCAATCAACGTGCCGAGTACCAGACCATTGATCAGACCGACAGAAGCCTCTTGCCAAAGTACGCGGACCAATTCGAAAGGCTTGATCACCCCCAGGGACAATTCACGTAAACTAACCGCCACTGCCTGATTTCCCGAACAGCCACTCATATCAGAAATGATGGGCAGAAACACCGCCAGAGCAATAACCGCTGAAAGCGTATCCTGATAAACAGCAATGACACTGGCTGCGGCAATGTTTAGTAAGATGTTTACGCTCAACCAGGACAAGCGTCGTTTGGCTCTCGTAAGTATTGGCAACGTCCTGAGCTCTTCCCCGCCAACGATACCCTGAGTTTCCAAATGCTCGTAGTTGATTTGTTCGGTTTCTGCCTCACGTAAGTCTTTCCGTAAGACCACTCCCAACAAGTCTCGTTTTTGATTGACAACAGGCACTCCATAAAAATCGTGGGTATCAAAGAAACTAATCAATTCATCCAGGTTATCGTCATCATTCACGGTGATCGCATCCCGCAGCACAATATCAGTCAGCGGAGTACTCCGTTTTCTCAACAGGAGATCTCGCATCTGCAAAACCCCCTCGAACTTATCGTGAGAAGTCACATAAATGTATTGCAGGTTGTAGCGTTCATACTTCTCAGCATGGTCACTCAGGTTTTTGACCACTTCGCCGACTGTCAGAGATTCATCAAAAGCCAGAAATTCTGTGATCATCAAACCACCTGCAGAGTGATCGTCATACTGAATGAGTTTTTTGACTTCCTCCACCGCATCTGGTTGCCATTCATCCAGGACAGCATTTTGGTTGGCAGTCTCAAACTCCGCAAGAAAGTCTGCCTGATCATCACTGGGCATTTCCTGCAGGATCGCAGCAGTTTCCTGAGCATCCATGTCTTCCAGGATTTTAACCGCTTGCTGCCAGGGAATCTCATCGATCAATTCCGCTGCCTCTTCCGGTTTCAAGACATGTAGGAGCTGGACCCGTTCCTCTTTTTCCAGATGACTTATTATTCCTGCAACATCCTCTGACCTCATTTCCTCCAGGAATTCCTTGATGACTTCAGGATCAGGAGATACAAGTTGTTCTTTGATGATTTCCCAGGGCTTTTCAATGATCATTGCGTTCAGGATTAAGACACTCAAAAGTTAGTCGAGATTACATAAAAAACCCTGACCAACCAGGATCAGGGCCGCACAACTGAAAAACAGCTGTCGAGTAGACACTCTTAGGCCAAGAGTATTTTAAACCAAATCTCAATCTTCAAAGGCAAGAGGTGTCCAACTCGTATGGATGAAAGACAGGTCGCATGCACACGACCTTGTCTTGTCGGGGTACACAAATTGGTAGTTTACCGCTCCACTAACCAATTGCTAACCCTTTAGAAAAACACTTCTTCATCGATTTAGTGATCATTAGACTGAGAATTCCACAAAAAGTCACAGGTTGAATTAGAAAAAAATCAGAGAGAAATAGAAAACCCTGATCAGGTAGTACCATAATCAGGGCCAAACAACTAAAGGTGTAATGGCCTCGGGTTGGGTGCCGCGAGGCATTACAGGGTCAAACTCAAAAACAACTACAAATTAGTCTTCTATTCTTTTCACGGAGATCAGCTCTGATTCACCGTTGAAGGTCAACTCAAGGTAAGTTAGCCAATCACTTTCTTCATTGACTTCTATTACCTCTTCTTCATCGTCTTCCCAGGTCAGTTCTTCTTTCTGGTCTTCTTCCATGGCAAGCACTACCCTGTACTCCAGTGAGGTCTCTGGGTCCTCATATGCTTTTGTTTCGTAGATAGTTGCTCCATTGTATTCATCTTCCAGATAGTTGATGATCTCTTCTGAAAGGTCTGATTCCTCGATTAAGGTCCAAGTGTGCAACCAAACACCTCCAGGTTGAAAGTGGACCTCTTTGTCACCATCACGGGTCACAAAATACGCTACCAGGTTCCCCTCATCATTGGATTCCCAGACTACATTCTTTGCTTTTGGGAACATCCGGTTAAAGGTGTTTTTTACCTTGTCATCGGTTACGCTAGACAATACTGCGGCGTTCGTCCACATCAAGGAGGAGGCCACAATCAGCAACGAAAGTGCTGTAAGTTTAATAAGCGATTTCATCTTTTTTACTTGATGAATATTAGACGGCAAAATCTCGAAAAGTCACACGAACAACCGACTATTATTTTGATGCCCTGGGAGGTAACTAATCCTTAGGTTTCTCGTCAGTTGGCGGAACCACTTTGAACACCTCTTCTTCGGGCACATCTTCCATTATGTTACCCTCATCATCTGTCAGGTCATTTTCAATGGTATTCATCACTTCTTCCTTAAGATCTGCAGGTACCTTTTCAACCTGATTCAGGTGTTCAAAAGGATTTTCTTCATCATCGTTTTTCATAAAGCGCGATCAACTTTGCTTTTGTTCTTTTCAATTTCATTTTCACGGAGCTCTCACCAGCCTGAGTGAGCACAGCAATCTCCTTGATGGACATGCCATCCTGGTATTTCATCAGAATGATTGACTTTTCTGCTGGAGTCAAAAGCTCCATCAATTCTTCAAGTGTATCGATACTCAACTCCATCAATTCGCTATCATCCGGAACATCAGAAGGCTCCGATTTTCCAGCTTCGAGCGCCAACTCCTCTGATATTGATAACTTTTTTTTCTTCTGTGCCTGGTAGTCTACACAGCAATTGTAAGTGACCTTGTACACCCAGGTAGAGAACTTGGATTTGCCACTGAATTTCGTCAATTGCGTAAAAAGCTTCACGATAATATCATGAGCCACATCCATCGCCTCTGAATCATCCTTCGTAAAGCTCAGGCACTTCTGATAGATCTTACGTGCATACCGATCATAGATCAGTTCAAACAAATCAGCCCGACTGTGATCTACAATCAGGCTTATGAGCTCCTCGTCTGAGCACTTCCTAAGTTCTTTTCTGTCCAATGTCTGCTCCATTAGCAATTGCCCGTCTCAATAAAGCTACGGGCAATTGACCTTATTTACTAATGCGTGAATTTTTCATTTTTGATTAAGAAGGTTGCTTTATCGCCCCACCCTGGCGTTGTTTTTTAAGCGCCTTCTTGAATTGCTTAACTACCCCATTGGTTTCTTCCCAAATTTCAGGAGACGAACGTTCCGCCTCTTCAAGCAAGGAAGTAATACTTGCAATAATGGCTTGTTCCTCCTCGGTAAGCGGATAATTTTGATATTGTGCGGCATAAGTAATCCTCATTACTGCTGCCAGGAGTTTATTCAAACCTTCCTTGTTTTCACCCCCGTTCCAGTAATAGGTTTCTACAAACCCGAGATGATAGCTGGCTATCGTTCGATCCACACTGGAGAAAGTAGAGAGCAATTCTTTATCCCGGATGATACTCCCTTCTTCAATAACGGCTTTCAAAGACTCCAATTCACCGACAGCAAAATTCATGGTCCCTTGATGCACCGTATCCTCACTGTCCGCTTCAGTGACCAGAAAAAAGATAGCATCCTCAAGACTTTCAAGTGTTGAAGCCATGTCTCCGTTTCTGAAATGCTGCAGTGATTGTTCAAAATAGCCATCGGGCTGAGTAATCTCAGAACCAGCCAAAGAATCAGCATCCTCAATAAACCTGGGAGGATCATTGGTACACCCTACTAATAAAAGGGCGAACCAGGCAAAGTGTATAAACTTTTTCATTACCCACTTGAGACTGAAGAATTGAATTTTAGTCACATCTTACAAGA
The DNA here is from genome assembly GCA_033344775.1 of Cytophagales bacterium. Classification (NCBI taxonomy): domain Bacteria; kingdom Pseudomonadati; phylum Bacteroidota; class Cytophagia; order Cytophagales; species Cytophagales bacterium. The sequence continues at coordinate 722,418 of JAWPMT010000007.1, read as the reverse complement.
AAAATATTTTAAGAGATGGAAGAGAAGATTGAGATCAAACCTTCTACCGACAAGAGAATTGGCGGCTATCTACACCGCGTTACTCCCGTCGCCAATAAGTCCGGTGAAATACTGAACTACGTTCTCAGGCCTCTAATGGTAGAGTTCAAACTACGCGATATCTTCCAGGTTTCCGTTGGTTCCGCTTTACTGGCCATCCCCGTTTCATTCACAGAAGAAGCCTGGCAACTGGCGGAGCAACTGCCGGATGCGAACATCATAGGTATCACCCTGTTTTCATTGATTCTCACGTCCATCTTTATTTACTTCAACTTTTATAGGATTGCTTTCAAAGGGCATCAGTTTGAGTTTGTTAAACGTGTATTGGGTACCTACCTGATCTCCATGGCCATTGTTGCGATTATTCTGACGTTGATAGACAAGTGTCCCTGGGGAGCGGACAATGTACTAGCCATGAAAAGAATCATTATTGTGGCGTTCCCCGCAGCGATGAGCGGTACACTTAGCGACTCCATCAAATAGTATGATCTAATTTACCGTTTTCAAATCCAATAAACATGCTACAGCCAAACCACATTTCACAATCATGGAAATTTGCTACGGGACTCAATACCTTAAAATAATAGCAAAGTATAATCTACATATAAGTGCTGGAGTAGAGCAGTAGTCTGTCCTGACCCAGTATGGACAATTGTCAATCCACCTGATTGAATTGAACAATCATCGCAAATGCATTTTTACCTGAATCATTTTGCTGGACGGAAAAACCGATTGCTTCAGAATCAAACTCCACATATTCCGAAGGCATCAACAAGCCTTCGGTAGCGGACTTTAGTCGCCTGCCAACATTTCCTGAAGCATTGGCAAATCGCTCTTTGATCGATTCAATGTTCAGTTTGTTTCTGGAAAAAAGTAGGATGATATAGTTTTTGCCTGTCGTATTGTCCATTTTGAAATAATGATTTTCCGAAGGCAGTGCAATTTCACTGTTCAAATAATTAAGTGCCGGGCTGATACCATCTACCGGAAACAATTGTGCAACTGACCGATCTACTTCACCAGTTCCCAACATATAAACGAAGGCTGATTGCTCACTTTCGATGTACATCCGCATCTCACTACCCGAAAGGAGATTCGCGTTTACCTTATAGGTATAGAGTTCTTCATCATTTTCTTCACGATACCAATTCCAATTCCTGTTTTTGGCCGCCAATGTTACCTCCAGGTCCTGCTGATCGTCCAGATCAAACATTCGTAAACTTCCGGCCAAAATAGGTTCTACAGGCTCAGGCGGCAGGAACTGCACTAACTCAAAAGCCTGATAGATCCATTCTGCATAATCCTCGTATTTCACCCAGAAGTATCCTCCAAGTCCATAATTTGTTCCCCAACTATTCTGTACTTCAAAAGCTCCTCCAAATTTGAAATCATCATAACTCACTACGCAGATCGCATGTCCGCCGTGATTATCATCAGGGTCTTCGGTCGGATCCCAAAGTCCTTCTGAAGTTAGTCGGGACATGGAAGAAGGACAATTGGCAGAAATGACTACCGGGTTACCAGAGGCAATACTGGTTTTTGTACGTTGAATTTTCTGTTCTGCAGAGGCCCCGCTCGACCATAGGCGCGTATACTCTTCAATTTTGTAGAGTTCTGCAATGTTATGGTTAGCAGATGGTACAGGAACCGTAGGACATAATTCATCACCTCCCGAAAACGTAAAGCTCTTCATAGGTACGGAACCTACATTTTTCAAACTAGCCACGACCTCTGAGGTAAAAGCCCCTCGACAATTGGAATTATCAGAATTGACCCTGTATTGGTACAAAGGTGAAAAAGCATTTTCAGTAATGTAATCGCGATTGGTCCAACCGTTCTTTTGAGCTTCCAGGATCGTCCTTGCGGTGTAGGCTACCGCCCAACCGGTGCAGGTGCCATAAGGAGATTGACTTCCTGGATAAGGGGCGTACCGCTTCAGTGAATAAGCAGAAGGATTACTGTCATAGAAATTTCGCGTGAGTACCGCTTTCTCCGGCAGATTATCATAATCTGGATCTACTCCGGGTAGGATACCCTTTGGATACTCCTGTCCCTGCACTACATGGAGCATCAGGAAAAATAGCATACCAAGGATGCTTTTCATTATTGATGATATAGGTCTCATAATGGTCAATCTGTTATTCGCAAGCCCTCCAATATCCTTTGTCGCATGCTTCCTGTATTAGTCTCTGTCCCTTGTATTTGTCTTTTTTCACACCATTGAAGCCATACAAATAGTTCTTTCCTAATTCATGCGCATAGAACCCATTGTCAGTTTCAGCGGCTTTAGTCAACCATTCTATCCCGATTTCTTTTGTGTATTTGGACTGATTTACCCAGTCCTTATTTGCTTTCAAACAGTACAACTCGTAAATCCGGTACATCGAAGAAGTATACCCTTCATTTCCTGCTTCCATATAAATTTCAATGGCCTTCGAAACATCATAAGGTCGGGATTTTGGATAATCTCGGTATTTATGTGTTGGATCATAACTTTTCACATCGTAACTCCGGCCGAGGTAATGTTTTCCTATCAGATGACCGTCATCGTAGACCTGTTGATAGATGGCCCTGGCTTTTTCCAAATCGGGTGCACCAGCATGCCCATACTTGATCTGGAAGGAGTCTCGTTCTGTGATCCAGCCATATTCATACAATTCACCGAGATTGACGGTAGCCTGTACATCACCTCCGGCACTTGCTTTCTCAAACCAAAATTTGGCCAGTTCAAAATCTTCCAAATCAGACCAGCTCCCATCCCTGTAGATTTCCCCAAGGTACATTTGGCTACTTAGGCTTCCTTGTTCGGCAGCTTTCGTATACCAGTAAATGGCCTTTCGCCAGTCCTGTTCTACTCCTTGAGATTTATGATGCATCCAACCAGCATAAAGTTGTGCACCCCTATGACCCTCATTTGCGGCTTTTTCAAACCATTTATAGGCTTCTCTATAATTTTCCCCTCCTCCTTTATCATGGATCTCTTCACCTTTTCGATACCATTGTTCTGCTTCCGTAATGGTGATCTGGGGTTCCGGGCAACCGTTTCTTGAGGCCACTCCAAATTCATAAGGACAATCGTCTTCCCGGTCAATGATACCATCTCCATCACTGTCTGTATTAACAACGACTACCGGATCAGGAACTGGTGCTTCGCCAAAACACACTTTATCGAATAGCTGACCATAGCTTGCCGGAATTTGATCGGCGTTGTATTCGAAAATTCGTTTTGAAACCACTCGTTTAATGTCAGATAAACAAGCTCCTTGTTTCAGTTCCTGTATAAAGTATTCAATGTAGGGGTTGTCATCCCTGACCACCGCTCCTTTAGCGGTTGTAAAAAATATCTCGGCATTTCTGGGTGCGCTTACATCGCCGAAGCCACTATTTGAACCAGACCTATCTGCAGATGACCAATTGACAGCAAATGGATTGTTTCTGCAGGCATCCAGTACGATCACTTTTGGGGTGTGGGGGTCGTTTACCTTCTTAAGCACATAGTCCACATTGATCGCATGTACTTCCACATCATCTTTGGAACTGGGTTGGGCATCAACCGGGATCAGGTAGTTTTCGCCATCAATTTGGAAACCGTGACCCAGATAGAAGATCATGGCGAACTCGTAGTTCCGAAACTTATTAGAAAAATCATCCAGTACGGATATCATTCTCATTCGGTTCAGATCGTGACCTACCAAAACGTCAAAACCTTCCTCTTGTAATTTCCGCTCCAACTTACTCGCCATTGGAATGGGTTGTTCCAGGGATCCAGCACTTTCGTAGGTATTATTCGCAATAATTAGGGCGATACGTTCTTTCTTTTCGGCATTTACTACGGTCCAATTCCGGTAGTATTGATTTTGTGCATGTACGGATACCATACAAGCCAGCAGAAAGTAGGCGTCTAAAAAAACTCTCATAAGGTTAACTCGGTTTGGCGATTTTAAGATAATTGAAAAAATCAATTTGCAATAACAACTTGAAGTGACAGGGGATAATTGTTGAATTCATCAACTGGATTTGGAAACAGTAACTTCCACAAGCTCCACCATATTATGCAAATGTGGAAAAGTGTTGACCTTACTGCGAGGATATTACGCAATGCCTATCTGAAAAAGCATGCTATCAAGCTTTCTCAAGTAGCTTATCTCATTGTACTCGGAAAGGAATAAGGAAAGTCAGTTGCAATTTTCAACTCACCTACAATATGGTTCTATTGGCCGAAATGACCCATGGAACAGGTCCACACCATCCAACGTTCTGCGTATATTTCATCAACATTTGAAAAGTCCTGATCAACCATGTACAAGATTGAAGTGAAAAGTTATGGGATCAAATTAACCTTCGAAGGGTTTATTAGCCCGGAGGAGATGCAGGCCTATAAGGATGAATTCAAAACAACCCTGGATTTGGTACCACACCAATTTGGATTATTGGCGGATATGCGCAGCATGAAACCTCTTCCAGCGGAAAGTCAGGCCATTCTAAGTGCGCACCCGGAATGGACCGCTACCCGAATTGTGCGTTCTGCGACGATCATTGATAGTGCACTGGTCAAAATGCAATCCCGAAGACTGTCAAAAGAATGGAAGCAAGATTCAACAAAAAGGTACATTGATTCTACCCAATATCAAGATTGGGAACATCGAGCTGAAAAATGGATCAAGGATGGTATAGAGCCCGAATGACTTATAAAACAAGTAAAATTACCTTATGATAGATAAAGGAAGTTGTCTCTAATTCTTTTTGACTTCAAGGTCAGATTGAAGTTTAACCAATGACTTTGATCCGATTGGAACCGGGGATCAGTCGTTCTCCGGTTTCTCCTTTTTCCGGGTAGTCAAGAGAGTTGAGAACATACCTCATCGCCTCCAGGCGCGCAACGTCCTTGTCATTTCCATTTATTACGATCCATGGGCTCCCTTCCCAACTGGTCCTTTTGAACATCTCGTCTTTGTAACCGGTATAATCATGCCATTTCAATTGGGCCTGCATATCTACGGTACTCAATTTCCACTTTTTAAGAGGATCTGTCTGGCGTTGTTCCAGTCTTCTTTTTTGCTCCTTAAGCTCGATTGAAAACCAAAGCTTGAAAATATGAACACCATCTCTTACCAGCATCTTCTCTAACATCACTACCTGCTGCATGAAACCTTCATACTGATCTTGGCTACAAAACCCCATTACCGGCTCTACCACTGCTCTGTTATACCAACTACGATCGAAGAATATGATTTGACCCGGATCAGGCAATTCCTTCAGATACCTTTGAAAGTACCACTGTCCTTTTTCAATATCATTTGGTTTAGACAGAGCCACTATTCTGTATCCTCTTGGGTTGATAAATCGGACAAATCGCATGATTGCACCACCTTTTCCTGCGGTATCACGGCCTTCAAAAAGAATAATCACCCGTTGACCAGTATCATGGACCCACCGCTGCATATTGATCATCTCCACCTGCAAATTGACGTACTCCGGATGATTCTCTAAAGAGTGTATTTCCATTAGAATAGGCCGTAAGTACCTTGATCGTTCAACAAAATAATGCGTGGCTCACCCTTAGAAGTCGCATAAATGCGATAGATGAAACGTCCATTTTCACGATCAATCCTGTCATGCTCCTTGTCAAACTTCCAGTCCTGATAAAGTTTCGCCTTCATTTCAGATCTAATGGCTTCAGGAAGTTCTTTTTTAGAAATCACCTCGGCAATCTCCAGAAGGTCTCCATAAGACGAATAGGTAGCCCTATACTTTCCACTTTTACTTTCCAGAACGGCCTGATAGAATACAGGCAGCGTTAAATCATAGTAGCTTCGAGTATCACCAGTGGCGAAGGGATCATAAAATCTGGTGTGCTCAGACCATTCAATGATAGAAACATTAACGTGATTCTTTCTGACCTTATTTTTGACCACTACAGGCACATTGTTTTCGTCGACAACTTTGTGATTTCTTGATCCTGGTGCCCGTTTCAATTTAGCATTGGCATTAGCTGCAAAATTCAAGTCATTGTTAAAAGTCATTGTTTTCGACAACTTACCCTCCTGATCAAAAAACAGGATACGATTCTTCTTTCCCTGGTTCAACCAGACTTTGAAATAACTTCCTTGAACACCCGCTTTTGTCAGTCGTTCAATTTTAATCAAAGACCAGTCTGAATAACCTTTCTCTGTAAGAAGACCCTTCGCCTGTTCCGGTAATGCAATAGCCTGTACCTCACGGGAGGTCACCTGTATCACTCCGGTCCGATCATAGACTTTCCTGATTTTACCTTTGTCATCGGCAAATCGAACCTCATAATAATCCGGGACATGATTGGTCCATAGGATTGGAAAGTACATGGGGGTTGCACCTTGCTCATTCTTCCAATACCGATTGGGATATGGATACCATACTTGACCGCTAACTTGTGGATGCTGTGCTTTGAATTTTTCAACGACCTTCTTCCTGACCTTTTCCTCGGGCATTCGATTAGGTTCGTTAGTTTGGGCCGACACAGCCAGCATCCAGAAGCTCAAAGCAGTAAATAGCACGTTTCTCATCGTATTTTTATTTGATCGGACAGTAATGATTTCACAATCAGTTCAAGGCCGGATAGTTCTATTATTCTTGAGACGTTGTTCAGTCAAATGGTCACTTATAAAGCTCCATTCAACAAAAACAATCCGGATGTTGTAGTTGGAATTAGATGCTGCGTTGAACTGCAATCCCGATCAAGATGAAATCCAAGGTTAAATAGGCAACTTATTAACCTCAACCCCCCACAAGTTCTTTGCAAATAAGGCCCAGAATGGGCTGATGAAAATGGTGACGGAGATCACAATGATCGTCAACTGATAACTGAATAGGGAAATGATCGCTGAATGATACCCAAGTGAAGCAAGAACAAAACTGAACTCGCCGATTTGTGCAAGTAGCGAACCACCGTATAAACTTTCTCTCCAGGAACTACCAAGAAACCTTAAAGAAATGGTATTGATCCCGTGATTGGACACATATACGCCCAATACAACCAATAGGATCGTTAACCAATGCTCCGAAAAAAACGTGAGGTCGATCAACATGCCAATGGATAAAAAGAAAACTGAAATCAGCACTACGCGAAATGAATGCAGGCTATCGTGGAGCCATTTAGTAGAAGGCGATGCATGTACAAAAAGACCCGCAACAAACGCCCCCAGGCCCGCTGAAAGTTGAAATAAGGACGTTATGAGTGCCAACCCAAAACATACGATCAGACTTGCGAATACCTGCAACTCGTGATCACTTTTCAGTTTATCCGCAAACGGCAATTTGATGGTTTGTTTTTTAAACAGGAAAATCAGAAATGACACGATCAATACTCCTCCCACCACCTGAAGAAGGATTTGTTGTATGGATACCTCGGCTCCTCCAAGAAACGACATCAAAATGATCATGGGTACTATAAGGATGTCCTGCGTCAATAGAATACTGATCACATTTTGACCGATCTTCGTTTTGTTCAATTGATTGTCTTCCATCAGTTTGATTACCACAGCAGAGCTACTGATGGAAATGATGAACCCTAATAGCAAAACACGTTTAAACGACCAGTCGAAGTATAGGCCAAGTAAAAGGATAAGCACAATACTGAAAATCACCTGCATTCCTGTCCCGAAAAGAGCTACTCGCCATTTGCTGACAAAATCCTTGAGAGAGATTTCCATTCCAATAAAAAACATCAGGATCACCAGCCCCAATTCCCCAATTACCTCAGCAGTTTCCAATTCTGTGACCATCTGAAAGCCATGTGGTCCAAGGATCACACCTGTCATGATATACGCAATGATATAAGGTTGATTGATCCGTTTTAATATCAAGCCAAATACGACGATCAAGCCACTAATACCTAGCAGCAAATTCAGTTCATGCCCTAATGCTCCACTGAGTAATATCATTTCAATCCGTTTTTATCAGTTTTTCTTCGAGAAGGGTTTTTGTGGCTCGCTCTACCAACTCACTTTTGAATCGGAATTCGTCTCTTATATCCGATACATAAGCTTTGATTTTCATCTTGATCATCGTTTTACCTGCGGGCAGGAGTTCTTGTGTAAAAATGACCCCAACAGGTTTATTTAAGTAAATAAAGGTAGAAACCTTCGCTGCCTCTATACCAATCTCTTTGGCTCTTTGCAGGTCGGCATTCAGAGGTAAAAACACTTCCGCAGATACCTGGCAATTGGACTCGCCTGCATTCGCATTGGAAACTGAGTGATTCATGATTTCGCTATTGGGTACACTCACAAGGTTATCATCTGGTGTGATGATGCGTGTTGACCGCAACCCGATTTCTACTACCTCGCCATAATGACCTCCAACTTCAATTTTATCCCCGGACTTGAAAGGTCGGTCCAATAAGATCACTATTCCTCCAAAAATATTTTTCAGAATATCCTGGGATGCAAAACCCACGGCCACTCCGATCGAGGCTGAAAAAGCCAGCAAAGTAGCAGCAGGTGGTTGAAAGATTCCCGCTACGATTAAAAACACAACAGTGATCCAACCAAAAATCTTTACTACTGGTATGAAACTGCGAATGGTGATTCTGTACCGTGCATTCCTTTCGGCAAAAAGCACAAGCGTTTTGATTGAAAAACGGATGAACAAATACCCGATCAAAGCCAACACCAAAGACCAGAATATCTTGGGAAAAGAGATCAATTCCTGAATAGGTGGAGGGCTGGTAAATGAATTACTTTGATTGATATAAGATGCTGCCATGATCGTCGAGTCTTGAGAAACAGCCACAGAAGCATCATCTACCCCAAAAGCAGAAACGGAATCATTCGAGACACTATCTTCCTGGCCATGAATCGGCAAAATCAACCCAAAGGATAGGAACAAACTGAAAAGAATGAACTTCATTAGTGTACCAGGTTTTTATCTTTCAGCATGGCGACAGTACTCCGATACAACATGGGGTTAACCATGTAAATCCCATCCTTGAAAAAAAGGATCCCATCCTCTAAAAGCGACAACAGCGTCAACTGTAAGGCTCCTACTGCAACATTCAGTACACGTTCCAATTGGACTTCATCTAGCCCATCATGGATGATCAATCCATTTAACAAGTGGATCTTCTCCGAGGATAACGCACTCATAAAGCTGAAGTCCGGTTTTTTGAACTCGCCCATGAGCAGTGAATCACCCTTAACTTCCCTTGTAGAAAGTAACCAGAAAATCAATGCAAGGCTGATGTTACTATCAGCAAATCCATTCAGCGCTGCGAAAAAGTCTCGCTTCAAAATCAATTGCTGATCTTCTACCGGCAGCTTCTTGAATTTGTGATCACCAGACCTTTTCGAAGAGGGCAAAAATTGGATTTTGTAACCACTGATTCGATTGCGTTTCCAGATGATGCTCGTGACTTGCTCATCGGTTAAGGTTTGCATCGCAATTGCATAACTGAAGAAGTCATGCATCGCAATGGCTTTGGACAGATATTGCCAACTGTACAACGTAGTGGTAGTTATCCAAAACACCTCTTTACATGTCTGGTTAATAAACTGCAGGAGTATACGAATCCCAGTAAACCCTCCTACACACCGGAGAAAACTATTTTGCAGATCTTCCAATATCACCACTTTCCTGGGACCGTTTCCAAGGTAGTCCTTTACTTCTTCAACACTTTGAAAGTCTTCCTTTTTGAACACCTGGCGCAACAAATCAAGAAATTCAGATTCCGTATAAAAAGGACTGTTCAATGAGTATCGAACTACTGGATATGGATAGTTCCTTTCATGAATCGCGTAAGTAATAAATGAAGTTTGTCCTCCCCATTTCTCTCCAAAAATGATCGTCGCAGCAAACCTTCCCTTCTCCCAACTTTCAAATGCTTCACCGAGTTTTTGGAATTCGGTTTGTCTTCCTTCGAATAGCTCCAGATCCTTTAATGGCTCGATATTGTAGAGACGCTGATAGACCTGCGGAAGGCGATCAATGATGGAGCGAGAATCTACCAATAAGTCGGAAACCTCTTTATCAATCAATCTTTTACCAGGCGTCAGTAACAGACGTTCGCTGATATCTTCTACGAGATGTTCCGCTCGTAGAACAGCATTTCGAAACACAGTTGTCAGCTGCTCTTTTCTACTCTCAAGCTTCAGCCTCGTTTCCTTTTTTCGTTCCTCACGTAAGCGTGCCGACTTTGCTTTCTGGATTCTACCACGAAGTTCTCGGATATTCTCATTTTCCGTCAGCTCCATGATCCGATTACAAAACCGAAGTGTGACCTCCGCTACCTGATTGGAATGAAGCTGGAGATTTCGGTCAAGAATTTCCTTCGATTCCCGTAACCGAAGTTGAGCCCGATCTAGTCCCTCAATAGCAATTCGTCGAGATCCCTCTGCTGAATGACCGACTTCCTCGAGTACGGAAAGGGCCGCCTGAATATTGAAAGTGATGATATGGTCGATATCAGACACTTGCTCAGCCACATGCTCCAATGTCTCAAATAACCCTTTTTTAACTCCGGAAATATCGTTCTGAAACTGATCCAGTGTTTCGAAAGCTATGAGCTCATATGGAGAAATCCTCTTCAATTCTGCAGAATCCATTGGTTGATCGTAGGTCCGTGTTTTCACTACCACATGAGCCTTCGACAATTCTTCGACGTTCTTCTGAATATTGATTTCCAGTTTTGAGATCAGGTTAAAAACGTATTGGCTACTGAGTTTTTCAGTAAGCGCTGGAATAAGTTGTTGATCCAGTTGTTTTCTGGTTTGATAGTTAATCCTGGTCAGCGCTTTTTTCAGTTCTTGATCAATACCACTAAGAGAACCTTTCATTTCAGTGATCATCTGGTCGATTTCCTGAACCTCAGGCCCGATTTGTTCTCCCAGTCTTTTGATTTGAGCTCGTTGAAAATCATCAAGTTCCGCCAATGTTTGATGATGCAGTTTATAGATATCAAGATCCGATCGCCACTCCTCAAATAAGGCGTGAATCGTATTTTTCCACCTTAGCAGATGTAGGGACCATTTCGAATCAGTCTGCTGCCAGGATTTTTGCAAAGCCTTGTTCTTCAGTAAGCCATTTGCATATTCCAATGTCCCAGCCTTCATATATCCGTCTTCGAATGCTGCCACTGATTCTGCGTATATCTCTTCCCATATCGCCTGTACTTGAGAGTAAGTAACTTGAGCGAAATTTTGAATGGTCTCGTTGAGGGCAAGCGTTTCAGCTTTGTCTTCATACTCCCGATTAACCACGGCCTCTTCCCAAAGCTTCAATCTCAAATAGGTATCTGAGAGCGCTCCGAGCAACAAATGATCGACTGACTGCAAACGGAGTATTGGATTTATGTGAAAACATAACCTCGCCAAATTTCTGAGCGCCACACTATGTTGCCAATAGCCTGTCTTCATAGGGGGTTGCCTCCACTTGTTGCGTAACTTAATTGGCAGTTGATGCAGACCAAAAAGGAACTGCTTCATATACTTCAGGACCTTCAAATTTGAAGAGTCTTTTGGCTGTATCGTGAATCGATCTACGTGCTGTTCTTGATGGACTCGTGCAGGAATCTGTTCAATTGTTTCCCTCAATATAATTTCCAACTCAGGAAATCGACTGTAGAAATTCTCTTTAACGGGAAGGTGCCACATAGGGCCAACCAACTGGTATAGTCCCTGTTTATATTTAGCTATTGCCAGGTGATGTTGTATCTCTCTCTGCCGCTTGGTTTCGAATTGCCGGACAAAATCAAAAACGAGCACCATACGCTGCTGTTGCTCAATGAGCTGTTGTTTCACGAACGGCAGATAGTGTTGATCAAAACAGGATTTGAATTGACCTGTGATGCCAATAACTGTGTCATTCATAATCAGATGCTGGCTCAGATAGTTTGTCGGATGATTGGTTTTCCTTCGGATTTTTTCTCCTTCTCACAAGGCTCGGAAGCAGGCTGACGAGGGTCATTACAGATCCGGTAGCAAAACAGAGTAACATCAAAATCGTCTTTGAAATTTCTCCTGAAAATCCGACAAATCGCAACTCAACCGATTCCGCATTTTGAACGGAAAATAGTACGACCAGTATCATCGTGAACAGGATAAGAATGATTCTGAACTGTTTCATGATCTATATTGAATTATGGGCAATAATTATGCGCTTTGTTGTTGAGACTTAAAAAGGGAAAAAGGTCACTGAGAATCCGCAAATCATGATAGGAAATCACAAATTATTGAGCCCTCTTCAAGGCCTATCATAAAATAGGTTCAATTTTGCCAATAATATCTCAACGATTTCATGGAACTATTGAATGAATTAAAAGCAAACTACCCCTTTTCACAGTTGGTACTTACACTGCTAACGTTCATCATGTACCTTCTCTTCAGAAGATTCATCTCTATGGTGGTTATTCAGAGGGCAGATAAGAACAACTTTGATGACAAACGAGCCACTTACATTAAGAAGACCATCCGATGGGTCGTGTGGTTGGTGCTTATTGTATTTCTGGGGATCATATGGGAAATCTCCCTGGAAGGGCTCTCTGTCTATATTGCCTCAGTACTTACAATTGTTGGAGTTGGACTCTTCGCTACCTGGTCCATTGTCAGTAACATCACAGCATCGGTCATCCTCTTTTTCTTCTTCCCTTTCAGAATAGGATCGAGAGTCAAAATCGTTGACGGAGATAACTCGGCTGAAGGTGAAGTGATCGGACTGTCTCTCTTCTCCATTCAAATTCGAAGAGAAGATGGCCAGGACATATATTATCCAAATAACCTGGCCATTCAGAAATCCATCGTTCACCTAAAGCAGCAAACACCACCGAGTTAATCCCTGGTGGCGCTAAAGTGGTAAGTCAATACCGGCCTTTGTGAGTGTTCGGCAACCTCCTCAGCCAGTTCTCCGCCACTGATGAGGCGGCGAAGGCCAGACTTTTGGTGGATTCCCATGGCGATCAAATCGGCATTGATCTCATCGGCAAAAAAGATGATCCCATCTTCCTCATCTTCGTGATTGTAAGTATGAGTTTCAACATCGGTCAACCCGTATTTGTCTACCAATTTTCGGAACGCCACATCCGTGTCAATATCGTTGCTATAACTCTTGCGGGTATTCACTTTTACAATATGCAGTTTCGCATCAAACAGGTGTTGAATATTCTTCAATAAATTGATGAGCTTAGGATGCTCTTCTTGCAGATCCGTGGCATACAAGACCCGCTCAATGGGCTGATCCTCGATTGTTTGATTCACAGTGATAATTGGATACCGGGAAGTGCGGACGATTTTATCCGTTAACGAACCGATAAATAGATCATCTACCTCATGAATACCCTTTTCCCCCATGATGACCATGTCAACTTTTTCCACCTGGATCAAGTCATTGATAACCGTGTAAGGGTCACCAAAATCACGTTCAATTCTAATATCATAGGTGTGATAGGCCTTTTTCAGAGATTGAAGTTCTTCCTCAACTTTTCCTGAAAGTTTCACCATAAATACATCCTCCATATCCTTTTCAAGGGACTCACCCATCGAAGAAAAGGAAGCGGAAGGAGGCTCTATCACGTGAAGCAGGATAATTTCAGCTTGTGCGACATTGGCGAACTTCCGAGCCAGATGAAACGCATTAAAGGAGGCAGTGGAGAAATCAGTTGGAACCAGGATTTTCATGGAATTAGTGTTTTTTAATTGGATGTCAATACTTTTTTTGGATTCATACTACAAATCACTCCTCAGATATGAATTCACATTTGTTGCTATAGCTCACCACTTTTTGGGCACTGTGAATATCAGTTGTTGACTCTTTTCTGGCCAACACCGCGAAATAGGTGAGTTTAACCCCCGAACTTATGGCGAAGGCTTCTCTTGTTTCATAATCCGGATAGCCTTCAAGAATATGATCGCGAATGCAATACATCAATTGATCTGGTTGTAAGAAAATATATGTCTTCAACCAGTTCCCATTGCGGTCAAAAAAGGCAATTTTCTGTTCATCCACATGCGTGAACTTTACCGCCAATTGATTCTTTATGGTATCGGCCCAGGTAACTTCCGTTGCACGTTCATACCGATGTTTGAAATTCAATAAGGCTCTGGTGGGTACCTGGACTTGGGCCAATGCTATACCCCATGTAAACACTAGTGACAGAAAAAGGACTAAATGTCTCATTATCAAGCATGATTAAGAAGGAGCCCAATACTTTGAGGCTCCCTCAAACAAACCTCTAATCACACCACTATGAAGGTGCTGTTATATGATTGAGACGGATCAATAAGAAAAAGTCACTTCCCGTCGACAGAAGAGATTCATTCACACCTGCTACGCTCATGGATGGTCAGCATGACAAGAATTTTCAGTTCCTTAGGTAGCTCCTTATCGTTGTTAATGAGCATGAAAGGATTTTTCTTAGGGTTACGAATTACCATATAAATATCAATTTTGATAGAACAACGCGTTTCAAATATTTACCATCTGGCTCGTGTTCCACGTACATCTACATGTATAAACCCATGATGGCGTCCGTTCTTACGATAAAAACCAAGTCCTCCTTTGTATTTATCATAAGTTGGTTTTCCAAACTCACCTTCTACGATTTGATGAAAGACACGTACATCTTTTTCATTAATAATACCATCTCTATTGAGGTCATCCATTCGGCCGTCCCTGTCTTGATCGATGTAGATATCAGCCGCTCCACCGTATACATGTCTGCTGTACTGAACATTCTTGATAGAAGCATTGTAGAATGGGGTCCGGTAGCCACTGATGAACCCAAAGGTTTCACTTGAAATGTCATGCTCATTCACCTTTTCCAACAGGTACTCCAATTTCAATAACAGCCTTTCCCTTACTATAAGGTATTTCGGGAATGCTCCAACTTGTTTACACAAGAATTGTTTCAGGGTGAAGTGCGGTGTGAGTTGCAGGTCCTGATTTTCCATCGTCACTTCAAAGAGTCCGTCTGGTTTGTGGTAGATGGGGTTCCCCCTCAGGGCTTTCGCGGGGTAGTTTCCCAATCTGTAACCATTAAGGTATTCACCTTTCATTTGAGTAAGTGGAGTCAACACCAGAACATTCAATTTCATTGTCAGGGTGCCAAATGCCAGCCGCAAAGAATACGCTCCTGATTTTTCTGGAGCCGTAACCTGCCATCCCTGATCAGTAGGCTGCGTTAAAAGCCGATCTGAAACACAATCCAACGTCACATCGCTTGTAACACTAAATGAAGCCCCAGGCATCACAAAGACACTGAATACCTTGTATGGGTTCAGTTCTCCATTTACCTCAATAGTAAAGCCAGCTTTTTCGGTGGAGTAACTCCACACCCATGACGAGCAGACCAGCAAGATCATGAGTGTCAATTGCGTTCTCATCATTACAAGCTTGGAGGTTTTGATTTCAAAGCTTCCAATACAGGGAGATCCCTTTCATAAAGATCCTTTCTGAACTGCACCTGACCATCTTTAACCCAAGAGGTGAGGTATAGTATATGTACAGGTAATGGATGCTTCAAAATGACTGACCTTTCAATACCCTCTTTGAGCACCCCGGCAATCTTTGCTGCGTTCCAACTTTCATCTTCTTGCAAGAGATATTTAGCAAACTCCATTGGGCGGTCCAGACGAATGCAACCCGAACTAAAAGCACGATTGACCCGATTAAACAGTTCTTTCGACGGGGTATCATGAATGTATACATTATGCGCATTTGGAAACATAAACTTTACTAATCCCAGGGCGTTAGTCGGACCAGGTTGTTGTCTCAATGTGTATGGAAAATAGTTTCGAGACAATGAACTCCAATCGACAGTTTCTGGATCAACAACCTCCAGACTGCTACCTTGGCCCTTCAGAACAACCATGTTCTTAGTCTTCAAATACTCTGTACTCTTTTTGACCTCAGGTAAGATATCATCAAATAAGATCGTAGGTGGCACTGTCCAGGTAGGGTTGAATACCAGATAGGTCATTTTCCCACTGAAAACGGGTGTTTTTCTAAAAGGCTTACCAACAATTACCTTTTCCTGAAAAGTTAATGCCCCGTCTTTATAAACCTCCATCCGGTAGTTGGCAATGTTCACCATCACGTAGTGATCTCCCAGGCCTTGTGCGATCCATCTATACCTTTCCAGGTTGATCATAATTTGACCAATTCGCGTTTTAACTGATTCATTCAGTGCAACAAGGGTTGCTTTACCAATGTGTCCGTCTGGATCCAGACCATTTCGGATTTGGTAGGCCTCAATGGCCAACGAAAGCTGCTCGGTATATTCTGGAGATCTGATAAAATCCGAATCAATATCTCCTGTCTGTTTGAGGCGATCAACAATCAAGGGGACGCGATCCCAGTCTATCATACCCGGTTTTAGTGTCTCACCTTCAGGGATAACTTTCCATCCTCCTCGTGATTCAATGGACTTGTATCTCGCAAGGACTCCTTTTAAATCAGCGTATCCTTGGTGCTGTGGAGCCAAACTTGCAAACTCGTCGGCCAGATGGGGTACAAGCAAAGCCAGTTCGAGAAACTCCAGGGCATTCCCTTCGCGTCGAATCGCTTTCCATTCGCTATCCACGGTTTCGGGATTGATCTTACCGTTCAAAAAATGGCTAGCGTAAAGCAAAAAGGCGTCGGTGAGCACCAGGTCCAATTCCGCTTGCTCTATTGAACTTAAGCCATTACTAGCTTTCAAAATCGCGGCGTAGTGGTAATCAAATGGGTCCAGGCCATGTAACTCCGCATCTGCCAGAATTTGCTTAAGATCATCCAGATCATACGAACTCCAGGCAGGTTCAAAATCTCTTCTCAGGTAGAATTTAGGGAGGATCGTCTCGCAATAAATCAACTCCCCTCGAAGCTCTACTGATAGTCCAGACTGTAATTCCTCGGCTTTCTTCCTGATAAATTCATCAGGCTCAGCTTTCCCCGATAAAGAGATGCTGGTCACTTGAAAAGCCAAAAAGGTGATAAATGTTATTTTACTCTTCATGTGTATATCTATAGTTTCAAAAGACCATCAATTCAAAGCGGGGTGCCCTATAAAGGAATTCGCCTAACAGGATTCTTCGAAGATTGATGAGCCTCTGGAATTATGCTCTTTTCATGGTAGCATTTTGACGCGAGGTGTACTTTTAGGTCACCGTGTAATAGCCAAAAAATTTGCAGAAGTTAATGGTTCCACTAGTTGCGTAGGATGATAAAGATGCTGTACATCACATAACAGGCCAGGAGGATCACAGCTTCCCACCTGTCCAATTTCATTTTACCACCGGAAAACATTGCCACCATCAACAGGCCGGATGCCAGGATCATGACGAAAATGTCCTTATTCAGAGCGTTATCGTAGGCGACTGGGTGGATCACACCACTGACACCCAGAATGAATGAAATGTTAAAAATGTTGGAGCCAATTACATTACCAACAGCTATGTCCGCATTTCGCTTGAAAGCGGCCACGGAGGAGGTCACTAGTTCAGGAAGCGAGGTACCTATACTCAGGATAGTAAGAGCAATCAATGTCTCGCTCATCCCAAGTATTTCAGCAAGATTTACAGCACTTTCAGTGGTTAGATACCCACCCGATACCAGAAGAGTCAGGCCACCAACCATGAAGAGGAATAACACTCCCATGGACTTGGTTCCTATTGAGTCTTGAGTCGTATCGGTGCCTGTACTTTTAAAAATGTAAATCGCAAAGCACACGAATAACAGCAATAAAATAACCGCATCCCAACGGCTCAATAGGTCATCACTCTTGAAAAGGAGATGATCGTTCAGCAGGATCACAAGCACTAAGGATACCACAATGGAAAACGGTATTTCATAGGCTACAGAACGCCTTTCCACCTTTATAGGATAGATCAAACCAACAATGCCAAGTATAAGAGCGACATTGAAAATATTGGAGCCTATGATGTTTCCGAATACTGCTTCATTCATCCCAGCCATTGAATTGAAACTGTTCACTGTCAATTCAGGAAGGGAGGTACCGAATGCAACCACCGTAAGCCCAACTACCAAATCCGACACCCCCCATTTCCTGGCCAGCCCGGAAGCTCCGGTAACCAGCAAGTTGGCTCCGAAGATCAGCAACCCGAACCCAGCAATCAGGGTCAGAATACTCAATGCCATATTCGTCATTTACAAGATCAAAACGGGCAGGCTAGAGAAGTCCATGACCTTTTCAGCCAGATCTTCACCAACGATCCATCTTCGAAATGTCGAGCGATGTTTGTCTCCGATCACAATCATATCCGCTTTAGATTTTGTTGCCTGATAGATCAGACCATCTGCAGGGTTTTTGAAGTTGATAGAAGTAAAATCACAATTCTTCAGAGCAGGGAGCTGCTGGAGATCTCTTACTCGTTCGTCAAAGACGTCCTGACTCATAAAATCTGAGGGTGTATTGATCCTCACCAGTTCCAGCGAACCCTTAGATAACGCTCTTATGGTTTGGATGTGTCGTTGAAGTTCATTATCTTTTAATCGTAAGGCACTACCCATTAGTATATTCTCAACCATAGCAAAGTCCATGTTGCCTTTGGTGACCAATACGGGTGACGAGGCTTTATGAACAAGCTTATCGGTAAAGGTCCCAAATAAGTAATCACCAATTGTAGCTCCTTTGCTGATTCCAACAACCATCAAATCAAAATCACCATCTTTTTCGAATTGTAAAATGGTTTTCAACACCGGCCCGGTTTGCACCTCGGCAGTAACTTCTTTAGCATAAGATTGTCGTTCCAAAAGACTTGAAATCCTTTCTTCGGCAATCTTCTCCATTCGGAAGATCATTTCTTCCAGGCTTTCGTCACTACCATATTCAACGCGCGGGCCGTCCAGCATTGGAAAGTCCATCACATGAAGCAAGGTCACTTTTCCCTGGTTTTTCACCGCGATCTGATGGGCAAGGCTGAGCGCCAACACCGAGTTATCGCTAAAGTCGACAGGAACCAATATCTTTTTCATGGCTAATATTTTACTATTTAGAAGGGTAGGTGCTCAAAAGTCACACGTACTATGACACTTTTTTATGCAGAAGCCAGTTTGCGATCTCGCAAGCGGAAAAGCCCCAGCTTACTAAGGTTATCCTCCGATGCATATCGGATGTCCTGTACAGAGTAGAAGGCACCTGGATAAGTCCGTTCAATGGTATCCACAACCAGTTGCGCCCTTTTCCGGTTGACAATGGCCAACATCAGGTATGTCTTTTGGATCTGATCGTGAGCAACTCCTTCCATTTGTGTTGACTGGATATCCAACATCATCAATTGATCCGCTAGCAGGCTAAGGCCTTGTGTAGAGATAACTCGGACCAGTACAATGCCTTTCACCAGTTTCTCCTGGATCATCAACCCGATAAAGTTTCCGGCAGCAAAACCGCCTGCGTAGAAAAAGTAATAGTAGAAGTTGTTAAGGTTTTGCATTACCTGCTTCACAGCTAGTAGCCAGATCATGACCTGAAAGAAGCCCAACAAGTCAGCTACCCAGCGGTTGTTTTGATTGACATTAATGATTCGGATCGTATCAAGACTGACATCACATACCCGAGCGAAGAAGATGAAAAATGGGACTAATATCCACTCCGTAAATTCTGCTTGTGTCAAGGCCAGCATGTTTTTATGATTCTGACGTAAAACCCTCAGAAAGTCACCATTTTGCTACCCATCACAACAAAAAAGGCGGGGGTACCGCCTTCTTGTAAGTTATCCGTTCTTAGTGCTCTTGAAACTCCTCCGCATCTATTCGTTGCTCACGGTGAGCTTTCAATGATTTATTCACTTTTTTGATGATAGCACTTGTCCGCTTCCAAAGAGCCGGATTAGAACGTTCGGCATCTTTCAATGCTGTTTTCAATGCTTGTATCTCATCTTTTTCCTCATCACTGAGTTCAAACCCCTGGTATTGAGAGGCATGATCGATACGAATGAGCGCACGAGTCAACCTTTCCAGTCCTTCCTGGCTGTCTCCTCCAAGCCAATAGAATTCCTCCACGACTCGCAAATGATAGGTGGCCAGAGATCTATCGACACTCGCAAAGGTCGTATACAATTTAGCGACATCATCAATGTTGCCATCAGCGACATCATCTCGCAGTTGACCCAATTCCGTTTCCAGATAGTCCAGGATTTCAGAATATCGAAGGTCTCCTTCCATCTGAAGACCATCGATGAATGTGATCGCATCATCCACCAGTTCCGCGGCTTCAGTCAGGTTACCTTCCGTAAATCGCTCCATGGCCCCCTGAAAATACATATCTGGTTTTTCAAGTTCCATCAAAATATCAATTTCCTTATCAGGATCAAGTTTTGTTCCGTCATTACATCCGGAAATGACCAGGGCGAATGCCAATCCTACCAGGACCAACATCCATGAAAGTCTAGTTTTCATCATTTCAATTTTCATTGAGACGTAAAACTTTCAGGAAGTCACTTTACTTCACCAATGTGTACCGTTATCCCAGGTCACATTAAAATTTCGAGCATTTTAAAAGTCGGTTTTACTCAGCCCCTTGATGACACGATACATCAAATATCGATAGTAATAACTTTATCTGCCCGGACATTCAAAACAGGGATCGGACATTTCCCCATGATCTTCTTCGCCTTTGGGGAAACCCATAGATCAGACCATTTGAATCCGGGTCGGCTCATGATCACCACCAGGTCCGCTTTCCTTTCCCGACTATATTGAAGTATGCTGTCGGCCAAAGGCCGGTGGGCAACGGGTAGTACCTCCAGGTCAAAACCCTGAGCCACCAGTTCTTCCTTTGCTTCTTCGAGTTGTTTACTTAACTCCGCATGATCTTCCTGATGTTCAGAAGCTGAAATCAAGTGCAGTCGAGCTTTAAACTGCCGCGCTATGACCATGGCCAATGGTACCTTATATAGGCTACCTTCTGACAAATCCAGAGGCAGCAATATATTTTGTAGTTTATCTCCTGTTGAAGGCTCAGTAAATGTGAAAACCGGACATGGCGCATCCAATACTACTTTGTAAGCCGTTGTGTCCATTAGAAAGGGCTCCCAGTGGCCACTTTCCGGTTGCCCATGGTGCCTCATCACAATAAAATCAACCTCTTCTTTTCGGGCAAAGTCCAAAATGTGTCGGTAGAGCGGCCCTTCTAAACCTCTTACTTGCAGGTCTAATTTTTTCACTTCAGGGTAGCTTTTCCTGATTTCGCGAAGTGTTGGCCTCAACTGTTCAGAGACCATCAGATCCAGCTCCTTTTTGAACTGGGTCTTGGAATGAAACTGCTTGGGGTCTGCCAAATGAAGCGCCGTTACCGTGGCTCCAAATGAGGCGGCGAGCATGCCAGCAAATTCCAGTGCGCGTATAGATCTTAAGTTATGATCAAAAGGGACCAGTATCTTTTTTATCTCCATCTTTTCAATGATTATCAAGTTCCTGCACAGGTACGATCATCCGCACTTTAGTAATCCGACGATCCTTCACGGCCACCATCTCCATTACAATGCCTTCTTCCAGTTTTACTTTCTTTCCTACTGCCAGTTGTCTTCCACTGATCTCAATGAGGAAACCAGAAAGTGTATCTGCTTCATGGGGGATCAGTTCTATGTCTAGTTTTTCATTAAGATGAATAATGGACATATCCCCATCTACCAGGTAGGTACCATCGGATTCTTTGACGATCTTTGCACTCTCCGCATCAAACTCATCCTGCACGGCACCAACCAGCTCCTCCAGTACATTTTCTAAAGTCACGATCCCGATGACAGTGCCATACTCATCTTCGACAAAGGCCATATGTTGTCGGGTTCGGCGAAAATCCTGCAATAATGTATTGATGGGCAATGTTTCAGGTACATAGACCGGTGTACGTGCCAGTTTCTTTAACTTTTCATCAGTCACTTCCTCCTGACCAAGGAGGTCCTTGATGTGGACTACCCCTTTGATTTCATCGAGCGACCCCACGCACAATGGAAAACGCGTATGCTTTGTTTTCCTGGCGAGTTGCAGGTTTTCTTTATAAGAACGCTGAAGGTCAAAGAATTCTACCTCGCCACGCGGAACCATGATCTGCCGGGTGATCTGATCGTCAAACCTAAAGGCTGCATCCAATAGTTGATGTTCATTCTTGGTCAGATCACCTTGATTGTATGCGATGCTGAGAGAGGCCCTGATCTCTTCCTCCGTTAAAGCAGATTCATGTTCATTCGAACTTTCAATACCTACCGTCGCTAAAAGTTTCGCTGTAACCCAATCCAGTACCCACATGAAAGGATAGAATAACATGTAGAAGAACTTCAGAGGCCAGGCTGACCAACCGACCACCGCTACGGGTTTTCGGATAGCATAGATCTTAGGAAACTGTTCACCCATGACAATATGTAAGGCGGTGATGGCAGAAAAAGCAACCGCAAAGGCTATTCCATGCTGCAAGCCCTCAGTAGTAATGCCGATGGCCTCGAGTACGGGTTTCATCAAATGTGCCAGTGCGGGTTCACCAATCCAGCCCAGGGCCAGTGAAGCCATCGTGATCCCCATTTGACAGGCAGATAGCGCCATGCTCTGTCGTTTATACAGCCATAGTGCCACAGACGCAAAGGGATTATTATCCTTTTGCATCATCTTGATCTTGCTCTTGTTCACTTTGACCAGCGCAAACTCAGCCGCCACAAAGAATCCGTTCAAAATGATCAATACTCCAGTGATTATCAGATTAAAAGTATCAGCCGCGTATCCAGTCATGATTATTGCAGGTTAGTTCGATAGGTAAGTACGGGGCGAAAAGTATGTTCGGTCACTTCATCGGCTAGAGAGCCACCACTGATCAAGCGGCGAAAACCACTTTGTTCATGTACGCCCATAGCAATCAGGTCAGCTTGTTTACCATCGGCGAAATAGACAATGCCGTACTCCCTATCCTCATGGTTATATATATTGAGTGTGTAGTTCTTCAATTGATAATGTTGGACAAGCTGCTCCATTCGTCTTTGTGTGTCGATATCGTTGTGAAAGTTTTTAGGAGTATTCACCATCACCAGATGCAGTTGCGCATCGAATAGATCCTGAAGCCTCATCAATAAATTCATCATGGGTTTGTTGTCTGCTTCCAGGTCGGTGGCATAGACGATATTTTGGAAACTTCCCTCATCAATCACCTCCTTCACAGTGATCACCGGGCAAGGAGCTGTCCGTACCAGTTTATCCGTGATGGAGCCCAGGAAAAACTCCTCAGCATCCATGAACCCTTTGGCACCAACAATAATAATATCCGCCTTGAGGTGCTCAACCATCTCTTTGATCTCACAATAGGGATCTCCTACTTTGATATAACTAAGGATTTGATGATCATGCCCCTCATTCAAAGCTTTCAGGTTTTGAAGCTCCTCTGTCAACTTCTCAACGAGTTGAACAATGTAAACATCATCCAGTGTGCTCCCCAGGTTCTCTCCCATACTTGAATATTGACCAGATACAGGTTCCACCACATGAACTATATGAATCACACCCCTGGTCCCCGAGGCGATCCGCTTAGCCAACCTCAGGGCATTATATGATTTAATAGAGAAGTCCGTTGGGACGATGATATTGTGCATAATTCAGGTGAGTTTTTCTCTTTAGGACGTACACTTCATCATTGGTCACATGTGACCTCATAGTATTTCATCGTCTTATTCAAAAGACTGTCTTGGTGACTCAAGACCACTATCAATACTTCGAGAAATAATCCAAAAAACATGAATCCCCTGGACCTGACAAGACCTGACAAATTGATCCTGAAAGGTTTGAAAACCCTTGGGAGCCTGAGCTCCGTGCTCTACGCCGACCAAAAAACAGAAGCCAAGGCAAAAGCCGAATTGACCTTCATTGGAGAGAAAAAACTGGATCAGGTTAGGAGTCAATTGTTCACTTACAATGAGACCGAGCAGAACCGAAAGGAAAAAATTCGAACTTTCAACTTCCTCAATAATCCAGAACCGGATAAGTTCTACTGGCTCAATTTCTATGGCATTCACGACGTGAAATTGTTACAAAAATTGAGTGAAAAAGCAGGACTACATCGCCTCACTTTACGGCAGATCCTGGACACGACACAGCGGCCAAAAGTAGAGGCATACGAAAATTACTTGTTCTTTAGTGTTAAATCCATCATCAAGGAAGATTCCGGAAACCTGAATATCGAACAGCTCTCTTTTGTTCTGGGAGAACAATACGTCATTTCCTTCCAGGAGGAAGAAGGAGACCACTTCGAGGGCATCAGAAGCAAACTAAAAGAAGGCGTAGGCTTCATCCGTAAGAAAAAGTCCGACTACTTGTTGAGCCAGTTGCTGGACGCCATTTTGGATAACTATTTTGAGACCCTGGATAAGATGAACAAGGAGATAAGCCACATGGAACCTGTCATCATCAATGCGCCCCACAAGGGCCTTCTGATCCAGCTAGAAGCACACAAACGATCTGCGTTTCTACTGAAGAAATCCCTGGTTCCATTCAAAGAGGCTTTGACGCAGATCAACGGCCACAAACCCAGGTTGATTGAGGAGGAAAACTTGCGACTCTTCAGTTATTTAGGCAACTCTGCGATCGCGGCACTGGAGGAGGCTGATACCATATTAAAAACGCTGGAAGGGCTTACCAACATCTATTTCGCC
Organism: Cytophagales bacterium; assembly: GCA_033344775.1. Classification (NCBI taxonomy): domain Bacteria; kingdom Pseudomonadati; phylum Bacteroidota; class Cytophagia; order Cytophagales; species Cytophagales bacterium. Next base: position 697,789 of record JAWPMT010000007.1, on the reverse strand, counting down.
TCCTTAAGTCAGAAAATGAATGAAGCCATGCGCGTGCTGACTACCGTGGCAACGATATTCATCCCGCTTACATTCATTGCAGGGATCTATGGGATGAATTTCAAAAACATGCCCGAACTGGATTATCAATATGGTTATCACATAGCCTGGGGAGTCATGATATGCCTCGCCGTGGGCATGGCGGCCTACTTCAGAAGAAAAAAGTGGGTTTGATGAAAAAATACTCGATTCACCGTGTGACCTTTTCATTTTCGTTCGTCTCAAGTACATAATTAATCTGAGATGAAAGCTCAAAAATCAATTTTCTTGTTCATTCTCGCGATAGTCGCCATTATATGGACAGCCAGTGCTAAAGAGATTACCCCTAATGCCAAAATCAAAACTGCGTTCGAAAAGAAATTTTCGAACACAAGGAATGTGGTCTGGGAGAAAGGCACTGATGGAGATTTCCTTGCTTCATTCGATACAGAAGATGGAGAGGTAGAAGCCGCATTCGCAAAAGATGGCTCCTGGTTGTACACGAAAACAGAGATCTGGCATGAAACATTGCCAGAAGTCATTCAGGAATACCTGGAGGAAGAATATGCAGATGCCATGATCATGTCCACAATGACCTATGAAGACCCGGCCACTACACTGGAATACATTCTGACTCTTTCCATAGAAGAAGAGTTGGAAGTAGAAGAGGAAGATTGGGAGCAGGAGGTTCCGGAACCAACTTATCTGAAACTTACATTCGACGAACAAGGAGAGTTCCTTTCTGAGGAAACCATTGATTCGTAACCTTTGAGCTGAGTTGTTTGACTGCCCCCGAACGGGGGCTTTCTGCCAAACAAAGGCAACCTATTGAAACCCTTTGCCGCAGTGCACCCACTGTCCTGTTAGGCTTGTTCGTCGGAGGACCAACAAGGGCACAGGAGTTTCTTCACAAGATTATCTCAACAATTACTTACCCCTAACAAAACACATGCTTTATCTGACTTTATGCTCATTGCTGAGCATGTTACCAATGCCTGCCGAGAATCCAACACTCACAATCGAGTTTGAGAACATTCGTTTCTCCGAAGGCCAACTACTCATTGGTATTTATCAGGATGAAGCCAGCTGGAAAAAGAGAAAGCCTGCCCGTGAATTCACGACTTCCAAAGCCGAACTTCAAAATGGCAAGATGATACTACACCTCACAGATCTTCCGGCAGGTAGCTACGGCCTGGCAGTGTTGGATGATAGCAATGGTAATGAGATTGTGGACATGGGTTTTGTTTTCCCGAAAGAAGGCTTTGGCTTCTCCAACTACGTTCACAACACCCTGAGCCTGCCGCAGTTCAAAAATTTTGTATTCGACCTGAAAGAATCCTACACAGTAAAAGTAAAATTCCGATACCTGTAAGAAGGGAATTTTTATCTGAAGAAGAAATTAATCCGCAATAAGTTTATTCCTTCCACCATCCAGTAATTATGATAGAATCATTCTTAGGGGCATTCAGTGCCCTCTTTTCGGTAGCGAATCCACTTGGTGCCATCCCTGTTTTCCTGATGCTCAGCGAAGACGCTACTCATGCAGAAAGGAAACAACAAGCTCTGAAAATCGCATTCTTCATGATCCTGATCCTGGTTAGTTTCTTCTTCGCCGGAAACCTCATTCTGAGCTTCTTTGGCATCGAGATCGATCACGTGCGCATAGCAGGAGGTATCTTGATCTGTATCTCAGCCATGAACTTGCTTGGTAAAGACGCTTACAAAGGAAAACCCATGGCGAAAGAGGTACAGGAAGAAGGCAGGCACAAAGAAGACATCACTTTCACACCCATGGCTATGCCTCTACTATCTGGACCGGGATCCATCGCTCTCATGATCAGTATGTACGGCCCCACCAGTAAGACGGGCTTCATCGGGATCATAGGGATTTTGCTGGCAGTGGTACTGGTAGCAGGAGTTACCGCCCTCATACTCATTTTCTCCGCCAGACTGAATAAGTTTCTGGGTAAAGGCGGGATGGCCGCCCTTTCCCGGATGATGGGTTTCATCACTTTGTCTATTGGTATCAGTATGATCCTGAGTGGGTTGGTTGCAGTGTTCAGGTGATCCTGAGTGGGTTAGCTTGATATGTAAATTGAATCCTCTTAAGCTTAAGAAGCAGACTTTCGCCTTACTCGCAATGCCTTGACATCTTCCAAACTCAAGCCAGTAATTCGAGCAATTTGTTCGACAGGCTGACCCTCTCGTTTCATCTCCTTAGCTATTTTGATCGTATTCCTTTCTTCAGCCTGTTCCGTCAATTCCTTTTTCACTTTCTCCATCTGAACATAAGGAGGGACATATTTCCTACTCAGCTCCAGCTTGTCCATCAAGTCCACATCTTTGAAGCTTAGAAAAGATTTTCGGGTAATGATTAGGTGATCATATACAGGCGTATTCACGATCTTCCCAACCTGAATCAGGCGATCTGTAAGGTCTTTATCAGCATCAGAGGGCTTGAGTTCTCCTGAGGGGTGATTGTGTACTAGAATGATCCTAACCGCCCGCTTTTGCAGTGCCACGCTGAACACTTCCATAGGTTCTACCAGTGTCTTGTTCACCGTTCCCAAACTGATCAGTTCAATGAACAATAGCTTTTGATTGTTAGCCAAACCAACTACCCAGAAGTGCTCTTTATCTCGATCAATCTTATCCTCTCGCAATAATATACTCACCATGATCTCAAAAAGATCATCGGCATTCAGGATCTTAACACTGTGGTCTTCGGGAAGTTCTATGGTCATGGGCTGGAGTGATATGTTATGACGAAACTAGGAGATTGTATACTAATTTTCCAATTGATTTAAGGTGGTAATTGCCTATTCCTCTTCTGCTAGAGCAATCCAAAAATGAAATAGTCTAATCTTATCGGGCGGTTCTTCTGTATTCTTCTGGTGATCAGATTGGAATCTGGCAAGTGGTCCTGAATAGCTCGGCGTTTTGATTAATTTATCTTCCTCTTTCCATTCACCGCTGGTATTCGCAATGAGCTCCCCAATCCAATCATTTATTTTGATATACCAATATTCGAAATCTTCCTTTTGGACATACGCGATAATGGCAGAGTATTCTAAATCGCTACCATGGATTCTTTTCTTAAATCTCTCAATTCCACCATTCTCTTTCTCTTGACCAATCACATATTCTCTTTGTCGATTATGTCCTGGTGTCGGAAGCCGTTTTGCTTCTATCGCAAAGAATGATTCCCACTCTTGATAACTATAATCCCCAACTCCCATATTCTCGTTTTGGGACATGGTACCCAGATCGGCTCGAGCACTCTGTCCGGTTGTATGGTCCTGAAGCTTCTCAGGTTGAAAGAAAAATGGATATTCGGAAGCCTGACGATTAAAATAAGTACACAATTTATCCGTCAAGGAACTTTCACTGGTTGTAATTTCTCCTCTAACTTTTTCGGCAAATCGGGGAAAATATTGATCAATAAAGTGCACAACGGCATGGATAGAAGCATCTACTTCTAATCCTTTGGAGATTTCTCCATTACCGATATTTTTCACACCATCTGCTAACATCAGTATCCTTGTTTCCTCAAATCAGTAAAAGTCTCATCTGCATCGCGCAGTGCGATGGATTGAAGCCAATACCTAAGCTTCTTGGGTTTGATAAGGTAGATTACATTGGAATTGTACATCCTTACTATCCGGGTGAGCCTTAAATTGGTATTTAGACTTTTCCTAACTAATTCCTGTAAGTGTTGTTCTGTAACTGTGGTGTTTGAAAAATCAATTTGTGGTGATTTCTCTCCAAAATAAAAAGGGCAACAGATAAAGGAATTCGTTTCAAAATGTTCGTAAGGTCTGATTGTAGGATAAATTTTACTTAAAATCTTACAATAAATATCTTGGAATTTGTGTAGGTCTGTTAAATCCGCGTCTTGGGTTAAAATTTTTGAAGTTTCTCCTTTCCTTCTGAATTCAAGTAGGAATTTCCAAAAATCATTGATTAGAATGTTTTCGAACTCGCTCAATAAAAAGTCTTGGCCTTCATCTGGAATCCGAAAATTATCAAGATCTTTCTTCAAAAATGCAGAGGATCTATTAATCATGAATTCTGAACTTGTTCCAGCAAAATAGAATAAGTTCACTTTAGAATTGGACAGTACTTCATAAAGTCTTCTTAATTCTTGCTTCGATTCCTCAGGAGCATGTATTCCAACAATACGGTGTTTGAAACTGAGATCATCAGTACAAAAGGCCATAGGAACACTCATATCTACTACTGCCTCCTTTATTAGAATATGTGGAGCTTCGTATACATTCTTTTTACCTTTACTGTGAAAATATTTTGTTGGCGAGTGATCCTGCAAAAGTTCTCTTTTGATGCCATCGTTAGTAAGAGCTTCAGTGGGTAAAAATCTCTTATTCGAAATAAATGGAGCACTTAGTTTCTTTTCGAATTTTCGAAACTCATCTTCATCATCACCATTACTTAATCGTTTCAATTTTTCAATATCTCTACTAGTTGCTGCAGTAAAGCCTTCACTCGCAACCCATCCTCTTGAAACTCTTTCCGATAAATACTCTTTTAACGATTTACTCTTAGATAGTCTATTTATCAGATGATGTACTCTTGCCCCACCAATAAAGTTTGATTTCCAAATTAGAGAATCATCCAATGCTAATTGTCTTGGAATGTAGTGGAAATCATAGCTATCCAGTTCGAAAAATAATTTCTCCTTATGCGGCTTTGTTCTCCTAACAGTAACATGTAACAAATTTTCCGATGAAGGTGATTGATTCTGAAGAAAGATCGCTGCTGTACCAACATCTCCCTTCTTCCCAAATAGGATTCGATTGATATGGGTAAAATCAATAATCTGTGGTACATGATAACTTTCCAATAGTAGTCTTCTGAACTTAACGGATGTATTGTTGTAAAGTAATGGACCAGTTGGTTGAATTTGACAGATCAGACCTCCCTTTTTACAATGCTTCAGTGATTGCTCAAGAAAAAGAAGGGAAATCTGATTGCCTGGTAATTTGACGAAATCTGATTTCTTCTGAAAAGTGCTATTCCTGTCGATGAAGGCTTTATTGTCTACTAGTTTAGCAGCATGAGTTAGTTCCTCTTCAAACGGAGGGTTTCCAATGATTAAATCAAAATCCTCAGGAATTCTATCAGTACCTAAAACTCTAAAGAAATCATCGTAAATGATATTATCCTCTCTAAGGTTGTCAAATTGAAGTTCTTCCCAAATTTGTAGTGGGGTTAACTCGTCACAAAGTGCAAGGCTTAAACTGAAAATCGTTAAATCAGCCGCGTCTTCATTTAATTCTACACCAAAGATGTTCTTCTTTAAAAGTTTTTTTAGTGTACTAAGTGATGGGTTTTCCCAATTGTTATTTGCTCTCCATCTGTGTATTAATCTCCTAAAAGCCCCTACCAGAAATACTCCAGAGCCGCAAGCCGGGTCTAAAATCTTGAAATCGGTGACATCTGATTGCAAGGGCATGGCTTCATCCAGAAGAAAATTCACCAAAAATGGAGGTGTATAAACCACGCCTGGTTGCTTTCCTAAAAACTCTTCATAGATATTGCTGATCAATTCGACAGGTAAATCGTTGAAAGAATACAATTTCCACAAAACCCTTTGCATTCCCTCAGCCTTGCCTTCTAAAAACAACCCAAACCTAGAGAGATCAGCCTGAGAAAGAATCTGACGTATTTTGTCATCTACTTGAAATATTCCTCCGTTGAAGTGTTTCGCTAAATAGTCTAACAACTTTAAATAGGCTCCTCGAACAGCAAATACATCCGTAAAATTCTGACCATTCGAAACAAAACGCGCGAAGAATTCCTCAGGGAATACTTTTCTTCCCTCGTTATCTTCTCTTTCTTCGAGATACCTTATTAGAATAGAAGTTACCATGACTTTTCTGGCCACAGTCGCGGGTAACATCTTTGATTTTATAATATCCCGAAGAGCTTGTTTGAGTTCAGTCAGTAGTTTCTCATAAGCGCTATTACTGAACTTAAAATAACTACTGTATTTAGACTCTTCCCAGAATGTTCCATTATCAAAATATCGCGCAGAAAAGGCCTCATATTCTTTTTGTGTCTTCTTATGAACGGCCTTAGAGAGTTCGGAAGCAAACGCGATGGTTTTAAGAGGCTTGTATACTAACTGATCTCCCTTCGAAGGACTATCGAAGCAATTAAAAATCCGTACATCCTTCTTAGTGAAGACAAAGAACATTGGAACTAAAGCTGCACTATAGAGTTGGCGATGAAGATTGATTAATTCATGCTCACTCTCAATTTTAGTGGTGAAATCGTAAATGAAAACCTGCGGAATAGAAGGGCGATTTTCAAACTTCCGAAAGTAAACAAAATCAGCTTTGTACTTCCTCGCACTTTCAACTGAGATGAATTCGTCGACAGAAAGGGATTCCAGAGAGCTAGATTCCTGAACAGCCACAAGACCGGAAGCAAGTGTTCCTTCTTCCAGCATCTCAAAATTTGCAAGTCCCTGTTCAAGTGTGACGTTCATTCTAAGGAGCTAAAATACTAAAAATATTAGCATTTTTTACTAATTAAATTAGCTTTGACAAGTCCAAAGGTATTCATTGAGCACCCATTTCGCAATTAAGATTTAACGCTTACTAAAAATTCAAACCTCTATCAATCGCTTCCTTAGCAGTTTTTCATGATGAAGGTCCATGTTCACAATGGGCATGGCGTAGATGGCCGGTAGCTCCGCGCCGTACAGCTCTTTCAGTAACCGCTCGATGGTACTAAACAGGAGCACTTTACTTCGGCAAATGATAAGACTGGAAGCCACAGCTTCTGGTTCGCTTTTCCCTGTTAGAAAGGAAGTGGCATCCACTACGGTCACTCCGGTGATCAGCCGTTTTTTAGTCAGTAAGGGGATAATTTCGTCCACCTGCTCTTTGCGATAAGTCGTGATGTGTAAGAGGATCATAGTCGGAGAGTTCCGTGGTATACATTGTTGTTCAAATGGATAAGGAGCAGGATAACAATCCGGTGGCCAGATTTCATGGTTGATCTGACGCACCGGACGCTCCACTCACTACAATCTCACACTATGAGATCTTAATGGCTTTGGCTTCGGCTTTTTGTGCTTCAGCTTTCTTCTGCAAGTTGATATGCAGGATACCCTCTTTGTAAGAAGCATCGATTTTCTCCGCATTCACGGATTCAGGAAGCGTGAAAGCCCGCTTGAAGGATGTGAAGCTAAACTCCTTTCGAGTGTACTTCTTTTCCTTTTTCTCCTCTTCTTTTTTCTTTTCACAAGAGATCGTCAATACACGATGATCCAGGTTCAGTTTAAAATCATCCTTCTCCATTCCGGGAGCAGCCACCTCTATCTTGTATTGATCTTTCTCCTCGCTCACGTTTACTGCAGGGACGTTGTTGCCTACAAAGGCAGGGGTCATAAAGTCATCTTTGAAGAAGTCATCAAAGAAGTTTCCGAAAACTGAAGGGAACAAATCCCCTCTTTTTGTTAACAGGTTCATTTCTTTTCAAATTTTCATTTGGACGAACATCATATAGAAAGTCACAGGACACAGTAAAATATTTTTTCTATTGGAATCTTTCATAAATCATGAAGAAAGAGAGTGACTTATTGCCAATTGCCCGTCTAATCATCATGAGATTAGGAAAAGGATGAACGGGGCGGCCACATGCGACATGGGACGGCCCGGTTCATTGCCTAAACTACAGGTCCGTAGGACCGAAAGAGATTACTTATCAAATAGGTTAATCACAAAATGTCAACAATAAATTTCAAACCATTGGCAGATCGGGTTCTGGTGGAGCCTGTTCCTGCCGAAGAGATGACCAGCTCAGGGATCATCATACCTGATACCGCTAAGGAAAACCCGCAGCAAGGTCAGGTTGTCGCCGTAGGGCCAGGGACCAAAGACAACAAAATGACGCTTTGTAAGGAAGATGTCGTGTTGTACGGAAAGTATGCTGGTACGGAAATACAACTACAAGGAAAAGCATACCTGATCATGAAAGTGACAGATGTCTACGGCGTGATCAGTGCGGAGGAAGTATTGGAGGAAAGTCTAGTCTGATAAGAACATGGCGAAAGAAATAGTTTTTGATGTCACCGCTCGTGACAAGATGAAAAGAGGTGTCGACGTACTTGCCAACACCGTAAAAGTGACACTAGGTCCCAGAGGCAGAAATGTCCTGATTCAAAAGAAGTTCGGTGCCCCTGCGGTAACAAAAGATGGTGTATCCGTTGCCAAAGAGATTGAACTGAAAGACCGGATAGAAAACATGGGTGCCCAGTTGCTCAAGGAAGTAGCTTCAAAAACAGCCGATGATGCCGGGGACGGCACGACTACTGCGACAGTTTTAGCTCAGTCCATTTTCTCGCATGGATTGAAAAACGTGGCAGCGGGAGCCAACCCAATGGACCTGAAAAGAGGGATCGATCAGGCTGTAGCCACAGTGATCGAAGATCTGAAACAGCAGTCAAAGGCCATCCAGAATACCAGAGAAATCGCACAGGTTGCCACCATTTCGGCGAATCACAATGAGTCCATAGGCGAAATGATCGCGGATGCAATGGCCAAAGTAGGCCAGGATGGTGTGATCACTGTAGAAGAGGCCAAAGGCACTGAAACAGAAGTGACCATCGTGGAGGGTATGCAGTTTGACCGAGGTTACCTGTCCCCATATTTCGTCACTGACACAGAAAAAATGGAAGCGGTGCTCGAAGATGCATTCATCCTCATCTTCGAGAAGAAGATATCTTCGATGAAGGACCTGTTGCCAATTCTTGAAAAAGCTGTGCAAACAGGAAAACCACTTCTGATCATTGCGGAAGATATTGATGGCGAAGCATTGGCTACACTGGTCGTAAACAGGATCAGAGGCACATTGAAAGTAGCGGCTGTAAAGGCTCCAGGTTTTGGTGACCGACGCAAGGCCATGCTGGAGGATATTGCCATACTCTCCGGAGGTGTGGTCATCTCCGAAGAACAGGGATACAAGCTCGAAAATGCGACATTGGACCATCTTGGACGAGCTGAAAAAGTGATCATAGATAAGGACAATACCATACTGGTCAACGGGAATGGTCAAAAAAGCAGCATTAAGGAGAGGATCAATCAGGTCCGGGTTCAAATAGAGAACACCACCTCCGACTATGACAAAGAAAAGCTTCAGGAGCGACTTGCCAGATTATCCGGGGGTGTGGCTGTGTTGAAAGTAGGCGCTGCCACCGAAATTGAGATGAAGGAGAAAAAGGACCTGGTGGATGATGCTCTGCATGCCACTCGTGCGGCTGTGGAGGAAGGCACGGTCTCAGGCGGTGGAGTCGCCTACATTCGTGCTATTCAGGCGCTGGATAAGCTTACCGGAGCAAACGAAGATCAGAACACGGGTATCAATATTGTTCGTGCGGCCCTGGAAGCCCCGCTTCGATGCATAGTGGAAAATGCCGGACTGGAAAGCTCAATAGTGGTCCGGAAAGTCAGAGATGGACAGGCAGACTTTGGTTATGATGCGAGGGAAGGCAAATATGTCCATATGATTGAAACAGGGATCATTGACCCTACGAAAGTGACTCGTCTGGCCTTGCAAAATGCAGCTTCTATCGCCTCATTGTTGCTGACTACTGCGTGTGTGGTTACGGACCTGCCTGAAAAAGCGACCCGAAGTGGACTCCCGGATATGGGAATGGGCGATTACTAGAATTAAACAACCCGCATACAAATAAAAGTCCTGTCTCATTCGGCAGGACTTTTTGCTTGGTCGACCATGAACTGCGCTTGACCCAGATAGAAAATCTTCGTAAGTATCCTGTGACTTTCCTGTCCCTTCACGTCTAATCCTCACAAGAATCGCGACCATCAGACCTTGATCGTCACATATACGTAAAAATGAAACATTTAAATCCGGCACCCACGTCCAATACCATTTCACCCGAATCCAAAAAGTTGAGTGAAATGGTGCAGGATCGGACCCTGTCTCTGGTAGATCGGGTAGAATGCTACGAAGACATCATCAACATAGAGGTAGGCGACACCTCTTTATCACGAGCCCGCAACCTTGAACGAGAGGCAGGAATCAGGCAGCTCTACTTGAAATTCGAAGGAGGCAATCCCACCGGAACACAAAAGGATCGCATTGCATTTGCACAATGCCTGGATGCCCTTAGACGGGGCTACGATTCCATTGCTGTTGCTACTTGTGGCAATTATGGTGCTTCAGTGGCATTAGCAGCGAGTCTGGCTGGACTTAAATGCATCATTCACATCCCCAAAAACTATCATACCGAGCGCATCGCCGAAATGGAAAATTTCAGCGCTGAAGTGCATCGGATCGCCGGATCTTATGAGGATACCGTACGGATTTCAAGTGAAATGGCTGCCAGTCATGAATGGTACGATGCCAACCCCGGAGGTGCCAATACACCCCTGCAGATCATGGCTTATGCCGAGATCGCCAATGAGATCTATGATCAGTTGCGGGATGCCCCAAAAATCGTGGCGGTCCCTGTATCCAATGGAACCCTACTCGCCGGTATTTACCGGGGCTTTGTCAGTCTGTATAAACGCGGAAAGACTTCAAGAATACCCCTGATGATAGCAGCATCATCCACCAGAAAGAATCCAATTGTTCAATCCTTCAAAAAAGGACTCCAAAACTGCGTGGACCTTGTTCCTGAAAAGATCAAAGAAACAGCCGTAAACGAGCCCCTGATCAACTGGCATAGCTTCGATGGAGAAGAAGCTTTATATGCAGTCCGGCAATCAAAAGGAAATGCATTCAACATCAGCGATGAGAAAATGCTGAAGACGTCCAGGCTCCTTAAAGAAAAAGAAGGCCTCCATGTACTTGCCGCTTCTACGGCGGGATTAGTGGCCCTTTTACAAGCAGATCAGGAAAACGAATTCGAATCCGATCGCTACGTGGCGATCCTTACCAGTAGAAAATGAGAAAAGCAATAGATGGCAATGCGATCGTGTACTGCGAAGGCGCATTCAATACACCCAATGGCAAGACAGCTCATGGATTAGTCAGATTTACAGAGCGCTATGAGGTACTTGGGGTGATAGATTCAAACTACGCAGGTCAAGATGCAGGAGAAGTATTGGACGGTAAGAAAAATGGTATCCCCATATTCGGCAGCCTCCGGGAGGCACTTAAGTTGCTGGGTGACATTCAGTACTTTGTGATGGGCCTTGCCCCTGATGGCGGAAGACTTCCCTTTCACGCAAGACAGGACGTATTGGAAGCCATAGAAAACAAATTAAATGTGGATTCGGGGCTTCACGACTTTATGTACAAAGATCCTGGCCTGGTAAACCTGGCCAAAGCCAACGGCTGCACGCTTCGAGACATTCGGAAAACTCCTGAGAGAGATGAGTTGCATTTTTTCACGGGTAAAATTGAAGAGGTCAGTTGCCTCAAGTTAACGGTACTGGGCACCGACTCAGCTGTCGGTAAGCGGACTACAGCCTGGATCATCGTTCATGGATTAAGGGCTGCAGGCAAGAAGGCTGAAATGATCGGTACAGGCCAAACAGGCTGGATGCAGGGCGCTAAATATGCGATGGTCATGGATTCCCTGATCAACGATTTTGTGAGTGGTGAAATTGAACATGCCGTGCATGAGGCCTGGAGAAATGAGGATCCGGATGCTATTGTCATTGAGGGTCAGGGTAGCCTGATGAATCCGGCGTATCCTGGTGGATTCGAAATCCTGGCTGCAGGAAGGCCCGACTTTGTCATTTTGCAACATGCTCCACGTCGATTAGAGTACGACGGATTCCCTGGTTATCCGATTCAGCCCATCAAAGAGCAGATGGCTGCCATTGAAATGATCTCCGGGAAAAAAGTCCTTGCCATTACCTTGAATCATGAAGGTATGGAATCCAATGAGATCGCAAGTGAATGTCAAAAACTGGAAGACGAAACTGGACTATTGTGTACTGATGTACTTCATGAGGGTCCCGAAAAATTGGTCAATTTAGTCATGCAGCAACTATGAGGCCAGCAACAGCAACTCTGAAGGTTACCAACCTCAAAGATTTCGTAGTACTCAAAGAACTACGTGTAGGGCCAGTAACCATAGAATCCAAACGGATCAAAGTACCTTACACAGTTACCAAAGCCAACGCTGAAGTAGCGACTAACGAACTCATTTACACCTATTCGGAGAGGGTATTTGATGTTAACAGCTACGCCAGCGTAAACCTTGCCTCAATGATGGCAGTACAGGTGGCCATGAACTACGGGTTGTTTTGTGAAAGGCTTGTTTTCGATGGAATCTTTGATGAATCAGATCAACGATTCATTCGGGATATGACCGAAAACACCTCCAGGGAGATCTATGTCAACAAATTGCTCATGCCCAATGAATTCCTCAAACCAGAATTCACGCACCTGCAAGCCCTGAAACAAAAGCGATACACGGTAGCTAATTTGCTTTTCATCAATACCGAGTACACACAATTGACTGGGGATTGGCATTGGACCGAAACAGACAGAGAGCAGTTTGCCATTCTTAGCAGTGGCGGAAAAGATAGTCTACTCACCTATGGCCTCATCAAGGACATGGGTTACCAGGGCCATCCGGTTTTTATCAATGAATCAGGCAGACATTGGTTCACCGCCATCAATGCGTATAAATACCTGGAAGAAAATGAGTCCAACACGGCCAGAGTGTGGTGCAACAGTGACCGCATTTTCAATTGGATGCTTCGTCAGATGCCTTTCATACGAGAGAATTTTGCCGACATCAGGGCCGACATCTATCCGGTGAGGCTATGGACAGTTGCAGTATTTCTTTTTGGTGTATTGCCCATCGCTCGAAAACGTAGAGTGGGCAATATCCTTATTGGAGATGAGTACGACACCACCTTGAAACTTAACCATCAAGGGATCACCCATTATGGCGGGTTGTATGACCAAAGCAAATACTTTGACAATGCCCTGAGCCGGCACTACCTTAAAAAAGGATGGGGCCTTCATCAGTATTCCGTTTTGAGAAGCATGTCCGAATTGCTAATACTCAAAGCACTTGTAAAACGGTACCCACAACTTCAAGCTCAGCAGGTCTCCTGTCACGCAGCGCATGAAAAAGAAGGGCGAATTTACCCCTGTGGCAACTGTGAGAAATGTCGCCGGATTGTCGCAATGCTCTCCGTACTAGAAGAGGATGCAGGCAGGTGCGGGTATTCAAGTGAACAGATAGCGAAGGGCCTAAAAAGTCTTGAATCCAAACAAGTAAAACAATTGGGTCAGGATGCGGCACATCTCTTTCACCTGCTATTGGATAAAAAGATACTTGAAGAAAATGCGCATACCCGAAAGTTAGGAAAGTCCCATCCTCATATTATGAAACTTCGCTTTGATCAGGAACGAAGCACAATAAAAGATCTTCCGAAATTCATCCGAAAACCACTCTTCAAAAGCTTGCTTTTACACAGCGACGGAGCTGCAATTTTCAAAGATCGAAAATGGACTGAATTTGACTTAATGAACAGTGAGATGCTTGATGTACCTTATCCTTTTGAAATAGAGAAAAAGCCAGCTTTATCCAAAGCACCTATTTCGGACCAATTTCGATGGGAAAAACTGACCTGGCCAGAGATAGAAGAAAAATTAAAGGTTGTCGATACCGCCATTTTACCCTGTGGTGCAATAGAGCAGCATGGGCCGCATCTTCCAGTCGATATTGACTATTACGATGCGGTTTATCTGGCGGATAGAGTAGCTGCGGCATGCAGCGAACCAAAGCCATTTGTGCTGCCACCAATACCATTCGGCGTTTCTTATCATCATGAAGACTTCAAAGGGACGCTCAGTGTCACTAATGATGCACTTTCCAGGTTTGTCTATGACATTGGAATGGGACTTGCAAAAAATGGGATCAAGAAACTCATCATTCTCAATGGCCACGGTGATAATGCCCCTACGTTAAGTTATGCGGCACAAATGATCAATCGCGATGCTGAGATCTTTGTTTGCGTTGATACGGGAGAAACCAGTGACATTGATCTTTACGACCTCATTGAAACCAAGAATGACATCCATGCCGGAGAAATTGAAACCAGTACTACGATGGCCATTCGTCCGGAAGTCGTACAAATGGATAAGGCCGTGAATGAAACCCTCTCATTTGGAAGTGATTATCTGGATTATACATCGGATCGGGGAGTGGCCTGGTATGTCCAAACCAGTAAGATCTCAGATTCCGGAATTATGGGTGACCCTACGAAAGCATCTGCTGAAAAAGGGAAGAAAATGTGGGAAATTATGGTAGCTCATCTGGTCAAGTTTGTGGAAGAAATCAAAAAAGCCTCTTTGGCGGACTTATACCAAAAACGCTACTGATCATGAAAATCATTCGATTGGAATGCTGGAAGGAAAGTTACCAACTTCGGGAACCCTACACGATTGCCTATGAAAAAATCGAAAGTACCTCCAATGTTTTTCTTAAGATAGATACCGATCAGGGCTTTAGTGGCTGGGGATGCGCGGCACCCGACCCTGAAATCACCGGTGAGGATTACAAAACCGTTTTGAAGGCTTACCATGAAGTCATTGCTCCGTATCTCAAGAGCAAGTCACCTTTTACCTATGCGTTGATACTGGAAGAATTGAGGGTGATGCTCAAAAACCAACCCTCCGCGCTGGCGATGGTGGATATGGCACTATTTGATTTGATCGGTAAAAAAACAGGAGAACCTGTCTATCGATTACTGGGAGGATTCCGACACAGCATTCCTACAAGTGTCACCATTGGAATATTATCAGTAGAAGACACCCTTAAAAAAGGTCAGGAATTCATTGATCAGGGCTTCTTCATTTTGAAAGTGAAAGGCGGTAGAAGTGTTGAAGAAGATGTTGAGCGCATCATTCGACTGAGAGAATCACTTGGGAGTTCAATTGAAATTCGTTTTGATGCCAATCAGGGATATTCCGTTTCTGAGGCAGTCTCCTTTATTGAAAGAACGAAAAATCAGCGAATTGAACTCCTGGAGCAACCCACGCAAAGAGACAACCCCGATCTCTTGAAGCAAGTCAGTAAACAAGTACCCGTCCCCGTGATGGCAGATGAAAGCTTGATGTCACTCAAAGATGTATTTCAATTAACCTCTGATGAGGCGACTGACATGATCAACATCAAACTCATGAAAACAGGGGGCATCACAGAAGCGCTGAGAATCAATGCCGTGGCGAAAGCCGCTGGTGTGGAATCTATGGTGGGTTGTATGGACGAATCTGCCATGGGAATTGCTGCTGGTTTACACTTTGCACTCGCCCGACCCAACATCCATTACGCGGACCTGGATGGTCACTTCGACCTGGAAGACGACACCTTTGCCGAGATGGTTATCTGCAAAGACGGAGTACTCTACCCCTTAGAAAGGCCCGGCTTTGGGTGGTCAGAGTAGTTTTATTTCGGCAAATATCTGGCACTAGCTAAAGCTCAAAATCGCCTGGACAAGTGTATTACTGTCATTCAGGTCCATTGGTAAATACATTTTTGTTGCGTAAGATGTGACTTCTGGTGTCCAATTCGTCTAATCATCATGAGATTAGGAAAAGGATGAGCGGGGCGGCCACATGTGACATGAGACAGCCCCGGTTCATTGCCTATGTTATATAAATGAAAAAGATCAATTACGATAAAAGAATATCCTCCTTGTTGGACAAAATCAATGGCCTGGCTCAGGAGTTACTTACACGGCCCGATAGAGAGAGCCCGACAGTGATTGATCGCTATCTCATGAAAATGAATAAAATGCGAGCATCGATCACGGACCTTAAGATCAAAAAACTGCAGGGTGATTCCCATACTTTTTAGGTGCGTTTGCAGCGGTTTTGCTGATATTATCTGACAACCATTTAACTTCCTTCCAAAAAAATCAAATCATGGCAAAGCAGGAGAAAGAAAGCTTAGAAGAACTTACCCAGGGCCAGGTGGCCATAAGTCGAAGAAAACTGGGTGGTGAAGCACCTATCGTCGTAAACGAGATAATAGAGGGATGTCTTTACACCGGCATGTTTGGAACACTGGATTCCGCTCGTATGAAGGCGGTTGTGGACCTCATTCTGGCAGTAGCATCCAATAGCGATACCGACATCATCATCATCGATTTGAGCAACATCGATATTGTGGATTCTGCGATTGCCACACAATTGATCAAGATCAACAAGACCTTGCAGATGGTAGGCATGCAAGTCATGTTTTGTGGTATCAAGCCCATTGTGGCACAATCAATTGTAGCTGCTGGCATCGACATAGGTAATGTAGATGTCGTAAAAAATCTGAAAGCCGCCGTGATGGAAGTGTTCAAAAGAAAAGGATTGAAAGTTGTAAAAGCTGATCAGTAACTGTGACCAAACCTTCCAGTATACCTATACAATCCGAAGCAGACGTGCGCTATGCAGCAGAATTGGCCTCGCATTACGCCAATGAAATGGGTCTGGAGACCTCATCCAGTGCGGAGCTGGCCCTGGCCGTTTCAGAAATAGCCCAAAATGCGATCAGGTATGGTGGAGGTGGCAAAGCGCTGTTTTCCAGTGGAAACGCTGGCCGAATTCTTCAGGTAATGGTCAAAGACGAAGGTGCCGGAATTTTGAATTTAAATGAAGCCATGAGAAAAGGATACACCACTTCCAAAGGCAGCCTTGGAGTAGGACTGGATGTGGCCCGAAGATGCGTAGACGAATTTCAAATTTCCACCAGTGAAGAACGAGGTACCCAGGTCACACTGAAGAAGTTCTTACCCATTCCCGAAGAAAAGATCGACTATGGAGTGGTGAGTCTGGCCGATGAAAACTACGCAGTAAACGGAGACGACTATTTGATTCATGAATATGATGGTGATAAGGTCTTAATGGCAGTCCTAGACGGGACAGGAGAAGGCTATGCTGCACACACCGCGGCCTATCTGACAAAAAAATTCCTGATCGAAAATTACCGACTTCCCCTGGACGAACTAGTTATCCAATGCCACTCCGTACTGAAAAAGGCCGAATTGGAGCGAGGAGTCACCATTGCCTTAGGAAGATTATCGGAAGGCACCTTTGAGTACATTGGCGTCGGGGACACCCATGCTTACTTATTGGGTGAAGAGATGTCCATGATCACCAACCATGATGGTATCGTAGGATTGTTTCAGCTGCCCACCCTCAAGCTTCGCAAAACCAAACTTGAGCCAGACACTTACATCCTGCTTTGTACAGATGGCATCAAGTCCAACCTTTGGCTCGATGAGGGCCAGGCTGATCATCCACAAAAAATTGCCAATTTCGTTTTCCGGGAATTTCACAGAGATTACGGAGATGTTACAGTTTTAGTCGCACGCTACAAAGCCCCCTTATGATACAAAGGCAGGATTTTACGGAAACCAATGACTTTCTTCTTTCTCTGATCGGGTCAGCTCCCTACGGGATCATTGCCATCGATCTGGAAGGTTTCGTAACCATCGCCAATACACAGGCGATCGAATGCCTGGGACTTAAGACATCTGTTCAGGAGTTGGTCGACATGGAGATTCTGGAGGTCGTTCAGGGTATGGAAGAGCTAACCAATGAAATCAGAAAGTGTCTGACAAAAGGAAGAAATGACTTTGACCTGGAGGAAGTAAGTTATCTGGACAAGTATCTGACATTCCGTGGACGGAAGATACTTGGGGGAATGGTGATCACCATCGCCGATATCACATCTGTCAAGTTATCAGAGCAAGAGATCCTACACTCATTGCTACAAGGCCAGGAGCAAGAACGCAGAAGACTTGCACAGGAAATTCACGATGGCATAGGCCCCTCCCTCTCCACCATCAAGCTCAACCTTGCCAATATTGAAAGTGATCTGCAACAAATCGACCCGTCCCGCTTGGAGAATTTTAGAGCATCCTATCAGATGATAGATGAAGTAGCCAATGACCTCAGATCCATTTCACACAACCTCCTTCCGAAGGTACTATTGGACTTTGGCTTGTTGGAAGCATTGGATACACTGATCGAACGCATCCGGGAAAGAAAGACCATTGCCATCGAGTTCCTCAATCCCGCAAAGGATCTGAACTTATCCAAGACCACAGAGCTTGGTCTTTATCGGATCATACAAGAGCTAATCAACAACACTTTGAAATATGCCGAGGCCACCAAAATCACCCTACAGCTTGTCAAACATGAAAGCACCGTACTATTGACCTATGAAGATGACGGCAAAGGCTTTGACCCTCATGTCGCTCGAAAAGGAATCGGATTGTTCAACATTCACAACCGAACACTCGCCTTGGGAGGCGAAGATGAAATACATTCACAGCCTGGCAGGGGCATGAGTGCCACCATCGAAGTTCCAATTGCATGATATGGAAAATACACTGAAACTTTTGATCGCAGATGACCACAAGATCTTTCGGGATGGGCTTGTGGCCTTACTCAACAAAGAAGAAGACATGGAGGTCGTGGGCGACGGAGGTTCCGAGAGTGAGATCAATAGTATTCTCAGTAAAACACAGGTAGATGTGATCCTGATGGACATAGATATGGGAGAATCAAGCGGCATTACCATCACTGAGGACGTTTCCAGTAAATATCCAGCTACGCATGTCCTGGCACTTTCTATGCATGGTGAACGTAACTACATTGTTAAGATGATGGAAGCTGGAGCCAAAGGGTACATCTTGAAAAATGCCGGTAAGGACGAAATGATCACGGCCATCAAGACCGTCGCTGCAGGCAATACGTATCTCAGTAGTCAGGTGTCTTCCAAGTTGTTTGAGCAACTTTCCAATCCCAAACCTCGAAAGGGGCACGTCAATGCTGATGGCTCCATCCCATTGACAGACAGAGAAACAGAGGTATTGAAATTAATCGCGGAAGAATACTCCAATCCGGAAATAGCCGAGAAGCTATTCATAAGTATCCGAACCGTAGACACGCACAGGCGCAATTTGCTGGAGAAGCTTCAGGCCAAGAATACGGCCGGACTCGTCAAACATGCTTTGAAGATGGGTTTGTTGGATTCTTAAATAGTGTGACTTCTGTCAGTTTTTCCGTCTAAAATTCTAAAGAAAAAAGATGGGCAAGCCCAAGCGTACAATTGGTTCTTTGACTAGCGAAACTAATTCTAGCCACATTTTGGGTTTAGCGGCTGTTAAAGTATCATCCGATAGGAATTTACTGACGACCATCCCTCAAATTCGTGAGAGGTCAGAAAACAGCTTCCTGGAGATCGAAAACGCACTTGAGGGTTATCACTTGACCATCTCCGACCTGCGGCTACCCCATTTAGAAGTCTAGGTAAATTACCTACGCCCCAAGCAAATCACCTACGTTCTGAGCGTATTACCGATTTTTCAATATCGGCTTTTCAGCTCTTATAATCCGTTCTCCGCATTCGGAATTTAGCATCATCAAACGAACACGAAAAATTACTTGATGATGAATAACTTGAATACACTGACCGACGAATTATTGGCTGCAAAAGCGCAACAAGGTGATGACAAAGCCATGGGCTTGCTCTACTCCAGATATTATATGCTTGTTTTCAACAAGTGTCTTTCATTTACTAAAAACACCGACGAAGCAAGTGATTTAGCTCAGGACGTGATGTTGCGTGTCATCGAAAAGATCACGACCTTCAATGGACAATCCAAGTTCTCTACATGGCTATACTCCATCACGTTCAACTACTGTACTGATCAAATGAGAAAGAAGAAAGGCAAGCACTTTGAAGATGTGAACCTCCATTATGAGATCATCGACGATTCTGAACACGACCTGGATGCCGCCCTTTCAGCAGAAGTAAAAGAAGGTCAGGCAGGCAAAGCACTTTCGATGATCAGTCAGGAAGACCAGGATTTATTGATGATGAAATACCAAATGAACAAATCCATTCAAGAGATACAGGTCATGCTCAACCTATCCTCTAGTGCTGTAAAAATGCGATTGAAGAGAGCAAGAGCTAAAGCTACAGACATTTACGAAAGCAGCCTCACAACGGCGACTTTTGCTTAGTGGGTCTTTCAACTAAAAATTCAATTGACAAGTTATTCTTTTTTGGGCGTATCCTTTGTAGATTCTTCAATGTCAGATTTCGTTTGAATAAGCTAATCCCATGTCTATTATAGATGTCAGATATAAGAAGATACTTATTCATCTTATCCCTTAACAAATCACCTAATGAAACAACTTCCATTGTAAATAATTCACCGATTTTCTTTCCATAACAAGTTCATCTCCTCACTGAAGTGGATGAAGCTTACAATGGCCAAACCCTGAATGTAGCTGTATCAAAGAGGTTTCCCTAGGAATAGCACTTTCCAATAAAGTTTCCTTATGGGAATGCAGTGATTTTCAAATCAGAATTTGCTTTAGTCAAAACAAGTTTCTTTAGCGCATCTGCGCTTTTTATACAAGTGTGGAAAAGTGTTGACCTTACTATCCGTGAAAGTAACTTGAACAATTTTAAGGACCGTATCACTTCATTTTAAGAAAAATTGGGTTCTTGTGTATATTGGAAGATTACGCAATAACTCAATACAGACATTGCAGATTCCAGCAAAGTAAGCGGCCCCAATACTTGAATCAATCCTTTCAAGTGTTATGTCCACAGTATCTTAGCACGTGTCCAAGACCTACCTACTTATTTCACTGCTCGTTTTCTTAACGATGATTGGTGCATGCAGGCATCAGTATAACAGAGAGATCATCATCGACGATGTGTCCAAAGCGAGAACTGATACTATTTGTTTTAAGCTTGCTTCTCATGAAAGTTTCAGCCGCTTATCACTTTCTATCAAGGGGAACCTCAATGGTAAATCGCTGATCGACGAAATGGAACTTTCACCAGGAGAAATAGATACGGTCTTTATCATGGAATGGGTTTCTTCCTCTTACATCCTGAGATACATGCCCATCGAAGCAACTGAAGGCATTCTCAAAATCAATTTGGAACTTGCGACTGAGGTGAATTTCTAGCAAAGTAGCCATCAGCTCATGAGGTGCTTGTGACATCTTAAAATCTGACATCTATGTCAAATCGAATTCTTTGTCCGTTTTCTTTAAAGGCTCCAAGAGCCACCAATTGTTGAATATTGTAGTACTTCATCTTCAGGGTGATGTTATCTTCAATGCTGGTCCCAATTGTAAATTCTATACCCTGAAAATTAGTCAATCTCCCATCCGGTGAATCATAAGCAGAATAATCCCATCTGGTCCAATCATTCTGAGCCATGAAATCCAAAGCAGAATAGCGCTGCAAATTGGCATAAGTAAGCTCAATATGCCAGTTGCCCTTAGCCGATAACTCCCCATAGCTTACAGCCATGGTTATTCCTTCCTTTTGCCCCGCTAAATTCTGTGGAATGGAATCGTTCTCGCTATAGTCTTCCAGATTATGGTACCAGTCCATTTCTAATTTGACTAAAGGTGATTTGCTCAACTTGATATATCCTCCGATGCTGACTATGGAATAATTTAGGCGATAGGTTTCTGCTCCATCAGGGATGTTTTGAATATTTCTAAGCAGATAAAGCGAAGGCCAAAAAGAAACCCTATCATTGAAATTTTGAGAGACGATTTGAATCCCTTGCAGGTAGCTATCATCCTTAAATCTGCCTCCTCTTGTATTCATGACAAAATGGCCAGCATGAAATGATAAACGATCAATCCATCCAGCATTTAGAGGAACTATTTTATTCAGATGTATCCCCTCGGGAAATACATTATCGCTCCAAAAAAGTTCATTTTGTTTCTTGAATGAGAATGAGTTTTTACCTAACCAAATCCTAAAACTTCGCAATTCTGTTTGAAAATAGGCTTTTTCTAATGCGATAGGTAGGGTCCCAAATTCATTGAACCCATCACCTAATGTCAGTTGAGGGTCTTGCTGTTTTCTGGGATTACCGGTTCGTAACCTGATACCAACCTGGGTTTGATCATTATGCTGATATACCAATCCAGCTCTTATCCTGTACCTCAGCCTTGATCGATCAGTTCTGAACTCGCCATTTGACTTGCGAGAGTCCCAATCCTGTTCAACCCTAAACCTAAAATCGCCACTGAAGTTAATCTTTGACTTAAGGGAATCGGTCTGAGCAGACACTGAAAATGAAAAAGCCAGGAATGAAAAAATAGAGAGATACTTGATCAAGTGGTTTATTGGTTATTGCTATCCACGCTAAGATATTACGCAATGCCTATCTGAAAAAGCACGCTATCAAGCTTTCTTAAGTAGCTTATCTCATTGTACTCGGAAAGGAATAAGGAAAGTCAGTTGCAATTTTCAACTCACCTACAATATGGTCCTATTGGCCGAAATGACCCATGGAACAGGTCCACACCATCCAACGTTCTGCGTATATTTCACTAACAAATGAAAGTCCTGATCGACCATGTACAAGATTGAAGTGAAACGTTATGGGATCAAATTAGCCTTCGAAGGGTTTATTAGCCCGGAGGAGATGCAGGCCTACAAGGATGAATTCAAAACAACCTTGGATTTGGTGTCACAACAATTTGGATTATTGGCGGATATGCGCAGCATGAAACCCCTTCCAGCGGAAAGTCAGGCCATTCTAAGTGCGCACCCGGAATGGACAGCCACCCGAATTGTGCGTTCTGCTACGATCATTGATAGTGCCTTGGTCAAAATGCAATCCCGAAGATTGTCGAAAGAATGGAAGCAAGATTCAACAAAAAGATACATTGATTCCACCCAATATCACGATTGGGAACATCGAGCTGAAAAATGGATCCGAGATGGGATAGAACCCGAATAACTAATATCAACGACAAAGTCACCTACCTTCAGTAAGTTTATCGCTTAGGTATGCGCAATCGCGTATTGTCTATGCTGGTTGTATGCAGTGGGGGTTTGACCTCCACTGTTTTTTAAGGAATAGAATAGTCCTTGAACAGCCCAATAACCGAAGACACTCCGTAATTCATCGATTTCGCTTACTATAGGTATTAGAAGTTTTACTATCTTCCGATAACCTGGCCTTTGCTAATTGACTAACCTAGTGACTACCCAAAAAGATAGGAGTTGGTTTAGACTCCTGATGACTTTCGCCTATTGTTCGACCCTGAGCTTTAGTATCTACTTCTATGTTCGTGAAGTTTACATTCTGGCGTACAATGGCTTCTTTTGCCTTTCTCTGTTTTTCATTTTTGGCATAGCCAGTTACTTCACAAAGCATCTTAGATGGCTCTTTCGGCTTTCTGTGCTTACGGCCTTTCATGCCTTCTATTTCGAGGTTTTCTTCACAGGTGGAGTGTTCTCACCGGCATTACCTGAGTTCATCATACCTCCCATCATTGCATTCTTCTATAAACCCGTGAGGGATCGATATTTCTTCATGATCGTAGCGGTTTTATGTGCCTTAAGTATTTGGCTATTATCATCGTTAGGTTACACAGAAAACCGCTTTCCGGCAGATTGCATGATGGAAATGCATATTATCTCCACATTCTTCGTTTTTGGCATCGTAGGGGCATACATCTATATCTATCGTAAGTCGCTGAATGAGAAGAATCTCGAACTTAAAATGTCTTACCAAAAATTGGTCGAGTCTGAGAAGATGGCCTCACTAGGACTATTATCTGCCGGTGTTGCTCATGAAATCAATAACCCATTGAACTTCATCAAGGGAGGTATTGAAATGTTGACCATGCAATTAAACGGTTCAAAAGACGCAGAGCCCTATGTACAAGCAGTTGATGAGGGAGTGAAAAGAGTAGCATCAATTATTGATAGCCTCGCACACTTTAGCAGAGATTCTCCTGCGATGAATGAAGTTTGTGACATTCAGAAAGTGATTGACAATTGTCTGGTAATGCTGAACCATAAACTTAAATACAAGGTAGAGTTAGTTAAGGAATATGAGGACTTAGGCTCGTTAAAAATCATTGGGAACGAGGGGCAATTGCACCAGGCCTTCCTTAATGTCCTCACCAATGCGGAAGAAGCCATTGATGAAAGTGGTACCATTTCTATTCGCACTTACACGGATGGTGAGGCATTAAAAGTCACCATTTCCGATACCGGCCGAGGAATAGATCCAAAGTATATCAATAAAATCAATGACCTGTTTTTTACTACAAAAGATACAGGAGAAGGTACGGGTTTAGGATTGTCTATCACTTACAAGGCGATTGAAGAACATGATGGTTCCATTGCAGTTGAATCCGAAGTTGGTGAAGGAACGAGCTTTCACATTACATTCAATAAACCTCTTACGTTTGATAGTGAGTAGACAACTAAAGCATACTGTGATGTTCGTTGATGATGAACTCATCAATTTGCTCCTATTCGAAAAACGATTTGAGGTAGACTTTAAAATACTAACAGCCTCCTCCGGAAAGGAGGCTTTGGGAAAATTGGAAATACATGTTCACGAGCTGGAAGTCATCATTAGCGATATGCGAATGCCATCCATGTCCGGTCTTGAGTTTATCAAGACAGCCAGAAAACGTTTCACCGGCATTCGTTACTTTATCCTTACAGGATATAGTTATGATAAAGAGCTCGAAAATGCATTGCAAGATCAGGTGATTGAACGACTTCTCAAGAAACCCTATGACTATGAAACCATTAAGGATGCTGTTGTTCGATACGATAACCCAAAGATTTCGATAAGTAATAAAACCGATGCTAATATTTGATTAGTAAACACCTCAAAAACTCAAAACAAACGTTGTGCCTTTTCCTGGTTGAGAGAGTACTTCAATCACGCCCTTATGTTCCCTAACAATGTTATACGCTATTGACAACCCGAGACCTGTTCCCTGTCCTGGAGGTTTGGTCGTAAAAAATGGGTCATTGATCTTGTGAAGTATTTCTGATTCTATTCCGATTCCCGTGTCGGCAATGATGACCTTTCGTATCTCTCTATCCAATTCGGTGGAAATCTTAATTATACCAGAATCGGGAATTGCTTGTTCTGCATTGGCCAGGATGTTTAGAAAAGCTTGATGCAGTCTCCCTTCGTTACCGATTAAATTAAATTGTTCAATTCCAAATTCCTTTACAATTTCAACCTTATGCCTGGTCTTGCTTTCAAGCATCAATAGACAATTGTCTATAATCGCATGAACATCACATACTTCATGCATATCCCTACTTTCCCGGCTGAAATGACTCAAGCTTTTGACAATAGTAGTTGCTCTGGCCACTCCATCATTGATCACATCCAGATAAGGCTCCAGTTCATTTACCGGCTTCCCTTCCTTTAAATCTAGCTCAAGCACCTGAACACCTCCCTTAATGAAGTTTAGCGGATTATTGATTTCGTGTGTTATTCCAGCCGAAAGTACCCCAAGAGAAGCCATTTTCTCTGTTTCAATCAGCTTTTCCTGAGTTCTCCTGAGATCAGACAAAGTTATTTGTAACTCTTTATTCGACCTTTCTGATTGAAGAACGGCTGTTTTAAGCAAACCAACTAAATATGAAATCAACCAAAATACCAAGCTGCTTACAATGCTCACATTAATTACCAGGAAAAGAAGCGAATGATCAGGAAGTACGACGGGCTTAATTGAGAAAAAATAACCTTGATAATAAGAAGAGATTCCAATAAGGCCTAGGAAAAACAGCCACCACAATAGAGAATGAACCTTTCTTTCATAGGCTAAGGAGGCAACTAATGAAAACAGAGACCAGATCATTATTATTCGGACGAAAAAAACCCACCCAAAGACCATTGGAATAGAAATGGGAGTGTCAGGCTGATGAAAACCTGAATGAACCTTACTTTCACAAAATCCCTGGTCTGTTGAAAGTATATCATGTTCCCGATGCTAATCACTACATAACCATAAGGAATAATAGAAGGATAAATCAGGCCATGAAAAACAGAGATCGTTCCCCAAAGGAGACCTCCTAAACTCATAAACAAGGTCAGAAAGACTAAAAAGCTTTTTCTGCTTTTATGAATTGTCGACTCAGCTTCATGATGGCCTAAAGAAGAAATCCCCTGAATTATCTCAATCATACTTTATTAATTCAATGAACCGGGCTGGAGCTTGATTTAATGAGATCTTAATGAATCAGGTCGAAACTAACCTTCACTGTAAGTACTCTATCCAATTCTTCGATGAACGGGCCATATCACGACTTTTTCAAGCATTTACATTGGAATGATGACACTGGCTCCCTTAAGTCAGAAGATTATTCCTCACCTTCTTTATTCCCACTTTCCTTGAAGTAACCCTGATCTTTCATCAACATGTGATTGATGTGTTGTTGCTTCTCGTTGATACGTTCTAAATTTACTTTTGACTCTTCTAGCTTAGAATTGCTCTGTTTTAATTCTTCCTGAGCAACTGCCAACTGTTGGTTCTTCTTCTTCAACTGGATCGAAACCTGTTTCAATTTATCATTGATCGCCTGCGCTTCTTGCTGTGCCTTCTGACTTTGTCCAACATAAAATATAACAAGGCCAAACACAATAGTGGAGATGACCAATGTATTGAGTGTGAGAAACAACAGTGATTGATCTGCTAATATTTCTGGCTTATTCGAAACAAAAAAACCATCATAATTAAAGGACACGATTCCAAGTACCAGGTAAAGACCCATCCAAATAAGAGAGAATTTTACATCTCCCAAAGCGGGCGCTGAGGTTACTGCAAGGATCGCCCAAAGCATAATCAAGCCAGATGAAAAGAATCCCCCAAGAGACCATTGAAATAGAAATGGAAGTAATAGACTGATAAATAATTGTACGACTCTGGCGAAATTGAAGTACCTCAGTACACCAAAAAGGATAAGGTTAATCATTGAGATTGCCACATACCCATATGGAATAAGCGACTGCCAGGTCAAACCGTAGGCTAAAGAAATGCTACCCCAAATGATACCTCCACATGACATGAAGGTTGCAAGGAATACTAGGAAGCTCTTACGTACTTTAATCTCTGGGATATCGGATGTAGTTTGTCCAATACTCAAGTACTGTTGAATCACGTTTGCCATCGTTACTATTGGTTGATACTAGGTTATTTGTCGAAAGTAATTCCGATGGCTGGCTCTAAATGTGCAGATTCGTTCAGGGGGCGAATCTGCAAGGCAAGTTATACTGTTTTCTCGATTTGCTCATTAATCGTCTTTGACAGTCCGCAAAGTGTATTATTAGCGACGTAAAAGTAAAAAAGCAATGCACCTGGAAGTCGCATTGCTCAATTTAGAAACTGTGGAATGATAGAGTTCCACACAATCAATATACAATATCGTAACTGATTCCAGAAATTATGATGAGTCACTAAGAGAAGAGCTGGTTGAATAGGAAAACAAAAAGCACACGCCTACTGACATGTGCTTTTCACTCATTAAGAACCAGCTATGGAAAATAGATACTCACTATTTTATGATGGTGAAATTACTGACCTTCATATAATCAAGAATAAGAATTTCGGTAAACGTGGAATTTTAAAGGCTAAACTGAGGTAAAACAGCTATCAAAGAGTTTATCAAAGCATGCAGCACACTTATGGCAGAACCTCCCTTAGCGTGTTCAGGATATAGTACAATTTTAGTTGGGTCAAATTACACGTCATTAGTAAGTTCATCTCCTAGCTAAAGAAGAACAATGTCGAAATTGAGGTAAGATTACACCAAAGAAGTTTCCTTAAGGAAACGCAGTGATTTTCATTTCAGAATTCACTAAAATCAAAACAAGCTCCTTAAGCGCTCCTGCGCTTTTTTAACAGGATGTAAGAGGTATGGCTTCATTTAGGCGAGTTCGTTTAGGAAAAGGCTCTTACATAGTCGAGTTTCCTTAAGAGCTTTCAAAATTCAACACACCCACCTTAAGGAGTGTGCGAATAAAAAACCCTAAGCATTTTTTTATAATTCCTTAGCAAATGCATCTCCTCGCTAAAGGAGGAAGAAGCTGAAAATAGCCAGACTTTGTATGTAGTTACATTAAAGAGGTTCCCTTAGGATAAATAAAGTTTCCTTAAGGAAATGTGGTGATTTACACGACAGCATGCGCTTTAATCAAAACGAGCTTCTTAAGCGGACCTGCACTTTTTTAAACACCATGTATGAGGCATTGACTTCATCAAGACGAGTTTGCTTAGAAAAAGCTCTTACAGAGCCGAGTTTCCTTAAGGAATTTCAAATTTCAACAAACCACCCTTAAGAAGTGTGGGAATAAGAAATCCTAAGCGTGCTTTAAAATTCCTTAGCAAATGCATCTCCTCGCTAAAGGAGGCGGAAGCTGAAAACGGCAAGGTATTGAATGTAGTTTCATCAAAGAGATTTCCTTAAGAAACAGCACTTTCTAATCAAGTTTCCTTAAGGAAAAGTGGTGATTTTCATCTCAGCATGCGCTTTAATCAAAACGAGCTTCTTAAGCGCACCTGCACTTTTTTAACACCATGTATTAGGCATTAACTTCATCAAGACGAGTTCGCTTAGGAAATGGCTCTTACATAGTATAGTTTCCTTAAGGGATTTCAAAATTCAACACACCCGCCTTAAGGAGTGTGGGCATAAAAAACCCTTAGCAAATGCATATCCTTGCTAAAGGAGGAAGAATCTGTAAATGGCAAGGTATTGAATGTAGTTATATCAAATAGGTTTCCTTAGGAAATATCAAATTTCCTAAGGAAATGTGGTGATTTTCATCTCAGCATGCGCATTAATCAAAACGAGCTTCTTAAGCGCACCTACACTTTTTTTAACACCATGTATTAGGCATTGACTTCATCAAGGCGAGTTTGCTTAGGAAAAGGCTCGTACATCACCGAGTTTCCTTAAGGATTTTCAAATTTCAACACACCCGCCTTAGGAGTATGGGAATAATAAATTCCTTAGCAATTTTTAAAATTCCTTAGCAAATGCATCTACCTGCTAAAGGAGGAAGAAGTGAAAATAGCAAGACATTGAATGTAGCTACATCAAAGAGGTTTCCTTAGGAATTGTTCTTTCAAATCAATTTTTCTTAAGGAAATACGGGGGGCTTCATATCAGCATGCGCTTACAATGAAAACAAGTTCCTTTAGCGTACCTGCTTCCTTTAACTCAAAAAATAAGCACTGTTGGGGTCAATGAGAAACATCAACACAGGCTTGCTTAAGGAGCTGATCTTCTTAGGCCAATATTCCTTAAGGAATAGGTATTACATTTCCATACGAATTCTTAGCCAAGTGCAATCATTGGTAGGGTTTCCTTAGGAGTAGCTTAGAAAAATTATATTTTCATGGATACTTCTTTTCAGGAAAGGAACGGAATCTAACTTTTCTAAGAAAGTGGTTCTCCTTAACCTTACCGATCTGCTTCTATATAATGACTGACAGCATGTGATAATCCAGCCTGACTTCCTCACATAAAAGGCCACACCGATGATCTATCTCAGCATAATGGGGCAGTATTTATATGGGGTATAAATTAAACATCAATTAAGGAGGTAGCTAAATAAGTGAGACGGGTTGCCTCTATATCTTTCAGAAAGGATCATTGCGAGAGCCACCGTATCGAAGAACGGTCAAGCCCTTAGATAATGGAAGTAGACTAATGAACTCAATTCTAAAAAGGAATAGCTGTTCTTCACACCAATCAGTCCATACGACCAGATGCCTTGAGAGCAAAACTCATAGCACCCTTCTTGGAAATTGAACAATTCTAATATCACTTATTGGTAGTCTCCAAGTAACCTTCCTGGCATTCTCATCAATTATCACCACTAAATAGAGGTAGTTAAGGTAAGTGTGAAGGTATGTTTTTGTACCGATTTGCCATTTTCAGACACAGAAATTTCGTCGAAAATTGACTTTAGAAAGCAGCTTAATTATACTTGTAAGTGATTGATAGACAAATACTTGAACTAGTTTACAATTTCTTTCACCTCAGTTTTCAAATAGTTTACAATGAGTTTCATCTCGCTTTACATCTAATTTACAATGAGTAACAAAACCCTGAACAATTACAGCAAATTACAACAACAAATCGACCAGGTAATCGGCAAGATCGGATTAGACAAAACCATCTTTTTACTGTCAAGTTTTATCGACTCCTCAGACATTGCCGTCTCTCAACCCCAGAAGTTCCAGATGCTTTCCCACTACCTGATTACAGAGTGCATCCGCGTCTTCGAACTCAATGACAAACTGTTCTTCACTTCCAACATCCAGGAATACAGAGACGCGAGGATGGTTTGCTATCATTTACTCAAAAAATACACGGGATTGAGCTATTCCAAAATCGCTGAAGACTTTGGATTAACAAAACGGAACATCCTTTATGGGGCTAAAAAGTGTGAGGAGAAGCTATCGGTTCCTTACTACTATGAAGGGTTTGTCGAGAAATACGACTTGCTTGAAAGCACTTTCCTGCAATTCATTTCTAAGCTGTCTCCAAAGGCTGAAGAACATAATTGAAATGCTGATATAAGAAATAGGATGAGCCAAAAAAAGGACACAAAAACAGGTTCAATTTCGACTGAAAATATGGAGCACTTTTTGACGCTCTATGAATTGCAACAAAATGGGGCATTTTGACACGATAAAACGGGTATTATCATCCTTATTGAAGATGAATCAAGTTTTTTTAGTCAAACATTAGTTTATACCCTTGGTACAAAAGCGAACCTTGTCTTGTTTCCTCCTCACAGCTAATCTTATCCTCATAACAACAGTGAAAGGAATAGCTAAACGACATCATGCAGCAAAGCTCAATATCAAAAAGGAAAGACATACAGGAGACGAAGCTCACCATCGAAGAACTAAGACAGTTTGATGGTTTTGAGGATATTGAAGAAGAACAAGGGCAGGAACTCATCGATTTTCTTCATGGCTTTTGCATCCTTATTTACGAAAACTACGTTAGTACATCCAAGACATCACAACATTATGAGCAATAAAAACTTAGACCGGTTCCTGAAGTTCGCTAACAAAAACGTTCGTGTACCCATCAGGAATTCAAGAGATGTCGTCATCTATACCCGTGTATCCTCCAGAGACCAAATGGAGAATGGGGCAAGTTTGGATACACAGATGAAGTACTGTAAGGAATTTGCTCGGAGAAAGGAATTGAATGTCGTTGCTTTCTTTGGAGGCACTTACGAATCAGCTAAATCAGATGACCGAAAGGAGTTCCAACGCATGATCAACTATGTAAAGCGATCAAAGAACGTTTCGGCTATCATCGTCTATTCCTATGATCGATTTTCCCGCTCCGGTAATAATGGAGCGATGATCAGTGAGGACTTACAAAAGAAGTATGGTGTCTCTACTTTATCCGTCACTCAGGAAGTCAATCCTGAAAATGCAACAGGAGCTTTTCAAAGAGACATGTTCTATCTGTTCGGCAAGTTTGACAATACTCAAAGAACAGAAAAGTGTATTACCGGAATGCGCGAAAAGATTAGAGAGGGGCATTGGGTATGGTCCATTCCAATCGGTTATAAGAACCTGAACAGAGGACAAACAGCCGATAAACATGAACTTATCATCACAAAAGAAGGAGAATTGCTCAAACAGGCGTTTCAATGGAAGGCTGAAAGAGACATGCCGACCGTTGATATCGCCAAGCGGTTAACCCATCAAGGATTGAAGATGACAGACAAGAAACTGTCCAAGATCTTTCAGAACCCATTTTACTGTGGCGTACTAACCAGCAGCTTACTACCTGGAGAAGTGCATCGAGGTAAACACATACCTCTGATCTCCGAAGAGCTATTCTGGAAGATCAATGATCCTAACCATAATCGTCCGAGAAAGAAGGGTTACAAGGTACAAATACACAATGATAGACTACCACTAAAAGTATTTACCAAGTGCGATGATTGTGGAGCGCCTATGACTGGCTACTTAGTCAAGAAGAAAGGACTATACTACTACAAGTGCAGAACGAAAGGCTGTGGCAAAAACAGAAACGCAGATGTAGTCAAACAGGGATTTGAATCACTACTCAGTAGCTTTCAATTAGATCGCCGATATCAGGACATACTAGCTGCTCAGATGAAGAAATTGTTCTTCAAACTGAATGAGGATAAGCTACAGGAATTAAAAGCCTACAAAGCCAATTTAACGGAGGTTACAGGCAGGTTGGAAACGATAGAGGAGAGATTCGCTATTGGGGAAATAGATCGCCCCATATACGAGAAATATCACCTAAAATACCAAGGGGAGAAATTGGAAATCGAGGGTATGTTAGAAAATGCCTCGATTAGCAGTTCGAACCTTGACAAATGCGTGGAATACACCGTCAATTTGAGCGGTAACTTGCTGAAAATGTGGCGAGAAGCAGATATTCTGGGCAAGCAAAATATTCAATCTCTGGTATTTCCAGATGGAATCAGGTATAATCGAGAAAAAGACGAAGTTCGAACCGAAAGAGTAAACATATATTTCAGTGTAATACCCACACTATCAGCTCATTACAGAGAAGAAAAAGAAAAGGGAAAGTACTCTAAAAATACTTTCCCTCATTTGGTGGGCTTTGAGGGATTCGAACCCCCGACCCCCTCGGTGTAAACGAGGTGCTCTGAACCAACTGAGCTAAAAGCCCTGAAGAATATTTTTTCGAACTGCTTTCGAAAACGGAATGCAAAATTAGTAGAGAAAATTACTCATGCAAAAAATCTGAGGATTTATTTTCAATTTCAACTCATCGCCACTGAAAAGTATTGATTGAATGGATACATCACCTGATACATCTCCGTGATTTTGGGAATGAAATGATTACTCAAGATTTCTTTATCACTCAGGTCTCTGGTCACCAAAAAGCTTTTCATCCGTAGCAGATCAATATTTGGATGATCTTTGGGATATCCTTTTGGAGCAGTTTTCAGACTCTCTCCGGTCATTTGGCCAAATACTTTCTTGAATTGCTCATCCTTCACGATGTTTCTCAACTCTTCCGGATTGTAATCTATTTCCTGTCTGATCTTTTTCAGGTTATCGGCTTCAGGCAGGTACACACCACCGGCAACAAAGCTTTTACCCGGCTGAATGTGAAGATAATAGGTTGGGTTTCCAGTCTTTTTTCCTCCTTCCATTATGGCTGCGCCAAAATTGGTTTTGTAGGGGCTTTTATCCTTACTGAATCGGATGTCTCTGTTGATGCGGAATATACAATGCTTTGGTTCTAAGCCTTGCACGTTTTCATCAAAATCAGCAATACCTGAAATTAGCGAAGCCACAATTTCTTTAAACTCTTTTTTAGCAACTTCATAGCGCTTCTTGTTGTCCTGCATCCACTCACGTTGGTTATTGACAGCAAGGTCCTTCAAAAAACCGACGACATTTTCCATCTGAATTATTCTTTAAAGTGTTCTAAAAGTTGCTCAAGTTTCATTTTTCTAGAGCCTTTCAACAAGATATGTGCAGTTCCGGGCTCAAGGGTCCTCACATGGGACTTTAATTCATCTACATGATCGAAATGCTGAGCCCCATCAATTTGATCTGCTGCGTGTTTCATTAACTCCCCTACTAACATGACTTGATCAAATCCCATCTCCGCAATTTTTTCACCTAATTGCGCATGAGCAGAAGATTCATTCTCCAGTTCCAACATGTCACCCAGAACCACCCACTTCTGTCCTGCTACTTTATTCAGCGTCTCTAAGGCCGCCAACATTGAATCCGGATTGGCATTGTAAGCATCTACAATTATTCGTGCTTGCCCCTTCTCCACCACTTGTGAGCGCAAATTGTCAGGGGCATATTCACATATCGCCTCTGTAACCTGACCATCAGGAACCTCAAAATAACGGCCCACCGCGACAGCAGCTGCTATATTCGGGAAATTGTAAGCTCCATAAAGCGAGGACTGATGATCGGTTCCATCCAAAGAGAATGAAAGCGGGTTTTCCTCATTAACGAGCTCCAGGTCTTTTGCTGGATAAGTGGTTTTCTCAGCAAACCTTTTGGCCATATTGATTAATCTTGGATCCAGTTCGTTGATGAACGGATGGCCACCCGTTTTTCTAAGGTGATCAAACAATTCACTTTTCCCTCTTAGGACTCCTTCAATTCCACCGAAAGTGTTGGTATGGGCGTGACCAATGTTGGTGATCAACCCATGTGTAGGGTTGGCAAAGTCACAGAGCTCTGCAATATCTCCCACTTTACTGGCTCCCATTTCGACGATCGCAATCTCTACTTGTGGATGGATTTTCAGTAACGTAAGCGGCACACCAATGTGATTGTTAAAATTCCCTTCCGTAGCGAGGACATCATATTTCTTCCCTAATACACGACTGATCAATTCTTTGGTACTCGTCTTTCCATTGGATCCAGTTAAGGCAAAAACCGGCTTTTTAAATCGACTCCTGTGAAACTTACTCAAAGCTTGTAAAGCTTCCAGGCTATTTTCAGCCAAAATATACCGGTCGTTCCTCACAAATTGAGGGTCGTCCACCACGACATAGGCCGCTCCCTTCTTCAATGCTTCTTCAGCATAGATATTACCATTGAAATTGGGACCACTCAACGCAAAAAAGAGATTCCCGGGCTGAATGGTACGGGTATCCGTTGACACCCCATCACTTAGCAGGAATCTGGAATAGAGAAGCTCAATGAAATTTTCCATTGCTCCGCAATTTAGACCCACCCCACGAAAGTAAATGAGATTAGCTCAACAAGATTTGATCAATGTCTGCTTGTATCTTTCGTTCGAGGAGATTGCTGTCCAGATTGGCCATTTTATCCATAAAGGCTTGAGCTGAGTTTCGAGGAATTTTAGGATCAGACAAAAACTTGATGGACTGTGTGACTTCCTCGTCAATGCGAACGCCCAACATCACACTGATCTGCTCGAGTGGATTCGACACGTTGGTGAAGGCAAGTGCCCAACAGAAATAAGAAGCATCTTCAAATTCCGAGATATGTGGCTCTATGACCAACTCCCCTCCTTTAAGCTTCTCAAATACCGATTCTGTAACCCAGGTTTTAAAATAACGCTGGTTACGCTCATTCGCTTCGGGATCGTTCAGGTGCGATAAATGCAATTCTTTGGTAAGCACCACTGATTCTTCTTGTGGAGACTTGAGAAACCTCATGAAAAACAGATTCCGCAGCTCGAAGAAAGTCGGCAATAGGTTGGTCAGTCGCTGCATTACCATCTCCGGAGTAGCATCAAATTCTGTCAACAAATTGAGGAAGCCTTTGGAATCCCAGGTCTTTTTTTCAAATAGTTTTTCCACTGATTTAACCATACGATCCTTTGGCATAATCAGGGCCGCCGAAAAATAAGAAGCCCGGTGGCTATTCAACAACATGTCAAAATTCTG
This sequence comes from Cytophagales bacterium, assembly GCA_033344775.1. Classification (NCBI taxonomy): domain Bacteria; kingdom Pseudomonadati; phylum Bacteroidota; class Cytophagia; order Cytophagales; species Cytophagales bacterium. Next base: position 662,555 of record JAWPMT010000007.1, on the reverse strand, counting down.
TGCTTTTTGTGGAGGTGTCGCTGCCGGACGATCCTGAACCCGCATCCACTGAAAAGCTATTTCCCGCCCTAACAGAAAGTTGCGTTGTGCACGCGTGAGCCCCTGATTTAAATAAAGCAAGCGCTTCTTCTCATCATAGAGTGATCGTAGGTCTTTCAAGGACTCGTATTTTGCCAGGGTATCATAACTGGCCCTTACACCGATCTTTAGTAGGATATCTTCAAGCAATTCCGGCTGGAAAGGCAAGTCTTTCAACTCAAAAAATTCCAGGTGCATTTCTTCCACTACTTGCTCCAACTCTTCAAAGAAATTGAGGCGAAGCTCCTGATAAGAGCGTAGAGCGATTTCATAAAAAGGCTGCTTTCTCAATTCATAGCTCCGCACCACCTGGCTGATGGTATTGATCAGGGCATTGATCTTATCCGGATCTTCGGAGACGATCTCGACCAATTTCGCCGGACTCAGCCCAAATTCTTCCAAAGGAAACTCTTTGAAAAAATGAGAGTCCATCATATCCACCACAGGTTGCAGTTTTCGCGGGACCTGCAACGAAACTAATTCATCATATTGCACGCCTAATGCGTCGGCCAGTACAGCAATTTTATCTCCTTTGGGGTATTTCTTACCGCTTTCGATTTCACTGAGATAGGATACTGATAGTCCTGAAAGTGTATTCAACTGCTGATAAGTCAGTCCCCTTTCTTGCCGAAGTTCCTTAACCTTCAGTCCAAAAATATGCTTGAGTTCAAAAATGCGTTTGGGCATGGCGCCAAAGGTACACAATTAGTGAATTTTTATTGTTAGCGAATTTTCGCAAAATTCAATTGATATAGCATTGGATAACTTCTACCTAAAACCCGGTAGAAGAAATTCGTGAAATCAGGGGTGAATACAGTAAAGAGTCTATAAGATATTTGCTTCAAATTAAACCATTAACAAAATGTAAATTGAAACATATTAATTTAGAGTTTGCCCAGCAACACGGTCATTATAGTTACTCACAGAAACATAATACAATGGCCAATTTCGAAGAATTAGAAGCATTCATGCCGCAAGAGGCCAATCATAAAAATTGGGTTCTTGACTATCTGAAAATTACAGAGATCAAACAACAATTTGGTCTCTTCAGGAAAAGTTCAAAAATCAAAGTCGCAGTAATCGATACGGGAATCAACAAAATCGATTATTTCAACGATACTCAGGTTTCTACCTATTCAGTGGTCACTGACTATGCCACAGAATTTTGGAAAAAACATAGAAACAAAAGAAGATCAGAGATAATCAATCAGCTCCTAAAACAACTAAAACAAACGGATTGCCCTTTTACTGACGATTATGATGGCTACACTTTTGATGAGCTTAGTCATGGAACAGCCATTTCCAGCTACATTTCTGGCCAGAAAGGAATTTCCTGCAATTCAGAATTGATCATGATCAAGGCCTCAAATGATGCCAACAAGCCTATGAACCTGCCACTCGCCATTTATATGGCAGTGGCCTTAGGTGCTCATGTCGTGAATATCAGCCTCGAAGACCGGTGTTCTGCCGAATTGCACGATGCCGTATTACAAGCATACTTCAACGAAGTGATGCTTGTTTGTTCGGCTGGTAACAGCCTTGAACAAGATGTAGGATCCATCGAATATCCTGCGGCGTTTCAGAGGACCTTAGCTATCGGAGGATATGATCAGGATTTCAAACTTCAAAACGATGGCGCCAGAGGTAGATTGCTTGATTTTATGTGCCCGTCAGTGAGTGTGCCGAGTTTAACCGAAGACGACATCATTGCGGAAGGAACTTCTATCGCCAGTGGCATTTGTTCGGGAATCATAGCGCTGTACATGGAGGCGCACCTGGAAATCTATGGTCGTCTCCCTACCTGCAAAGATTTGAAAAAGAGTTTAATTTCGAGGTGTGTCCATCCTTATGATCCGGGTGATTATAACGAGGAATGGGGGTATGGGATTATACATCCCTGGTCACTATTCGGATTCCTGGCTTCAGAATCCAACATAGCCATATGAAGTACAATAAATTCTATACGTATTTAAGTTACGAGCGCGACGAAGAAGGAAACAGGTATTATGGTCTTTATTATAAGATTGACCTAAGACCTAAGTGGGCTACCTATGACTGGGTCCAGAATTTGGAACAGGTATCAAGAAATGTATACAAGTTGGAATTGACCCCTTGTAAGCCCGGTGAAGAAAGAATCCATAAAATAGAATTAGAGATTCGACAAAATCAGGCAGATGATAATATTAGCCGAGATGGAGTGATTCGCATTTATGGTCCACCGCGTCGTAAGCGTTTTTTTAAGGAGTCTTTTGAACTGAAAATTTTCGGCGGACCTAATAATGGTAATGGAGCGACAAAGCATCCTGGAGACGCTGATGGATAATGTGACTTAAAAGAGGTCTACTTGTTGAGTTTATTGCATGTATGTCAAATCATTTTATAACAATTTGTCTGGCTCTGCTAGTTCCATTTTCTGAAAATCCAGATCCAGAAGGATATAGAAGAAAAGGAATTTATGCTAAGAATAATGCCAAATTTGATTCCGCATTATATTACTATCAAGAGGCCTTGGATGGATTCTTGGCGATTAATGACAGTGTCGGGATAGGTAAAGTTTACAACAACATCGGTACAGTTTGGTACTACCTAACAAACTATGATAAGTGCTTAGAGTACTACAATTTAAGTGATCGAATATTTCGACAATTAAATGATGAAATCGGTATCGCCAATGTCAATATAGGGCTTGGGAATTACTATTTGGAGAGCGAACAAAACCCAGAATTGAGTCTGGAAAAGTTTAAGGAAAGCCTGGAGGTCTATAAATCACATGGAAATATCAGGATGGAAATGATTACATTGAACAATCTTGGTAATGTCTACTCCATTGAACTAAATAAGTTAAAGAAGAATAACCTATTAGATAAACAAAAAGCTTTAAAGCACTATAAGCGGGCATTAACCATTGCCAAGAGTCTACCGGATTCCTTTCAACTTGGTGGGATTTCCATGAACATCGCAACAACATTTGATGAAATATCTACTGATTCATCAGATCTCTATTACAACAAATCTCTAAAAATTTACGAGGCTCTTGAAAATTCATTCAAGATAGGTATGGTCCACATGAATCGTGGGTTCTCATTACTAAAAGCAGAAGACTGGAATGCCTCAATTGTTCAAAACAGAAAAGCACAGAAGTTAGGGTTTCAGGTGAATTCTTGGGATATAATCGCAGGATCCTCAATAAATCTTGCCACGGCATTTGATGAATTAAATCTGGCAGATAGTGCATTAAAATATCATAAAATACACACTATTTATCATGATTCATTGTACAACGAAGACAAACAACAAATCATAGAGAACCTAAAGATCTCATACGAAACCGAAAAGAAAGACCAGCAGCTAAAACTCAATGAAGCAACTATTCTCATTAAAACCACGGAAAACAGAACACTTATGCTTATACTATTCATTGTTGCGGGATGCGCCATTGTGGTGATCCTCTTCAATCAAAAACGCCTGAAGGACCAGAAAATCCTACGGCGAAAGGACCAGGAACTTCGAGAGCGTGAAACGGTCCTTAGAGAAAAAGATCAGGAACTCCATCAGCAGCAGGTCGACCAGATGGTCAGGGATCAGGAATTGAAATCCATCAATGCAATGCTTGAAGGGGAAGAAAAGGAACGCAAACGCATTGCCGAAGATCTCCATGATCGGGTAGGCAGCATGCTATCAGCCATGAAATTACAAACAGATACTTCCGATACAAAACTGACCAGTTTGTTGGACGAAACCGTAGATGAAGTTCGCCGGATCTCGCACAACCTGGAAACTAAGGTGCTGAATAAATTTGGACTAATTGCTGCCCTAGAAGACCTTGCTGACAAAATCAAAGGTTCTGAAAAGATCAATTTTGAATTACAATACCTTGACCTGACCGAAAGGTTAGAAAACAAAGTAGAGATCAATGCCTACCGCATTGTACAGGAATTAATCAGCAATGCACTTAAGCATTCTCGGGCCACAGAAATCGTCACTCAAGTAAACCGAATTGAGGATCAACTGATCATTACGGTAGAAGATGATGGTGTGGGTTTCAATAGCCTGAAAGTCAAAGAAAGCTCCTCAGGTATGGGACTCAGAAATGTCATGTCCCGAGCTCATGAACTGAATGGTCATTTCAATGTAGATTCCGGCAAAGGACAAGGTACCATGATCACCGTAGAGTTTCCGATATGAAAGAAATACTGATCGTTGAAGATCATCCCATATTCAGTGATGGTTTGCAAAATATCCTGGCAGATGAATCCAGCATCTCATTGCTGGACAAACTGGCCGATGGGAATCTGGTTATACCATTTCTCGCAAAAAACAAGGTTGACCTCATATTATTGGACATCAATCTTCCTGGCATAGACGGGCTGAGTCTCTTGAAAGAGATCAAAGCGACTTATCCTGATATCAAGGTGCTGATCCTGACTCAATATGACAAGGCCGCGTTCATACAGTCATCCATTGAGAGTGGTGCCGATGGGTACCTTCTGAAAAACAGTTCCAAAAATCAGGTCCTTGGTGCCGTCTCTCAAGTACTGTCGGGCGAACCCTATTTTTCACAAGAAGCCATGGGAACATTGATCTCAAGCATGCGAAGGCAGGGCACTAACCACCAGGTAAAGCTAACCAAGAGAGAAACTGAAGTAATGACCTTGCTGGCAAAAGGGCTGACGGTGAACGAATTGGCAGATAAATTATTCATCAGTGCACATACGGCAGAGACCCACCGTAGAAATGTGATGGCAAAAATGAAGTTCAAGAACCGGGCGGAACTGACTGTTTATGCCACGGAACATGGCTATCTGGATTTACCAAAAGGCGGCTGATTTTCTCATTTGCACAAATATTGCTTCGTCTTGATTCACGAATAATTTATGATGATGAAGACACGATCCGCAAACAATTAACGGAATCGGGAACTTTTAACAGGTCACATCGTATTTTGCATTGACTTAGCTGCATTTACTACTTACATGGCAAAATCAAAAGTGACCATGGGCCACGTTTTCAAAACGATCATCTGGCCCCGTCGAAAAACGGTCTTTATTGGACTTTTCTTAATCATCATTGGCAGACTCTCGGGATTCGTGCTTCCTATGAGTACTAAATACCTGATCGATGATGTAATTGATCAGGGAGATTCCGAATTTCTTAAACTGATCGCAGTAGTAGTAATGATTGCTGTAACCATTCAGGCAATTACTTCATTTCTACAAACCAAACTTTTGAGCGTGGAAGCGCAGCATTTGATCGCACAATTGCGTGTACGTGTTCAAAATAAGATCATTTACTTACCCATTCGTTTTTTTGACAATAGCCGTTCAGGAGAATTGGTTTCCAGGATCATGTCGGATGTGGAAGGTGTGAGAAATCTGGTCGGCACCGGGCTAGTTCAGCTTGTCGGAGGAACTTTAACTGCCTTATTATCCGTGTTTCTATTAGTCAACATCAGTCCGATACTTACAGTAGTTGCACTAATCCCAATGGCCATCTTTGGGGTCATTTCATGGAAGGTTATGGGAACCATCAGACCTGTGTTCAGAGAACGTGGGAAAATCAATGCCGAGGTAACAGGACGATTAACCGAAACCTTGAACGGTGTTCGTGTGATCAAAGGTTTTAATGCCGAGAAACAAGAAGTAAAGGTTTTCGAAAATGGCGTTGAAAAGCTTTTTGAAAACATCAAGCGCACTTTAACTGCCACTGCTACCATGGGAAGTTCAGGTGCTTTCTTGATTGGATTGGCTACGGTTTCTGTTTTAGGATTAGGTGCTTACTTAATTATCGGAGGAGATGACGCACTAACCAAAGGCGACCTGATCCAATTCATGTTCCTCGTAGCTTTTATGATAGCTCCAATCTTACAAATGGGTAACATCGGTACGCAATTAACTGAGGCTTTTGCCGGACTTGACCGTACCGAAGAGATCATGAACATGCAGGAAGAAGATGATCCGAGTGTTCGAACGGTAGCATTAAAAGACATCAAAGGAGACATCAAATTTCAGGATGTTTCATTCGCATACGAAGAGGACAAGGAAGTCATTCACGATATCAACCTGGAAGCTCCTGCCGGTTCAGTTACCGCATTGGTCGGGAGTTCAGGTTCAGGAAAATCTACCATCGCCGGATTGGCAGCCTCTTTTCTGATGCCTGAAAAAGGCTTGCTTACCATCGATGGCCAGGACATTTCAAAAGTTCCCTTGAATAGTTACCGCGAAAATCTGGGTGTGGTGCTTCAGGATGATTTCTTATTTGAAGGCACCATCCGGGAAAACATCTTATTCCCGAGGCCTGACGCCACCGAAGATCAATTGATGGATGCTGTCAAAGCTGCGCATGTCAATGAATTTACCGAGCGTTTTGAAGAAGGATTGGATACGTTAATCGGAGAGCGTGGGGTGAAGCTTTCCGGAGGTCAGCGTCAACGACTGGCCATTGCCCGTGCCATATTGGCCGATCCACGGATTTTGATTCTGGATGAAGCCACTTCAAACCTGGATACAGAAAGTGAAAGTTACATTCAGCAAAGTCTGTCACGACTGATGGAAGGCCGGACTACTTTCGTGATCGCCCACCGATTGAGTACCATCCGACAAGCTGATCAGATTCTGGTCATCGAGAAAGGAAAGATCGTGGAGCGAGGCACCCACGATGAGCTGATCGCTGCGGAAGGCCGATACTATCAGCTGTATACGTATCAGGCGAAGATTTGAGCCGAGCTTAGAAACCAGATTACTCTAAGTAATCTGGTTACTGCTCGCGAAAAGAAAAAAGCCCCTCTTCCGAGGGGCTCCTAAGGTGGAAAACACCAAACCTAACCTACCGTATCACAGTAACCACCTTAATAACTCACTGCTGATTCAATGTCCAATCATATTCGTAGAAAGTAACTTTCTTTCCTGCAACTCCTTCTCTGTACTTTGCGATGTAGTCAATCAGTTTGCCATCTTTCTCAAAATCTTTCTTATACCAGCTAAAGATCTGAGATGCACTCACTTTCTTTCCTACCTGAATGAACCAATCCAGATTCAATACTTCTTTCGTTCTGGTTTCAAGTTTATCCTCTAACCCTTCAGGATACCAACCGTAATTGGCCAATGGTGGGCAACTTTTAGCCGCACATACCAGGGCAAAGTGTAATCTCGAATCGGGATATTCTACATATAGCTTTCCTTTTTCCAATCCATCGAGGGTGTAGGACTTTCCTGCCATGGTATGTTCGATCCCGTTAAAGAACTTAGGATTGTCCAAAGGACTTTTAATTGGCAACAGATCAACTACCTGCTCAATCACCCAGATATTATACGTATTGATCATGAACGCTTTCTGTGTTTGCGCGTCATAGGAGTCAAAGTCGGCATTTGCGATCAAGGAGACCAATTCATTTAAATCTGATCGATCTGCTTTCACATTATCGTAAGCTACTCCACCTTGATCATTCACATTAGCCTTAAAAAAGGCATCTGCTTTCTTAAAAAAGTCTGCTTGAGAAAATCCCGTCAAGGAGACAAACATCAGTAGTATAGCGAGGATTTGTTTCATTATTTAAACAATTATTTGTACTCTGTACGCTAAAATCATATTACATGTTGCTACACACGTCCTTCTTCAATTCATTGTGTCAAAGAAGAGACATAAACTAAGCTTATCTTTCTATCTTGAAACTGGCTCGGACTTCACTCACTTACTTTACCTAACTAAGTCATCTCTATATGCAGCACATCGTAATTGTCGGCAATGGCATCGCGGGTGTGACCACCGCCAGGCACATTCGCAAACGCAGCGACGATAAAATCACCATCGTCTCCGGTGAGACGGATCATTTTTTTTCCAGAACTGCGCTCATGTACATCTACATGGGACATATGAAATACGAACACACCAAACCCTACGAAGACTGGTTTTGGGAAAAGAATAAAATTGAACTGAAACGAGCCTGGGTAAAGTCCGTGGATTTTGATGGAAAGGCACTGGAGTTCGAAGGTGGGGAAAAATTGAGTTATGACAAGTTAGTACTGGCAACCGGATCCAAGTCCAACAAATTCGGATGGCCCGGACAAGATCTTGACAGTGTACAGGGATTGTACAACTTTCAGGACCTGGAGCTCATGGAGAAAAATACGGTCGGCATCAAACATGCAGTAGTCATCGGTGGTGGCCTGATCGGAATTGAAATGGCAGAAATGCTGCACTCCAGAAACATCCCTGTAACCTATCTGGTAAGGGAGTCGCATTTCTGGAATGGCGTGATCCCCAATCAGGAAGCGAAATTGATTGATCAACACATTCGTGAAAATCATATCGATCTCAGACTCGAAACAGAACTTAAAGAAATCATTGATGATGGCAATGGCCGTGTAAAAGCTGTCGTCACCAATAAAGGCGAAACCATCGAATGTCAGTTTGTTGGATTGACCGTGGGTGTTTCACCAAATGTGGATTTCTTAAAAGACTCTTCTCTGGAAATACAGCGAGGCATCATGGTCAATGAATATCTGGAGACCAATATTCCGGATGTTTATGCCGCCGGCGATTGCGCCCAAAGAAGAGATCCCATTACTAATAGGAGACCCATTGAAGCCGTTTGGTATACGGGCCGCATGATGGGTGAGAGCCTGGCGAAAACCTTAACCGGAGAAAAAACGACCTATGATCCGGGGTACTGGTTCAATTCCGCCAAGTTTTTCGATATTGAATATCAGACTTACGGACATGTCTGGGCTCAATTGAAAGACAATGAGCAGGAGTTTTACTGGGAACACGAATCTGGCAAAAAATGCATGCACTTTGTTTTTGACAAGTCAAGTCGCAAATTCCTGGGGGTAAACACTTTCGGCATTCGTCTTCGTCACCACTCATTCAATAAATGGATGCAAGACGAAAAGAGCATCGAGTATGTGCTGGAACACCTGAAAGATGCCAATTACGACCCTGAGTTCTATAAAGCACATGAACAAGAGATCATTGATCAGTTCAATCAGGAGAATAACACTTCGGTCAAGCCGAAATCAAAAAGTTGGAAAAGAATTTTAGCCTACGCGCAATAAAGACATATTCAGAAAGATGAAAACAATCAAATCCATTGGTTTAGCCATTCTGGTACTTGGAGTGGCCATATTCACCGTTTCGCCACTGCTTGGAACTTATGAGCTGGATCAGGCCACATTCGATCAGTACGCCTCATCAAAAGGCCTGAAAAACGAACTGTTCCTGCAAGGCATGAAAGACCATGTCATCGGCAAAGAACTCAGTGCTGTAGGCTTTGCAACCACTGTAGCTTCCACCCTCGAGGCGGCCAACGATGTTTATAAGTCTGAACAGGATTGGAACAATGTCTTTTGGGACAATCCTTATAAAGATGTGGCGCCGGCATTGATGAAAACGTCCGGTAAGGGTCCTGTAGCCGAGAATAAGTTATTGTTCTTCTTCCTTACTTTCGGATTGGCCATCATTGGTGGATTGATGTTTATCCTCCCTGACATGGTCTTGCTGGGGAAACCAGGCATCAAAAACAATCACATTTATCAAAATCCGGTCACTAATCGTGGCTGGGTAGCCTACATCGTTTTCGGTTGGCTGGTCGGGTTCTATGTCCTGCTATATTTCTATCCTGCGTTCATCACCAGTTGGGTCTACCCGGTAGATCCGCTCAGCATGGCGCTTAGTGGCAATCCTGCCAGTCAATGGTTCCTGTACGGCACCATGTACACTTCGGTGATGCTGGTCATGGGTATTCGTATGTATGTAAAATATCGCCACAACATGTATCAGATGGTGAGAACTACTTCAGTACTGTTCTTCCAATTAGGATTCGCATTCCTTATTCCTGAGCTGTTGGTACGGTTCAACATGCCTTACATGGATTTCAAGAATGCCTGGCCCCTTGATTATGATTTCTTCTTTGACTGGAATATCAATAACCTCATAGCTTCTGGTAATGTGGGCATGTTCATGCTTGGCTGGGGCATTGCTTTAACAGCCATTATTGTTCCTGTTCTAGTGTACTTCTATGGGAAAAGGTGGTACTGCTCATGGGTATGTGGTTGTGGTGGTTTGGCCGAAACTTTAGGAGATCCATACCGTCAGCATTCGGATAAAAGCCTGAAGGCGTGGAAAATAGAACGTTGGTTGATCCATGGAGTGATGGTATTTGCCGTCATCATGACTGCAGGTGTGTTATACACGTATTTCTCAGGGGCTGATCAATTCATTGGCATGAATACGGGTAAAGTAAGAGAATACTATGGTTTCCTGATCGGATCCGTCTTTTCCGGCGTGATCGGAACTGGATTTTATCCTGTCATGGGTAATCGGGTTTGGTGTCGGTTTGGCTGTCCGCTTGCTGCCTACATGGGGTTGGTACAGAAGTTCAAATCTCGTTTCAGAATTACCACCAATGGGGGTCAGTGTATTTCTTGCGGTAACTGCTCTACCTATTGCGAGCAGGGCATTGACGTTCGCTGGTATGCGCAAAGAGGTCAAAATATTGTAAGATCTTCCTGTGTCGGTTGCGGGGTTTGTGCAGCGGTTTGTCCAAGAGGGGTACTGAAATTGGAAAACGGAAGCAACGATAATGCAAGCAGAATGGAAGCTCCTGCTTTGATCATCGGAAATGAAGGAATCAAAGTAGAAGCTTAAAAATATTGAGGTCAGCGTTCAACCTCTGGCCTCATCTCTTTTTCTAGAAAAGAATAGCAAACAAGATATCTATACTAGAAATGTTTCCTGACGTGATCTGATTGTTGGGATCATCAAAGTTATTTTCTTTCACATCCAGGTTCGCAATTTTTACCCGTAATCCTGGCTCCAGAATTACTTTCTCCACTGGTGCGCTCAAGCTGGCTCCAAATAATAATCCTGGCCCTGATTGTAATCTAAAAGTCCCCCAGGTCTCGCCATCAGACCGGAAAGTCCCTTTCGAAGGAACGGTATAGAAACCACCTCCTCCTATTCGGAAATTAGCTCCGTTGTTTAGTTCAGGAAGATTGAAATAAGCACCTACATTCAAACTGGTTCTAAAGAAACTTTGGAAGGTACTAGCTGAGGAACTTCCAAACCCTCCGGTTGATGCTGTCTGCGTAAAACTGAGTTGCATGGTCTGTTCCAGGGTAACTTCAAGATCCAAATCAGTATTGAGCGGAACTCCTATGCCGAAATAGAGATTATACCCGCCTCCAGGACGATAGTTCTCTTCAAACACCCCATTTGATCCAACTGGAAAGTCTAATTGCGTAGCAGATAACCCAAAAGAATTCCCAACTCCAATTTTGAAATATAACCGCTCTTTGACGTCCTGTGACTGAGCTCCCAGTGCCAATAAAAAGAATGATATCTTCAGTAATAACCTTGCTTTCATCATGAGTAGAAAAATTGTTTTGCCTTCACTTATTTGCGGCAACTAAATTATCTCAATCAATTCATTTGACAACTATCACTTCGTTTCCCTTCTGGATCTCACCTAATTTCCGTGGAATCAAATGCATTCCGAACGCCACTCCTCCATCCGCAACTTTACGGTAACCAGCCAGGGTTCTTAGCGGCTCACCTCGCTTATTTTTCTCCTGAGTAATGGGATCAATAGTCGTAAACACACATCGCCTACAAACCTGCGCTACATCGAACTCACATACCCCAATTCGGATTCTTTTCCATTGATCTTCTTCGTAAGGTTTAGCATCGTTGATCACAATGTTTGGTCGGAAATGCCCCATGGTTACCGGACTTTCCAAACGGCTGTTGAGGTCATCCAGTGAGCCTTGTCCAATTAATAAGATTGGAGCTTCGTCACCATAATTGACCTGATCTCCGGCCTTTCCTCCCCGCTTTTCAAGCATGGGACGAAAAACTTCTTTTTGGTGAATCACCTGACAGGTAATGCCCAGGTAATCCGAAAACCATTGATTGGCTGCCCTGGAATAGATTTTTCCACACAACTGCTCGTTGAAAAACCGAAAACTGATCTCCGGGTCCTCTTCCGGGTCCTGAAAAGTGAAACTTTCAAGCGGGGTAGCAATTTTCAACTTGTTTTTCTCCACCTGAGTCCGCACTTGTAACAGTCTCGGGTAATCTCTTGCGGTGATCAGTTCCTGATTATGATCAATCAGCAGCCACTCCCGATCATGGGCCAGTCCGGTGGCAAGTACTTTAGATTTTTGAAGCGAAACCTGACGCGTTGATTTGATGGGATAGATGTTGAGTTCGGAAACTTTCATGATTGTTTTAGAAAAAAACAAAGGAAGGCAATTTCAATTCATTAACAATATTTAACTTTTTATACGTTAATGTCTTACACCATTCCGCCAATGCTGTACCGACTCACTCTTGCTTTAGCTGTCTTTTGGCCTGTATCATCTATTGATCAACAAGTAAAGGAAACTTGTGACTTCCTTGTGGAAGAAGTAGTTACCAACTATCCAAATGATGATGCTTCACTGGCATTTACCCTGGCTATTGCTGCTCCCGAATACATTCGATACCGTGAATTGTCCAACCTGATGGAGGTACAGGCACTGCGTCTTATGTATGCCGCGTTAGGTTCCGGGCAGGTGGATTTCAGTGTTGGGTATTTTCAGATGAAGCCTTCTTTTATAGAAACTCTTGAAGATGAAATCAGGAAAGATGAGCAGCTGCAAAATGAGTATGCAGATCTGATTGGGTTCTATGCCTCCGACGCCACCGGCATTCGACAAGAGCGCATCGATCGCATCCTTAATATTGAATATTCTGTAAAGTACTTGCAAGCTTTTGAGCAATTGATCAAAAAGCAATACGCAGCCGAACTAGAAGGCTTAACCGATCAGCAAAGCTTACATTTCATTGCTACGGCTTATAACCTGGGACTTGGCAAGTCCGGGTCAGCCATTCGATTGTATCAGACCAAGCAAAACTTCCCTCACGGTCCCAATTTCAATGGAGATCAACACGCCTTTGGCGACATCAGTATCAGAATTTATAGTCAACTGAATAAATTGTTATGCATTCCAAATCACTAATTATCATGTTAACGGGGCTGTTGCTATTTGCCTGTAGCCCCGATCCAGCTTTTATTCGCGCTCCTTTTCAGGGAGTGACCAATGAAGCGGTAGAGCAAGTCATGGATGCTACCACCGGTGGCGTCTTACTCGTTGGGAACGGTACAGAAATTCATGTACCTGCCAATGCATTTGTCAATCAGGAAGGACAACCTGTAACCGGGGATGTCAAAGTTGCTTATACTGCGATCTCTGACCCGGGCACCATTTTGATTTCCGGTATTCCATTGAACTACGGGAACAAGGAAAATCCATCAGTCATGCAATCTGCGGCCATGTTCGACCTCAGTGCATCCGCCAATGGGCAAGAACTGGAATTAAGCCAGGGTAAATCGATCAGGACGGTGATCTCATCTAATGTCGAGGGCGATCAATACGATTTCTTCGCACTGAATAAAGAAGGGAAAACCTGGGATAAATTGGGCACTTCTGAGCCTACGCCCAATCCGCTGATCGATAGTCTGAACAATTCCATTACAGACATGGAAAGCAAAAGTGTGGATTATGATCTAACCGATTGTTTCGCGTTCAACTATGGTTATGATCTGGACATTTATCTAGATGAGGATCGTGCCAAGTTGAAGGATAAACGATTCAATTACTATACCTGGGAAACCTCTCCAGCGGTTGAAACGCTAGACAGATTACTAAGAACCAAACTCAAAAGTTATGGCGTGACAGCTATGATGAATGAGCGTGTTTGGAAGGAAGTGGATTGGAACGGAGAGAAGCGAAATCCGAATCTTTTGCTTTGGAAGTCCGAGAAGCCATTGCCGAATTGGATCTTGAATAGTAAAACGTATCGAAACCCTGAAGTTAAGTGGGTTGGAAAAAACCGATACCGTGTTAAATTCTTGCGTTGGGAGTATGAAAATAACGAGTGGAAACAATTCACTGATTACACCGCTTACATCTCTCCTAAAATGGCTTTATCTGACCTTTATGAGAATCAGCCAGAAGAAAGATCTGCCGAGTATGAGGCTTTACTTGCGAAGGTTGAGGAAGAAAAAGTCACTTTGGGCGCTCAGAATAAAGTGCTTCGAGAATTCAACATCAGCAAAATGGGTGTTTACAACTACGATTACATCAAAGAAGAAGAGCGCCTGATGGTTGCGGCTGAGATCTATCTCGATGGTGAAAAGCTTAATGATCAAATCACCGACTTGTTCGTGATGATCAAGGATCAAAATGCAGTATTACGCTATGATAAAACAGGCATGAGTCACTTTGTGATCTATCCCGGACAGCAATTGTTTGCTTTCATGGTGGTAGATGGTAATGGTATCGCAATGGAAGCGAATCAGGATTTGAATAACCTGGACCTGGCAAGTTTCCGTAATGATGAAAACAAGACCTTGCGAATTGATTTGAAATCTACGGAGTACAAGATCAACCGACCGATTGATCTCACGGAGTTTCTGGATAGAGAAATGAATGGAATTTCGACTGGTAATGTTTTGTCGATGAATTAATCCCCTGGCCCATCTCAACCGTCAGGCGGGCTCAGCATAACGGAGAATGATAAGCCACATCGAAAGTTGTGGCTTTTTTGTTGCTAAAATCCCCCACCCTTCGGGCACCCCCTTTCAAGGGGGACTTAAGCTCAGTCTCGGAAAATTGAGGGATTAAATGACATTCTGAACGAGGTTAGCGTTCATTTTTTACAAATACGAAAGAAATTTTTCATTCAATTTTTACAAATACGAAACTTATTACAATTTTGGGAGTATATCTGTTAGAACGAGCTTGAATGTCGCACTTCGACAGGCTCAGTGTGACATTTGAATCTTGAAAAAGAGAAACTATGAAGGGAACTAACCTTGGAGAACTGGAAGAATTGGTCATGCTGACCATAGCGATGTTGTATGACGATGCTTACGGCGTGGCCATTCAAAAGTCGATCAAAGAAAAATGCAACCGATCTATCTCTATTAGTACTGTCCATGCGGTATTGTACCGTCTGGATGAAAAAGGCTTTGTCACCTCTCGCTACGATGGGTCCAGCCCCGAGCGTGGTGGTAGACGAAAGCACCTGTTCCGGGTCACAGTAGCCGGACAAAAGGCATTAGAGCAAACCCGGTCCATTCGCAATGACATCTGGGATGCGATTCCAAAAGTTGCTTTTGAATGAGAGGTCCGGCTTTCATCGAATGGTTACTCGAACGTTTCTGTGATCCCCGATTGCTGGAAGGCATTCAGGGTGATCTGGAGGAAAAACTGCATGAAAATGCTGCCCGAAAAGGTCAATTCAGGGCAAAGTTGCTGTACTCCTTTCAGGCGCTTGGATTCATGCGTCTAAAATTTTTAAGAAAAAACTCAAAATCTAATCTTTACATGGTCAATCACTATTTCACCAGCGCTGTACGGTCAATGAAAAAACAGCGTGTATTCTCGGCGATCCACATTTTCGGACTCGCCACTTCCATGACACTCTGCTTACTCATGATCCTTTTTTACCTGGATCAGCAGGGCATGGACCGACACAATGAACATTACGAATCCAGCTACCGAATTCTTACCACCAACAACGAAAGAGACCGTGAGCGCAAGCTAGCTACCACGCCTTACGATATTGCTGAACGACTAGCAGGAAACTTCGATAACATCGAAGCAACTTCTCGCTATAAATCGGTAGCTTCTGACATTCGCTTATCCGACAAAACAATTGGTTTTTCAGGCCTGTACGCGGAACCTAATTTCTTCTCCTTTTTCGGCTATGAACTAAATTCAGGCAATCCTGCTTCGGCATTGAACAACCCAGGTTCAGTGGTACTCACACAAGAACTTTCGGAAAAACTATTCGGTCAGCAGGATCCGATTGGCCAACTCATTGAGATTGGTGACATGGGCTCTTTCCAAATTTCCGGGATCACCAAACCCTTAGAAGGGCGATCACACCTTTTGTTCGATGCGCTCATTTCCATATCTTCTGATCAGCCAGAAAAGGCCTGGACCGATAGAAGCGCTTATTACAACTATTTTAGGATGCCACAAGGAAACGAAAAGGCAATCAATAATTACCTGAGCTCTCTCCGGCCACTGCTTCCTTCAGAAATTCAGGGAACTCACAACTTTGAATTGCAAAAGATGAGCGACATCAATTTCGGCCCTCCGGTTCGATACGAATTGGGCTTTGTCACTCCAAACATCGTTTTGTGGTTCCTGGTCATTCTTGTGTCGGTCATCATGTTATCCGCCTGTTTCAATTACATTGGGCTTTCCATTGCTCAATCACTGAAACGTGCCAAAGAAATTGGCATTCGAAAAATCATGGGGGCCGGTAAAAAGACCGTAATCTTCCAGTTCCTGATTGAGGCACAGGTGACGGTACTTATCTCCTGGGTATTTGCCATTGCCTTACTGGCCATCGTGCTACCTATCTTCAATGACCTAAAGGTGCTAAGAGACATTCAGGGTCAGATTGACATCAGTGTTTGGAGCAATGCCTCATTACTGCTTTACTTCCTGGGTTTTGCCATTTTCATTGGGCTGATCGCTGGAGGGTATCCTTCCTGGTACGTTGGTAAAGTCGCATTCCAGCAGGCCTTGAAGAGAACAGGAAAGAAAGCACCTGGAATGGCATTGAGGAAATCACTGGTGCTGATCCAGTACATTGCTTCTGTCATCTTCATCATAACTGCCATTGTTGTTTCAAGGCAATCAACACATTTCTTTGAAATGGAATATGGTTTTGAAAAAGAGTCCTTGGCTAGCATTGAAATCAAAGACGCTCCTTATGAAGCACTCCGTAATGAACTATTGAAACAATCCAATATCACGAGTGTCAGCTTGTCCAGTAGTTTGCCTGCTCTTGAAGTAGTCCCAAGAACAGAGGTGAGTTTGACCGAAAACTCTGAACCTAAAAAGGTCTCTAATTTTGCAGTGAACGAAGACTTTCTGGACAATTTCAGCATCTCGCTCACCTTAGGCGAGAACTTCAGAAAAAGCAATAATTCAGATCAAAAACTGGCCATGATCAACGAAGCGATGGCCAAAGAGTTGGACATTTCCGAAGAACATCAACTACCTATGACTTTGAAATCGGAAAATGGTCCTATCAAAATCATTGGTGTTGTTGAGGACTTCAAATACCAGTTCTTATTCATTGAATCCGGTCCACTATTGTTGACGTATGAGCCTGAGTCATTCGAATACCTGAACATCAAATATGCGAATCTTGAAAATCATGAAGCAGAAGCCATCATAGAGGCCAGTTGGAGGGAATTTGACAAGATCCATCCTTTTGAAATTTCGCATTACGCGTATGAGATTGACGACATCTACGCAGAATTTGAGGATATCGCTAAAATCGTGGGACTGGTCGCTGCCTTAGCCATCATCATCGCCTGCATCGGTCAATTCGGAATGATATTACACCACGTCGAATTGAAAACCAAGGAAGTTGGCGTTAGAAAAGTATTGGGATCTGGGGTATCACAATTGGTGATGTTGCTGTCCAGAAGTTTCTATGGATTAATTGTGATCTCACTATTGATTGGAGGGCCGATCGCCTGGTTCATGAACAATGCATGGACTTCTAAACTTGGCTATTCGATCAATGTCGATTGGACCATCATGACCCTGGGAATATTGCTAGTCATTGTACTTGCGTCAGTTTCTATTTTGTGGTTAACAGTCAAGGCCGCGAACACGAATCCGGTAAAAACCTTGAGATACGAATAATCACTCTGATAAATCGTGACCAAAGAGCCGATCACATATCGTCCTCCACAACGAATTACAAATCTTCTAGGGAAGTTTTGTAAACCTCAATTATTCGAAGGGATAGCTGGGGACCTACATGAGCAATTCCTGGAAGATGCAAGTCAAAAAGGTAAAACCATTGCTCAAATAAGATACTACCTGAAGGCATTCGGCTTTTTTCGAATGCTCTTCAAACAAAGAAAAAAGTCAAACTCAAACCTTGAAGCCATGTTGAAAAATTACCTGACGATCACGTATCGCAATCTGGCCAAACATCCTTTCTATTCCTTCATCAACACCATCGGATTAGCGATCGGAATGTCCGCAGGATTCATGATCCTACAATATGTCTACTTTGAACTGTCCTATGATAATTTCTTCGAAAACAAGGAAAATATCTATCGGGTGCAGACCAATCGGTACAACAAAGGAGAATTATCCACGCAATGGGCAGCCGGAATGGCTGGTGGAGGTTATCATCTAAAGAATGATATACCAGAAGTGCTGGATTATGTACAAATGACACAAAGTAGTGCACAAATCTCACAAGGAGATGATTACTTCGATGTAGAAGACCCATACTATGCCAGCGCTAATTTCTTTCAGGTATTTTCTGTGCCGTTGTTAAGAGGGGTAGATAGTGTTGTACTCAAAGAGCCATTCACTGTCGTATTAAGCGAAACTTTGTCCAAAAAAATGTTTGGCAATGAAGACCCTGTGGGTCAACGCATCACAATGAATGACTCCAGAGACTTTGAAGTAACGGGTGTATTTCAAGACCTGCCTGAGCGTTCTCACATGAAATTTGACCTGCTCTATTCTTTTAAATCCTTTGTTCAATTCACAAGTGAACGCTCTCGCTCCGCCTGGAATTGGGATGGCTTTCTGAATTATGTGGTTCTTAGGGAGGGCACCAAACCCGAAAATATGGTTTCCAAGATCAATGATGTGGTGGAAGCACGTCAGGGTGAACAATTGCGAGAAGATGCTGCCTGGATAGAACTGGTACTCCAACCACTCGAAAAAATTCACCTGACCTCTAATTACCGAATGGAGATCAAGCCCACTGGCGATGAAACAACAACCTACTTCCTACTGATCATCGGTTTGTTCGTGCTTTTCATTGCCTGGATCAATTATATCAACCTGACCACTGCCCGGTCCATTAATCGCGCCAAAGAAGTGGGTATCCGAAAAGTGATGGGAAGCCAACGAAAGCAATTGATCGGTCAATTTTTGTTTGAAAGTTTGTCAATCAATTTCATGGCCTTTTTGTTAGCGGCCATCTTTATCGTAATCAGTTTTCCATTCTTCAATGATTTTATTGGAAGAAGCATAGCTTACACATGGCCAGATGCTCCTTACTTCTGGCTCGGTTCACTCGGAGTTTTCGTGTTGGGTATCATTTTATCCGGATTCTACCCAGCCTGGGTATTGGCGGGCTTTCAGCCAGTGACGGTACTCAAAGGCAAATTCTCAGGAAGTGACAAAGGCAATTTGCTACGAAAAGGGTTAGTGACATTTCAGTTTTTATCGTCTATTGTGCTGATCACGGGCACTTTTGTGGTCTATAAGCAAATGAATTTCTTACAGTCGCAGGAGCTTGGGATCACTATAGATCAAACCATGGTACTACGAACTCCAAGCTTCTCAAGTGACTCCATTTACGACATCAAAAACAATATTTTCATAGATGATCTTAGAAGTCAATCTATTGTAAGAAACACCGCTACTTCCAGTGCCATTCCCGGTCGTACTCCAGGATGGAACGCCGGCGGTATCCGGTTGATCCAGCAAAGTGATGCTGACGCTAATCAATACAGGGTCATTGGGGCAGATGATCAATTCATCGACTACTATGGCATTGAGCTAGTTGCTGGCAGAAAATTCAGCAGTCAATTTGGCACAGAAGAAAACAATGTGATCGTCAATGAAGCGGCCATGAAAAGGATAGGCTTCCTCGATCCTGATTCCCTGATGCGCGAAAAATTATTCTTCTGGGGGGATACATTCAACATCGTTGGTGTGGTCAGGGACTACCGTCAGGAGTCTCCCAAACAAGCCTATGATGCCCTTATTTTCCGTTATTTTGAATCTCCTGGGGGGTTCTACTCTATTCGGATCAATACCGGCAACATGCAATCTGCTGTCCAAACCGTGCAGGCATCCTGGGAAAGGGCATTCAACAACAAGCCTTTCGACTTCTTTTTCCTGGATGATTTTTACAATGAGCAGTATAATACTGAGGTCAAGTTCGGATCCATTTTTAGCTTATTCTCAGGCCTGGCCATTCTGGTTGCGGCACTGGGTTTATTCGGTTTGTCCTCTTTTATCACCGCTATGCGAACCAAAGAGATTGGTGTTAGAAAAGTGCTGGGGGCAAGCATTCAAAACTTGTGGATCTTGCTAACTACCAATTTCCTGAAACTAGTAGGCTTGGCCATTTTACTCTCCTTACCACTCAGCTATTGGTTGCTCAATAGTTGGTTGGAGGATTTTGCCAATCGTATTTCTCTTAGCTGGTGGCTATTTGCTATTCCGGCAATCAGTTTGATTGTCGTTGCTGCACTTACAGTTTCCTATCATACGATCAAGACTGCCTTTCTAAATCCTGCCACTACATTAAAGGACGAATAAGACTTGCAGATTAATCATCAAAAAAGGGATGCGCTTTGTATCCCTTTTTCATTTTTGAACCTCGGGAGATCATCATCCGTTTGTACCTTACAACAAAAGTGGAAACTTTGAAAAACAACCAACCTTTCAATTACCTGTTAGTTGCGTTTTCTATTTTACTGTGGTCCTGTGAAGTAGAAACAGAAACCGAGGAGCCTGTCAAAGAAATAACTCAGATTCCTGCTGTAGAACGACCTAAACCCAAAAGGATCGATCCGGCAAAATTTACGTCCTATCTCGAAAGAAAGTACATGCCACAAGCCAAGCTATTCGGTGTGTTTTTTCAGGACCGCATGCAATTTCATATTGTGGATGAACCGGACCTGACCTTGTATAAACAAGATGTAAATGAGTTGACGTTCTACCACATTGATGAAGAACTGTGCAAAAAGAAATTCATCATGGGCGGAGACATTTCCGAAAGCCTGATCTACACATTGGGTAATTTCAAAATGAAGCCACTTGATTCTGTCACTACAGCCATTGCAAAAGCTGGTCCAATCATCATAAGACAAGAAGGCAGACGGTATTTGAACAGTGCCTTTCGCAACTTTGAACTAAAATGGGAAAAGGAAGGTCGCCTCATTCGCTATCTGGCTGAATCTGATTCATTGGGTATGATGAGCTACACTTATTCTGAAGAAGATCCCGATTATAAGTTCATGCTCAAAGCCCTGAAATACGGCATTAAAATTCAGGAAGAAGAGGCTGAAATCATGGAGGAGGTGCTTTAGGCAATACAATTGGCGGCCGAGTTGGATCTATCAATTTATGAGTAGTGCTTGGTCGCAAATGCTTACCCGCCTTGCCAAGACGGGCGACCACATCTTATTCCCCTTTTGCAATGCCCGCTTCATTCCACTGATCAAACATTCGTTGATCGTCCTCTGTTTTTCTACTAGTTTGTGGCTCCTAAATCATACCTCATGAAGAAGTTTTTCCTTTTCATGGCCATCCTGGCCTTCATCAACCTTTCTTTCGCTCAGGATCGAATTACTGGCGAGTTGTTTTCTACTCGTTCAGAAGTCATTGCCCAGCATGGCATGGTTGCCACCAGTCATCCGTTGGCAACTCAGATCGGGCTGGATATCTTAAAAAAAGGTGGTAATGCCATCGATGCCGCAATTGCAGCAAATGCAGCGCTCGGTTTGATGGAACCTACTGGGTGTGGGATCGGCGGAGACTTATTTGCCATCGTATGGGACGCAAAAACCCAGAAACTCTATGGACTGAATGCCAGTGGTCGTTCTCCCCAAAGCCTGACATTAAAAAACTTTGAGAAAATGGGATTATCGAAGATTCCTTCTTACGGTCCCATGCCAGTTAGCGTTCCCGGTGCTGTTGATGGCTGGTTTGAGCTGCACGGCAAGTTTGGCTCTATGAAAATGGATGAAATACTGGCACCCGCCATTTATTACGCAGAAGAAGGATTCCCCTTGACCGAATTGATCGCCTGGTACATCAACTTGACCGTTCCTAGATTTATGGCGGCCGGATATCCGAACATCGAGGACAATTACATGCGAAATGGTAAAGTCCCACAGGAAGGAGAAATCTTCAAAAATCCATACCTGGCCAATACTTATCGGCAAATTGCAGAAGGAGGTAGAGATGCTTTCTATAAAGGTGACATAGCCAAAACCATTGGAACGTTTATCAAAGAACAAGGAGGTTATCTAAGCTACGATGACCTGGCTTCTCACAAGTCCGAATGGGTAGAACCTGTATCAATTAACTACCGCGGTTATGATGTTTGGGAACTCCCACCAAACGGACAGGGAATTGCCGCCTTACAAATGCTGACCATTCTCGAAGGTTATGATTTTTCAAACATTGAATTTGGCAGTGCAGAACATTTGCACATTTTCACGGAAGCCAAAAAGCTGGCGTTTGAGGATCGCGCAAAATACTATGCAGACATGGACTTCTTTGATGTGCCATTGGAAGAATTATTATCAGAAACTTATGCAGCAGAAAGACGAAAGCTGATCGGAGATCGTGCTGGGAAATACGAAGCTGGCGAAATTAGCGCTGGCGAAACGATCTACATGACCGTTGCTGATAAAGAAGGAACGATGGTATCCCTGATCCAAAGTAATTACCGTGGTATGGGTTCGGGAATGGCCCCTCCCAAATTGGGTTTCATGCTTCAAAATCGTGGTGAGCTTTTTAGCCTGAAAAAAGGACAGGCCAACACCTATGAACCCGGAAAACGACCTTTCCATACCATCATTCCTGCTTTCATTACCAAAGATGGAAAGCCTTGGGTAAGCTTTGGCGTCATGGGTGGGGACTTCCAACCTCAGGGACATTCTCAGATCGTCATGAATCTGGTAGACTTTGGCATGAACCTTCAGGAAGCCGGAGACGCTCCTCGCTGGGACCATACGGGCCAAACATCGCCTACTGGCCAGGTAGAAACCGGCAGAGGTCGGATCCGCATCGAATCGGGCATTGACTATAAGACCATCCGCGGCCTGATGGATCGTGGGCATGCCGTCGGATTTGGCCGTGGCATATACGGTGGCTATCAGGCGATCATGTGGGACGATGAGAACAAAGTGTATCGTGGCGCCTCAGAAAGCCGAAAAGATGGACAGGCCGCAGGATATTAAGACCCAGAAATATTTTTTCAACCTTCTTGTCATATTTTTCAATCACTGGTAACCAAGGGGATATCATGATGAAAAATATACTGACACATGGCAGTTCAGTTTGAACAGATCATTGAGGATAACAAAAGCAGTATTCTCAGAATCTGTAAGATCTATGCTGTTTCTCCAAATGAGCCGGAAGACCTGTTTCAGGAAGTGATCTATCAGATCTGGCGTTCTTTGGACAAATTCCAGGGCAATTCCAGCGTCGGGACCTGGGTCTATCGCATCGCCTTGAACGTATGCATCCGATCCAAGATGAAACAATCTAAAGATGCCGAAAAAGTTAGCTTAAATGCTGTGAGCTTTTCACTAGCCGCGGAAACAGACACATCTGACGATGAGAAATATCGACTACTCAAGCAATGCATTTCCCAACTCAACGAAGCAGATCAATCTTTGATCATCCTCTATTTGGAAGCGCTTCCATATGCTGAAATGGCTGCCGTATTGGGAATCACCGAAAATCATGTAGCGGTGAAAATGAAAAGAATTAGAAAAAAACTATTCGATTGTATGACCCAAATGAATTGACCATGCAAGAAGAAGAATTGAAAAGAATCTGGAACACATCCGCAGACCAAAACATGGTCAAAATCAACATCAAAGAATTGATCAGAGACATGAAAAGTACCATGGATAAATTCGACAATAAAATCCGAAAACGAGACATCACCGAAATTTTCGGAGCCCTGGGTGCAATTTTCTTTTTCGCTTATATCGGTTATGAATTTCCGTTCCCATCAAGCAAAGTGGCCTCTATTATTGGAATTGCCTGGGGAATTTATGTTATCTATCGACTTAAAAGCGCTCAAAAAAGCAAAAAACCTGATGATTTCACCCAGACGATTGAGGAACAGCTGGAGGAACACAAAAAGCATTTACAAGGTCAAAAAAAGCTGCTGAGTACGGTATGGTACTGGTATGTCCTTCCACCGTTTCTCTCCAATGCCATCCTTTTCATTGGAATGGGAGACCCTGGCGAATACGATTGGACGCCAACCATTTTCAGTCCTCCGTATTCTATTGGCCAACTTTTACTTATACTTGGTTTTTTGGTCCTGATCTATGGATATATCATTTGGTTGAACTTAAAAGCTGTTCGAGTCAATATCCAACCAGCGATTCAGGAAGTAGAACAGATGCAACGGCAGATGAGCGAAAACTGATCACTCGTTGAGTTTGTCTTACTTCGGACGTTGAGCAAGGGTAAAATAGTTCTAGATTTGCGCCTTCAAATCATCGTCAGTCCCTTTGTCCGGTTCCCCAGATATCAGAGTAGTTATTCCTGCATTCAATGAGCAAAATGCCGTTGGACTTGTCATTGAAGAAATTCCAAAAGACCTGGTATCTGAGGTCATTGTCGTTGACAATGGCAGCACTGACAACACGTTTCAAGTGGCTAAGGATAAAGGTGCAACCGCGCTTTCCGAAACAAGACGCGGGTATGGACAAGCATGCCTGAAAGGGTTAGAACATATCCACCAAAGCAGTACACATCCCGACATTGTGGTGTTTATCGATGGAGATCACTCCGACTACCCGGAAGAAATGACGAAATTGGTGGAACCAATCATCGGCGAAAATGTTGATATGGTGATTGGTTCCCGAGCACTTGGCCAAAAAGAAAGAGGGGCGATGACGCCTCAACAAGTTTTTGGTAACTGGCTGGCCACTACCTTGATGCGATGGTTTTACGGCACTAATTATACGGACCTTGGCCCCTTCCGCGCGATCAAATATGAAAGTTTGGTAGCCATGGGAATGAAAGACACGAATTATGGCTGGACTGTAGAAATGCAGCTCAAGGCGGCCAAGCAAAAAATGAAGACTGTGGATATTCCAGTGAATTACCGCGTAAGGATCGGAAAATCGAAAGTTTCGGGTACTGTTAAAGGAACAGTCATGGCAGGATATAAGATAATTACCACGATTTTTAAATATTTGTAGCAGCAATGGAGTGGTTGATCATCGTTGGTTACGGATTTTCATTACTGGTGATTTGCATCTTCAGTCTGGGGCAATTCAATCTGGCCTGGCATTATCGCAAGCATCAGAAGCAGCTGAATAATAGTGCGGATGCTTCCTTGGAAGAATTTCCGCATGTTACTGTGCAGCTGCCGATCTATAATGAAAAATACGTCATTGAGCGGCTGATCGATGCGGTTGCTGCGTTTGATTATCCAAAAGACAAACTGGAAATCCAGATACTGGATGATTCCAATGATGAGACAATTGAAATTGTCGCTAAAAAGGTAGCCGCTTATCAGGCTCAAGGAATTGACATTCAGCAAGTTCAAAGACCAGAAAGAAAAGGATTCAAAGCCGGTGCCTTACAATATGGCATGGAGCATGCGAAAGGTGAATTCATTGCTATTTTCGATGCAGACTTCCTGCCTCCTAAAGATTTTTTAAAATCTACACTCACCTCATTTAATGACCCTAAAGTAGGTATGGTACAAACCCGTTGGGGACATTTAAATCAGGATTATAGCCTATTGACTCGAGTCCAGGCCTTCGGATTGAATGCACACTTTACCATTGAGCAAAAGGGACGGCTTAATGCCGGAAGCTTCATCAACTTCAATGGAACAGGTGGCGTATGGAGAAAAACCTGCATCATCGACGCAGGTGGATGGCATCACGACACGCTGACCGAAGATCTGGACCTAAGTTACCGGGCTCAGCTAAAAGACTGGAAATTTGATTATCTGGAAGACGTTTTGTCTCCGGCAGAATTACCTGTATTGATGCCTGCGGTAAAATCCCAACAATACCGATGGAATAAAGGGGCCGCAGAAACGGCCAGAAAAAATCTGGGTAAAATCTGGCGTTCCAATCTTGACTTTTCTCATAAAGTCAGAGGAGCCATGCATTTGCTCAATAGTTCCGTATTCCTTTTCCTACTTACTGCTGCGGTGCTATCTATTCCAATGTTGTATGTCAAAGAGTCTAATCCAACTTTGGGATTACTGTTTGACCTGGGAAGCATTTTTATTGTCGGTTTTATTGGCATGAGTATCTTCTATTGGTTCTCATCCAAAGCCACAAACCCTAACTATACGTTAAGATATTTCGCAGGACACTTCCCGATGTTCCTCTCCTATTCCATGGGATTGGCACTACATAACTCCATTGCGATCGCAGAAGGTTGGATGGGAATCAAGACGCCATTCATCCGAACACCCAAGTTCAATGTGATGAAAAAAGGAGATTCCTGGAAAGGCAATGTATATCTAAAACATACGATCACGCCAATCACTTTATGTGAAGGTTTATTGGCACTTTATTTCGTGTTTGGGATCGTCTCCGCCTTTGTGCTGGGTGACTTTGGACTGTTGTTTTTCCACTTGATGTTGGCGATCGGATTTGGATACATCTTCTTCATCTCACTGAAGCCCATTCAATCTGCGTAATGGAAGCGCTGCCTTCTGGTACGCGGCCTGCAAAAACTGCCGAATACACGTTCCTGTTCATCTTATTGTCCAGTATTGCCTTCTTGGGCCTGGCGATAGCCCGATATGAAACGGCCACCTTACTGACCATCTACGGTGTAGCTTTCTTTACGTATGTCTGGATTGTGCGCCTCACTAATATTTCGTGGAAAGTGCTTTTTGTCAGCGGATTTTTGATCCGAATTGCTTTGATGTGGTCGCTTCCTAATCTATCGGATGATTTTTACCGCTTCATTTGGGACGGCACCTTACTGAAGCATGGTATCAATCCATTTGGCGTATTGCCTGACGAAGCAATAAAGCTCGATGTTCCAGGCATTGATCAAGCATTTTATACGCAATTAAACTCCCCTAATTATTTTACGATATATCCTCCGCTCAATCAGGCCATTTTCTGGCTAAGTGCGCAAATAGGTGGACCGGGTAATTGGTTGCTATCTGTCAATGTGATGCGATTGTTCCTGATCGGTTCAGACATTGGGACGTTTTTTCTACTTAAATCACTGCTACATCAGCACGAAAAGTCCATCAAAAATGCTTTTTGGTTTTTCCTCAATCCATTGGTCATTCTGGAATTCACTGGAAACCTGCATTTTGAAGGTCTGGTCATTTTCTTTCTGATCCTGGGGGTTCACCAATACGACCGTTCAAAAACCTTGGGTCAGGGCTTTGGGTTTGCCGGAGCCATTTCAGCGAAACTGGTCCCATTGATCTTTCTGCCTGCGGTCCTCATGAAACAATGGCCGAAAAAGGGTATACTGGTTTGTTTCCTGGCTGTTTTCATCGCACTAATCACTTTCATTCCCATGATCGGTAGTGCATTGGTATCAGGCATGAGTTCCAGCATTGGGCTCTATTTCCAAAGCTTCGAATTCAATGCCAGCATCTACTTCATCATCAGAGAGATCGGCTTTATGATCGTAGGATGGAACATGATCCAGCAGATAGGCCCCTGGTTGGGGATCACCACATTTATATTGATCATGACATGGGTTTTTGTTGGCTCCCGCTTTAAAAAGGACTTACCAATGATCTTGATGGGTTCTTTGGTCATTTATCTGCTCCTCAGCACTACTGTGCATCCATGGTACGTCCTGCCCTTAATTCCACTCGGTATTCTCTCAGGGTTTTATTTTCCAGTTGTTTGGAGTCTGATGATCTTCTTAACTTACATAGGTTATGCCACGGAGGATTTCCACTTGCCCATGCATTGGATTATCCTGGAATACCTCACGGTCATCAGTGTCATGAGTTGGGAGTTTGTGCAACATTCAAAAAAAGCCAAAAATGAAAACCAATAGTCCATGGATTCGTATCCTGCCATTAGCAATCATGGTAGCGATGGTACATGTTTCATGTGGCCAAAAGGCTTTTGAAAAAGAGCTAAAACGACTGTACAAGGAAACCGTACCCCTGGTAAAAAGCGAAGAGTTGACTAATTCGGATCTAGAGGAATATTACATATTAGACATTCGTTCTCCTGAAGAATATGAGATCAGTCATTTACCTGAATCTCGTATGCTCAACTTCGAAACGTTTAGCCCCGATCAAGTCATTGATATTCCAAAAGATGCCAAAGTGCTGGTATATTGCTCGGTAGGTTACCGCAGCGAACGTGCCGGTGAACAACTTCAGGAAGCCGGCTATCAAAATGTTCAAAACCTTTACGGGGGTATTTTCGATTGGAAAAATAAAGGGAAGGAAGTGGTTAATCCCGCCAATGTTCCAACGGATAGTGTGCACACCTACAATCTACTTTGGTCGAGGTGGTTGCAAAATGGAATCAAAGTATATTAATGCCGTGCGAAAAGCACGAAATAAATAAGAAGATGCAGAAGAATTATTTGATGGTATTTGTAAAGAATTTATTGCCAGGGACGGTCAAAACCCGTATTGCCAAAGACATTGGCATGGATGCGGCCCTGGAAGTTTACAAAGAACTATTGAACTACACGGCGGAAGTCGTGGACAAGATTGAAGACGAGAAAATAGACAAAGGCATATACTACAATCAGTACGTCGAATTGTACGACGACTGGGACAGTGAAAAATATCAAAAACACGTTCAGGAGGGAAACACACTCGGTGAGAAGATGCTGAATGCCTTCACTGGAGCAATAGAAAGAGGTTATTCCAAAGTCGTTATTATCGGAAGTGACACGCTGGAAATCGAACCTGAGCACATCAAACAAGCCTATGAAGCACTCGATAAGCACGATGTGGTTTTCGGACCTGCTGAAGATGGCGGCTATTATCTATTGGGACTGAACAACATCTTCCCTGCCCTTTTTGAAGACAAGGAATACAGCCATGAGCACGTACTCAATGAAGCTCTGGATGAAGTTGAGAAATGGGGTATGTCTTTCCATATGCTTGACAAACTGCACGATGTAGATACCATGGAAGACCTGAAAAGAGCAGGTTATGAAGTGATCTACGAAGAGGATGACGATCTTGGCGAAGCTGGCGGAGAAGAGGATTTCGTGTAGCTAAAAACTCATTGGGCAGTTAAAAATACTGCCCCACCCCTATCACAAATCCTGCACTGTTTTTTCTGAGGACATTAATCCCATAGTCAATTCGAAGTACAGCATTGAAAATCTCTTTATGAATGATCCGCACACCTGCACCGGCAAACCATTCAAAATGGGTGGCATCGGACAGGTCAGACAGCTCACCTCCTGGTAATCGCCACGTACCCCAATCTGAGAATGCTACTGCCTGCGTCGCAATTTTATTCCAATTGGTCAGGGTATGTCGATATTCATTATTCATGATGATCATGGCCGTTCCACGATCCACGCGATTGCCAACGCCCCGAATATTTACATAGCTGTCCAACACAAAAGGGGCGAACGGGCTATCGCGATTGGTCGCAAGCCCAAGCCTTAAACGATTCGCAAAATTGCCATACTTACCTTGCCTCCAATACGCCTGAAAATCATGAAAGACGATGTAGAAGGCAGGATCACCATCGTAAGAAAGGACTGCCTCCGCATTCGTGGTGTTACTGATACCGGACAAATACCAAAAATGATAATCCAGATCTCGCGCTCGATAGATCAGCTTGAATAATTGCTTGTGTGTCTTTGCACGTTGTGGCGCTCCTTCAATCGTATTCAGATCAACACGGTTATATTCTTCTGAAAAGTATGAGGTGTTGAATTCCAGTGATTTCCTGAAATTGAAATGATACAGCCCACTTACGCCGTATGTGAAGTTGTCATAATCATAGGTTGCAGTGCCTCCATCAAAGAAAAGCGGCTCCACTGTACTCCACTTCACATAATTAAATTGAGCTCCCCATTTAGATTGACGGATACGATCCAGCGTCAATGAAAGCGCAATAGAACTGCGATCGTAGTACTGGTAGTAACCGAGGAGCTTATTTCCGCGACCAGCCAGGTTCACTTCTGTGGCCCCAATCAGGAACCAAAAATTATCCCTTACGCCCCCAAAATTGAACAATGGTAATAAGGTCCGGACTTCAAAACACTGAAAGGTGACCTCTGCACCTTCCGGAGTAAAAGTCACCTCATATTTGGCGTTCGATAAGATTTCCAGATTGACCAGCCTTTGTCGATTGGCTTCTAACTGAACCGAATCCAGCAAATCACCGGGCTTCAGATCAATGAATTGCTGTAAATGATCAGGTTTTGTTTTTTCAACACCAGCAATTTTGATAGAAGATATCCTGTCTTGTCCAACAGCAACCCATCCCAGCAATACATACAAAAACGCAAGAAATGCCCTGTTTTTACTCACAGGGTTAAAGTTACTGATTGACCAATCGGATGCCAAAATTGAAAGTCTGGCCAGCACCTCCTCCAGCGCTTCCTAACCAAAAGTTGGTGTACAAGAATTCCAATTCAATTTTATTGGGTATCAACTGATACTTGGTTCCGACACCCGATTGAACGAAATAGGAGAAAAAGCCTTCTCCCGATTGATTTGCATCATTATAGTGGGTAGGAAAGTATTCGGTCATTCCGTAAATGGTCCACTTAGAGTTCGGAAAGTAACTGGCAAACACGCTGGATTGTGTTTGTAAGTAATTATTCTGTCTGAAGGAATCACCGACAATGTTGTACCAGAACGCTTGCTGGAAAAACAACTGGAATTGAGAATTCAACGGTAAGTCATAGAAGAATTGTGTCAACCACAATTGACGATCATTAGCGAAGAAGAAAAAAGGTCGATCAGAGGAAGGGTCTCTGTTTTCCAGGTCATCTCCGCCTGAAAACAAATAGGACGTCTGTATCGATAATCGACTCAATTGCTTGAAAGGAGCAATTTTAATTTTTGGGCCGAACAATGAAACTCCGGTTTGCGTCTCTCGGTCTCCATTAAAAGGTAATGAGGTATGATTCACCCAAACGTCAAAGCCCACATTGATCTGAGAATTCACTCCATAGAGAAACTGATTGATCGATGTGAAGAAAATCTGAGGATCTCCTGCATCAATTTTTTCTGTCCCACCATCAGGGCCAAAACTCTTGGTCTGGCGGTACAGGTTTTGAAACGTTTTGAATTCCCAATCACCCTGACCAAACAAGATGGAAGGGGTATAATTCTGGAGGTTTTGCGCAAAACCAGGGAGTGCCCAGAATACAACAAGAACCAGAATAATTTTTTTGAATGCGCGATCTGCGTTTGACATACTTTGAGATTTTAAGCGGCACGAGGCCAGCATTTACACTATCAAAGAAACACAGTTCAATCCCAGGAAGTGCCTACTCAATTGTCCAAGTAAGGACAATCAGACGAGTTTCTCCATGTCTCGGATCAGGATCTTTCTTCGATCAAAGTTGATGATGTTGCTGTCACGAAGCTCATTAAGAATGGTCGTAACCGTTTGTCGGGAAGTACCGGTCAAACTTGCAATGTCTTTATGTGTAAAGTGGTTTTTGATCATCGTTTCGAAACCGACCTTTTGTCCACGCTCTTCAGCCATTTCTCGCAAAAAGTCTACAATTCTGGTTCGAGCATCTTTGAATACCAGTGACTCAATTTTACGCTCCATCTTTTTCAGACGGAAACCGATGATTTTAAGGATCTTGAAACTCAAGGTCTGATTATCCTTCATCAGGTCTTGCATGTCTTGAGTAGTCATGGGACAAACACGTGTCTCATCATCCATCGCAACAGCAAAATCTTCCCGTTTGCTCTCACCAGTCAGTGCTAACTCTCCGAACAATTCACCTTTTGCCAAAATCGCCTTGACGATCTCCTTTCCATCGGAAGTGAAGGTTCCCACTTTTACCCTTCCATTAGAGATCATGTAGACTTTTTCGGAAGGCTCATCCGGAAAATAGATGTATTCGTCTTTTTTAAACACATTGGGCTGGTGCTTGTCCTCCATACCAGGAGTCTTGGTTGGGCACAGTACTTCAAACAGATCCGTGTCTTCAAAGTACCAGATATTAGACTTGTCGTTCATTCTCCGAGATAGATTCGCAACTAAGATATCAAAAAACTTGTGACGGCCGTGTTTCAGGCTGAACTTTGGCCACAGTTGCATTTGCAACATAAGTCACTCAAAAAAAAATTCCATTCACATGGATTATCTCTCGCTAAAAGCACTGCATATCATCTTCGTTGTAACATGGTTTGCAGGACTTTTCTACATCGTCAGGCTGTTTATTTACCAGACAGAAGCTTTGGCAAAACAGGAACCTGATCGGAGTATTTTACACGATCAGCTTTCCAAAATGGCACGGCTTCTATGGTTCGTTATTGCCTGGCCTTCTGCGATTATAACACTTATTTTCGGAGTAAGCCTACTTGTTGCGCAACCTCAATGGCTAAAAATGCCTTTCATGCACATCAAACTAACGTTTGTACTGGTACTGTATCTTTATCATTTAGGTTGCCACAGGGTCTACAAACAATTACAAAATGGCATCGCAAAATACTCCTCGACACAGCTGAGAGTATGGAATGAAATTGCCACGATCATTCTTGTTGCTGTCGTGTTTCTGATCGTGAAAAAAGATCAGATTAGTTGGGTTTGGGGCACATTGGGTATAATTTCGTTTGCGATTATTCTTATGGCTGCCGTAAGAATTTACAAGAAAATAAGAGAAGGAAAGGCGTCCAATTCATGAAGCGAATTTTACAATCAGCAATCCTCCTGGTGATCCTTATTGCCTGCGGGGAAGTCAAACAAAAATATGAACTGCCAATCATCGGAAGAAGTGAGGTGGTCGAACGGGACGTGGATGGAAAAACCATCTATGATACGGTCTATCATACCATCGATGATTTCAGATTCGTCAATCAGGATTCTGCGATTGTGACCAATGCCACTTTTGAAGATAAGGTTTATGTAACTGATTTCTTTTTCACCTCCTGCCCTACGATCTGCCCGATCATGAAGCAGCAAATGCTAAGAATTCATGAAGCGTACAAAGACAATCCACAAGTTGCGCTGTTGAGTCATACCATCGACCCAAAATATGATACGGTAGCGCTTTTAAAGGACTTTTCTGAAAAACTGGGTGTGAGCAGCGATAAATGGCATTTTGTTACTGGAGATCAGGACAAAATTTATGATATCGGAGAGAAAAGTTATTTGTCAGTGATGGCCGAGGAAGAAGGCGCTCCCGGAGGCTATATTCATAGTGGCGCCATCATTCTGGTCGACAAAGAACGCAGGATTCGTTCCGTGATGGACGGTACTGTTCCAGAGCAAGTAGATGTGATGATCGCAGATATCCAACGGTTATTAGATGAGTATGATGCGAAATAAGTTTCTTTTACTTTTTTGCATCATCCTTGGCGCTTGTGCCAGTCCTGCTGGTGAGCAACAAGGAATGGACCGAGAAACCAAGCTTAAGTTCGATCAGTACATGGTCAACGGCGCCAAAGTTTATCAAACCTATTGTGCCAATTGCCACCAATCTGAGGGTGAAGGACTGGCTCAACTCTATCCACCTTTGGCAAAATCAGATTATCTATTGGCAAACATCCCGAGGGCTGCTTGCATTGTAAAAAATGGTCAATTCAAAGAGATCGTGGTAAATGGAGTCACCTTCAATCAAATGATGCCGGCTGTACCCGCTCTCACCAATCTTGAAATCGCTGAAGTGATCACTTACATTTCCAATTCATGGGGCAATGAAGGAGGCTTCCATTCTGTGAAAGAGGTAGATAAGTGGCTTACGGAGTGCGAGGAGGAGTAAAAATCCCCCGGTCCTGCCTCGTCCGTCAGGCGGGCTTCGACCACCCCCTTTTTAAGGGGGATCTGGATTTACTCCCCTGAACCCAACAACGCTTTTCCTTCCTTCAGGGAATTGACCATCAGGTCACGTACTTCGATCATTTTCTGCTTCTGACCGACCAGGTAGACGTTGTACGCCGAATCAGTTACACCTTCATCCTGGTTAGGATTAAACTGACGCATCCAGCCCATCATGGCTTCGTGAGATTCGTCTAACTTATCGGCTTGCTCCTGGAGAACTTTTCCTATCGCTTCATCAGAAGTGTTTTCAAGCTTGTCCAATAATGCTTTACGTGTCTTCCGAATGCTTCCCATTTCAGGCATGACTTCATCATGGATCTCCATCACCTCTGCAAACAACTCATCATTGGCATCCTTGTCTATGGTGATGATTTCCTCGGTATCACTGTAAAGGTCTGTTTTATCTTCTTTAGCCTGTTCAGAAGAGCCACAAGCCATTAGCAGGAATATGGGAAGGATAAAAGGGGTACGAAAAAAAGCTTTCATTTGACTAATTCGACTTTTGCGTCTTTGAGGATAAACATGAGATCATTGGCATCAGTACTGTTCAGTTCCAACGTTCCAGTCACCAGAACCAATTTGGATTTATAATCAGTTTCATCTTTTAGATAAGCCTTGGCTACCGTTTCAGGCCCACCTGAACCGCAGAAAAAACACGAAGCGATGGGCAGGGAAGATACAATGATCTCCTCTGGCTTGAAAAGTCCTTCAAACGGAATAATATATCCAGGTAAAGTGATCTCAGTACCAGCCAGTGCCTGAATATCCTCATTGAATTTCGGGACATAAATTTCACCGTACTCATCCGAGCTCTTTTCATATTCGACCTTGGCAAAGGTTTTCCAATTCTTGTAATCCGGCTGCGTCTGTGCGAAGGCACCTACGGTAAACCAAATTCCGATTAATACTGGGAAAATTCTATTCATATCTCCTCCGATTGACGATCAAAATTAATGACAATAACGTCATCCTCCGCTTTTGTTGTATGAAACAACAATACTGAAAAAAAGTTGCTATTGGAACGAATCATGGTTGTGGATCACCTTGTTCTTGTGAATCGCTTTAAAAAAACGTATTTTTGTTACTGATTTTCAGAGCCTTAATATAAATCACCACGAAAAAGCCGGTACGGTTTACAACAATATTGCGCCTTTGGGCCTTATTTTTGTGTTCGAACACGGTGTATTGCGTTATTATAACTTTGGTAGATGTCTATTTTTGATATTATAGCTCTGTTTATTTTCCTTGCGGGCTTATTCATCTATATCAATACGTACTTTCTGAAGTTGCCATCGTCAATTGGATTGATGATCATGGCACTGGTGCTGTCATTGATCATATTCCTGGCAGGTTCTTTATTCCCTTCCCTTGAAATAGAGGCGGTCGAATTAGAAGAATATGACTATGCGGAAGTACTATATACG
Source organism: Cytophagales bacterium (assembly GCA_033344775.1). Taxonomy (NCBI): domain Bacteria; kingdom Pseudomonadati; phylum Bacteroidota; class Cytophagia; order Cytophagales; species Cytophagales bacterium. The sequence goes on along the minus strand of JAWPMT010000007.1, from coordinate 627,287 downwards.
GTAGTCCTGAGCTTTATGCTGTTTTCGGGTGCCTTGCAAATAGACTTCAAACAGCTCTCAAAAGAACGAACGCCTGTTCTGGTACTTGCTACCACGGGAGTGCTGCTCTCCACCTTCATTATTGGAACACTGGTTTATTTCTTGCTCAATTCTTTCATTGGCATTGAACTCAACTATTTGTACTGTCTGGTATTTGGAGCATTGATCTCCCCTACTGATCCCATAGCCGTAACGAAATTCATCAATCGATTCAACCTGTCCAAAGACCTGGAGATCAAAATCAAAGGCGAATCACTATTCAATGATGGAGTAGCCGTAGTACTGGCCCTTACTTTGTTGGACATTGCGCATGCAGGTGATGATCATACTTTATCCTTATTTGAGGTGGTCTACATTTTCGGAGCAGATGTCGGAGGTGGTATATTCATCGGACTATTCCTTGGCTATATTGGTTATCGTCTATTAAAATATATCGATAACGATCAGGTAGAAGTAGAGATCCTGATCACACTGGCTGTAGTTATGGTCGGTTCATTACTAGCAGATTTCATTCACGTATCGTCGAAACAGGCCGCAGTAGTAATGGGACTCGTCATCGGAAACGAAGGCAGAAGTACTCACGTCAGCAGCGCTGCGGGGGATTACGTATTTAAGTTCTGGAACCTCATGGAGGAATCTCTGGCAGCCATGCTGTTTGTACTCATTGGTCTTGAGATGATCGTACTACCTGCAAGGCTGGATTACTTTGCCGCAGGATTTTTTGCCGTCAATATTGTCATGTTTGGTCGTTGGGCAAGTGTATTCATCCCAATTAAACTCATGTCAGTGAAACGGTCATTTTCTCCGAATACCATATCCATACTCTCATGGGGTGCACTCAGAGGAGGGCTACCCATTGCTTTGTCCATGTCCCTACCTCCTTTTGAAGGCAAGGAAGTCATATTGACCATGACCTACATTGTGGTGGTTTGTTCTGTACTCTATCAAGGGCTCACCGTTCCGATCATGATGCGAGGATTTGCTTCTGAGAAGTAATGTTGGTTTAGGCATCTTAAGTCAATGAAATCCGTAACAGGATAAGTCGAGATGCTTAGTTTCAAAAACTGTATGTCAAAATATCTAAAACTAAACCAGTTCCTTCTGGCAATTGCCGTCTTGCTGATCGTAGGTTGTTCCGATTCAAACACCCAGGAAAAACCTGCATCAAAAACCCCGCTCATCAAGAAGAAAGCGAGTAAGCTTATTGCTCCAGGCATCAATCAGCAATACCAGCTGGGAGAATCCATCAATTTCGAAGTAGCCCTCAAAGACGAAAACCAATTGATCGATTCTGTCACATTGGAGGTTCAGCAGCGAAAAGTGGCTTATACCAATTCAACGTTCACATGGTCTCCGGAACAACCACGAGTTGGTAAACCCAGAATCAAATTGACCGTGTATTTCGATGGTAAAAAAGAAACACACTATCCCAAAGTCCTGATATTACCCGAAGCAAGCCCTGCCCAATATACTTATCGGGTGATCAACACGTTCCCTCATGATCCTTCTGCCTATACACAGGGCCTGTTTTGGCATGAAGGTCTGCTCTGGGAAAGTACCGGCAAGGAAGGTGCTTCTACCATGCGCAAGGTAGATTTAAAATCGGGCCAACCAACGAAGAAAATCGACCTAGATCCTGCTTTATTCGGAGAAGGTGCAGCCATACTTCAGGATAAGATCTATCAGCTGACCTGGACCTCCCAAAAAGGATTCGTTTACGATCAAAACCTGAATCAGACAGGAGAGTTTAGATATCCAACAGAAGGTTGGGGCATCACCACCCTAGAAGAGAATTTGATCATGAGTGACGGCACACATAACCTATACATCATGGAGCCAAATGGTTTTACCGAGATTGATCGGTTGCAGGTATATGATCATGAAGGGGAAGTCAGCGACCTCAATGAATTGGAAAATGTCAATGGCAAGATCTATGCCAACGTCTATGGTAAAGAATACATTGCTGTGATCGACCCGGCTACCGGAGCCGTAGAAGCTACCATCGATTTCGAAGGAATCTGGACTCGAGACAATACGAACAACTCACTCGACTATGTCCTTAATGGTATCGCATACGATGCGGAAGGAGACCGGCTATTCGTTACAGGAAAGTATTGGTCCAACTTATTCGAAGTGGAGCTACTCCTTAGAGGAAATCAGCCCTAACAAATTCTAAGCCCCAAATAATCACTATATTCGGCTGATAAAGGGGCCATACGTTCCTGATATTCAAATAACATCAATCACAAATGAGCTTAGCAGACGCTACCGATAAAGTAAAAGCCCTCACAGAGAACCACGGAGGTAAACTCAAATCCAAGGTTAAATTTTCCTTCCCCGAAGGTGCTATTCACCTCGATGACACGGTGGAACCCACCTCTGTAACCAATGAAGATCAAGATGCAGATTGCACCATCGTTATTCAATTAGATGATTTTGATAAGCTGATGAGTGGTGACCTCAATCCTATGATGGCATTTATGACTGGAAAAATGAAAGTAGAAGGTGATAAAGCCATCGCTATGAAGCTTTCCAGCATGTTCTAAGGCTTCGCTTAAAAAGTAAAAAGGTAATTCATGGTGAAGTTCCATAGAACGACCACCATGATTGCCACAATTTTGGCAAAATAGAAATTCACCTCCATTCTCTTCTCAAGGACGATTAGCACCAGTGTGTTGATTCCCAACCCAATCAGGGACACAATCACAAAAGACAAATATTGTTGCGTCACTTCAACATTGGTGTCCTCAAATGTCCACACCTTATTCCAGTAAAAATTATTGGTAGCAGCCAATGAAAACCCAACGCCATTAGCGATGTATTTATGGAGCTTTGCATGTTCCTTAAGTAGGTAAGTGGCCCCAAAATCGATCGCCATCCCTGATAGCCCTACTAATCCAAATTTTAATAGCTTAAAAAGTAGTTCCACTTAAAATTCCTACACATGCATTGAGGTTGCACAAAAGTAGGACATTCACAATTGAATAATTCCAAAATCGTATTTGGATAATCGGCACGTAAGGTTGTTGTGTGGGATTGGGAAGCTCTTTCTTTTAGTTTAATTTTGCGCCGGGTTTCAGGACCCCTTTATTTTTCCAGAATCAATAATTTGATACAATAATATGGCTTCACAATATGATCTCATAGTAATTGGTAGCGGACCTGGTGGTTATGTCGCAGCCATTCGAGCATCTCAGCTTGGCATGAAAGTAGGCGTTGTTGAGCGTTCCGAATTAGGAGGTATCTGCCTGAACTGGGGCTGTATCCCAACCAAAGCATTGCTGAAAAGTGCTCAGGTTTTTGAATACATCACGCACGCCAAAGATTATGGCGTAGATGTGAAAGATGCCGCCGTAGATTTTGAAGGCATGGTAAAAAGAAGCCGTGGAGTCGCTGAAGGCATGAGCAAAGGCATTCAGTTCTTGTTCAAAAAGAACAAGATCGACCATATCGCCGGCCACGGAAAAATCAAAAAAGGTGGCATCGTTGAAGTAACCGACGAGGCGGGCAAGAAAACTGAATACAAGCCTAAAAACACCATCCTGGCCACTGGGGGAAGATCGAGAGAGCTTCCTGCATTACCTATTGATAATGAAAAAATAATTGGTTATCGCAAAGCGATGGTGATGGAAAAGCAGCCTAAGAAAATGGTTGTGGTAGGTTCAGGAGCGATCGGAGTTGAGTTCGCTTATTTCTACAATTCCATCGGTACAGAGGTAACCATCGTAGAGTTCATGCCAAACATCGTTCCTGTAGAAGATGTAGATGTGAGTAAAGCATTAGCGCGTAACTTCAAGAAAAATGGCATCAAGATCATGCTTGAATCTGAAGTAACCGCTGTTGATACCAAAGGCAAAGGCTGCAAAGTATCTGTAAAAACCAAGAAAGGAACTGAGACACTGGAATGTGATGTAGTCCTTTCCGCTGTAGGTGTATCCACAAACCTGGAAAACCTTGGCCTGGAAGAAACTGGCGTTAAAACCGAAAGAGGCAAAGTGACCGTTGACGATTACTATCAGACCAACATCCCTGGTGTATTTGCCATTGGCGATATCGTTCATGGTCCTGCGTTGGCGCACGTGGCTTCGGCAGAGGGCATCATTTGCGTAGAGAAAATGGCTGGTGAGCAACCACAGCCTTTGGATTACAACAATATCCCTGGTTGCACCTATTGCTCTCCAGAAATTGCATCTGTTGGCTATACCGAAAAAGCAGCCAAAGAAGCCGGATACGAAATCAAAGTTGGGAAATTCCCATTCTCCGCTTCAGGAAAAGCGAAAGCAGCAGGAGCCCCTGACGGATTCGTAAAAGTAATTTTCGATGCAAAATACGGTGAGTGGTTAGGTTGCCATATGATTGGTGCCAATGTAACTGAGATGATCGCCGAGGCTGTTTCTGCAAGAAAGCTAGAAACGACGGGTCATGAGATCATCAAAGCAGTTCACCCGCACCCAACCATGTCAGAAGCAGTGATGGAAGCAGCTGCAGATGCCTACGATGAAGTGATTCACTTGTAAGCTTTAAGTTTACTTTCAATAAAACATGAGCGCCTCAAAAGGGCGCTTTTTTTGGTCAAAAAGCAACTATTCGGTTCTCCTCATTCCCCGAATCAGGACAAAAGGAACACTTCACTCATGGAATTTTGCTGAAAACTCAAAATTCTATGAATCAAAAACAATCCCTTTTGACCGTCTTGATGATATGCATCGGGCTAGGTATCCAAGCACAATTTCATACCATGAAAATGCCTCAGGCAAGTCCGAAAGTGGTAGAAACCCAGCAACTCGGCGTGACCGACATTACCATTGATTACTCTACTCCTGCAACTCGAGGAAGAGACATTTGGAATACGGTGATCAACTCCTATGGTGATCCAAACCTCGCCTGGCGTGCTGGTGCGAATATGAATACACGTATCATTTTTAGTACAGATGTCACCATCAATGGCAATCCACTCAAAGCGGGTGGTTACGGGATCCACATTGATGTGAATGAAGACAGCTACACCCTCATGTTTGCACATCATGATAATCAGTGGGGTAGCTATTACCTGGACAAAGAAGAACATGTTGCCCTTAAAATGTCGGTGCAAGCAGAAACTTGTCCTCCTTCAGAACAGTTGGATTATGAATTCATCAATCGCACCGAAAATACTGTTGACATAGCACTCGAATGGGGAGAGCGACGAATTTCATTTACCGTAGGGGTAGATCTTAACAAGACAGTTACTGAAAGCTTCCGATATGAACTATTGGGCATTAACACCTATCGATGGGAAGCCTGGAATGATGCAGCGACCTGGTGTCTGAATCATGACACCAATCTGGTAGAGGCATTGGCATGGGCCAATCGATCCATTAATGGGGGATACAATGGATTTGCAGCCAATAAAAATGCGACCAACCTGACTACCAAAGCACGCCTTTTACGAAAACTGGGTAAGTCTTCGGAATTGGATGAAACCATTTCAGAATTGGTTGCTGTTGATATGAATCCGGGAGAATTGAATGGATCATCTATTTTCTTATTGCGCATTGAAAAGCCAGCAGCAGCCTTATCCCTGCTTGATCCGGCCATTAAGAAATATCCGAATGCCTGGTACCTAAAACTCAATCATGCCTTGTCCAATTATTTTCTGGGTAAGTCCAAGGCTGCCTTGAAATCATTAGCAATTGTTCAGAAAGAAACTCCCGAGAACTTCCAGGCTCGACTAACTGAAATCATTGATGAAGTAGAAAAAGGGGTTTATAAGATTCCTGGGACCTGATCAGGCAGAAATCAAACTGGCCTTCTTTTGATACGCAGTAGGCGTTTGTCCAGTGCTTTTCTTGAACGCTGCATAAAATGCAGAAGGCGTTGTATAGCCTACTTCATAAGCCAGGGCTTCAATCTTCAGATGCTCCTTCTTCGGGTCAAGGAGCATCTCCTTTATTTTCTCAATTCTAAAATAATTCAGCGTTTCTGGAAAGGTTTTCCCATATAGTTCCTTGACACTTCGAGTGATCAGATAAGAGGGCATATTCAAATCCGAAGCAAATTGCTGCAAATTCATACCGGATTGCCTGAAAATTGCTTGTTGCTCGAAAGCTTCGCGAACCTTTTCCAGTGTTTGATCCGGCAAGCTCACCTCAATTCCTTTAGATAGCGCACCTGTCTTAAACGATTGAAAAAATAGCCAATAGATAAATACAGCAGCGATCACAGCTCCAATGGCATAATCCATCATTGTATTACTCATGTGCTGATAAACCAGGGCTATCCAAACCCCGGAAACAACGATAAGCACACTTCTACTCCAGCTATTGGTAGATTCATTTCGAAAGAAACTGATCCAGGAACAGCCCAGGTAAACCAAAAGAACAGCCGTTGCCGATTCATATAAATAAGTCTCCCATGGACTAGGAGCAACCATGAAACACGCAATCGCTCCAGAAATGGGAATCACAAAGTGCCCTCCATTTTTCTTATGAATAGAACTTGCGCCGCTAACAAGAAACCAGGAAAGTGGTCCGATAGAGGCCAATCCCAAAAATCCAACAGCAAGCCCAATTGGCGCCATGTCATTGAGCAAAAAATAAAAGATAGATTTCCCTACCCGCAATCCAATCGCCAACAAGATCAACCCAACCCAGAGATGCTTAGGGTCTTCTTTACGTTTTATCCCCAGAAAGAATGAGGAAAGGAAAAGTGCTAACGCCACCGCGCTGCCCGCGAGTACACCAAATATCCCAAATGAATTCACATGTACTTCTACGAAATTGATGGGATATGGATGAGTAAGTAAGGATTTTGTGGAATGTTAGCTCTGTTGATGTTTCCGATTTTCAATGAACTTCTTCGGTTTTGTACGTTTCCAGCTTGTGGAAGCTGATAAGTGGTTCATTTTAGCTAGTGAACTACTTGCTTTATTTCGAAGTATAAATGGATAATTATTGACCCAAAGCTTTCGAATATCTGTTTATCCACTTGGTCTTATCTGTAAACAAGTGAAAATACATTATTAGCCCAAGAAATAATGAGAACATTATAAATGAAAAGATATAAAACGAGTCGATTTTCCAAAATCTAACATAATTCGCATTTGGGTACGACTCATTATAGAGAATCTCTAATTTATCTGAAATTCCAACCTTTTTTTGAAATGCATTCTTGTAGGCAGTCAACTGATTATCATATGATTTGTCATTAACGATAAATTCGTATGTGATGATCATCTTCGCCGAATCTTTTGGGTGTTCAAAAAACTCTAACTGTGACGTAATTGCTGTCTTAAAATCAAAAATGTTTAAGACTGAATTATAGAAAGTAACATTATACAGCGATTTTTTCCACATAGTCCCAAACAACAGATATCCAATTACCACCAAATATTTAAAAACCCTATTCATTAGTCCTGTCGGTTGAGGGCTAAGGATTTGATCCCGGTCATGACAGGCCGGTTAAGGGCATCATACTTGGTATAAAGCCATTGGTTTTCACTGGTGATGGCACTGGTGGCTTTTCTTGCGGTAAAGTCTTGTGCCTTCGTGATGTAAATGTCTGGCTTTTTGAATCGAATCTTGGCTCCGGGAGCGCGGACATAGCTTTTGCCCTGGTAGTTCTCGACAATGAACTCTCCGTTTTCCACATATTCAACGTTGCCGGAGGAATTAGTTCCTGAAACAGTCGCTACATTTCTTCGGTTGCCATCCAGGGTCATGACCAGTCGATCTCTTTTGTCGTAGACCATCTCTACCTTCTCTGCGCCGGGCACTTGTTTTTCGATCATGCGGTTGCGATGGTCGTATCGGTACCGAAACAGCCACTGATCGCGGAAGGTCGTATCATTCAAAAGACTTCAGTTCGTTCCAATTGCTGCTACCTGGAATCACCCGAGGGAACAACGATTGGACGATATCACGGTCAGAAGAACGCACCAACGAAGTGACTTCCGTCTCTAGTGGACCCTAGCTGGGTTTCAGATGTATCGGCGAAATTGTAAACTAAACGGCTAAACCAAAACCCGTTCTCTTTCCAAAATCTCTTTCAAATCTCCCAATACAGCATAGCCTGTAGGCAAGCTTCCCGCCCCTTTGCCTATGATCAATTGAGGCCCGCTAAAAGCACCATTGATTTGGATCGCATTGTTCTCAAAATCTACAGGATATAAAGGATCAGTGGCATCAAGCACCAATGGCCGAACGGATGCCTTTACCCCTGACTCATCCTTACCAATACTGGCCACTAGTTTCACTTTCGCATACTCCTTTCGGCCTTGTTGTTGCAGATAAGAGGATAACTGATCGATCCCCTCTCTGTAGATCTGATCAGGTTTTAGAATAGCACCATACGCATGGTAGGCGATAATCACTGCTTTATACACAGGATCATATCCTTGCACATCCAGCTTAGGATCCGTTTCTGCAAATCCCAGGGATTGTGCCTGCTCAAGAGCGGCTTCATATGAAATCCCTTCCTGTTTCATTTTGGACAAAATGAAATTAGTAGAACCGTTCAAAATGGCGCGAACTTCCTCAATGGGCTGCTGAACCAGGTAATTACGTAAAGTCTGCAAAATAGGAATGGCTCCGGCCACCGCTCCTTCATACAGAAAGGTGGTCCCGTGAACATGCCTCAACTCCACCAACTTTTCCAGGTTCTCAGCGATCATTTTCTTATTTGCCGATATGGTTGGAATGCCCTTTTTGAGCGTTTCAAAAACAATTTCCCTGGCCGCACCCGCATCATCAATCAATTCGATGACTACATCAATCTCAGGGTCATCCAGAATTGCTCTCGGATCAGTGGTGAATAAATCAGGTGAGATCCCACGTTCCTTATCGGGGTTCTTAATGCAGATTTTCGAAACCTCCGCTTCAAATGCCTGCTGAGTGATTGCCTCGTAAAAACCCTGTGCGACACACCCAAAACCAAACAGTCCTATTTTCTTCATGAATCGATCCAGTTTTTTATCAATTGATCAATAGCCTCCATCTCTACTAAAAAGCCATCATGACCATAAATACTTTCTATCACCTCCAAAGAGGCATTGGGTATATGTTGTGCTAATAATTTTTGTTCTTCTACAGGAAACAGAATATCGCTGGCTACACCGATGACCAGACACCTGGCCGTAATCCTCCCAAGTGCATCGGCAACAGAGGCAAAATGCCTTCCGAGGTGGTGGCTATCCATCGCTTTGGACAGGTAGTAGTAGCTCTCAGGCGTGAATCGTTTCCTGAGCTTAAATCCCTGATATTGCTGATAGGATGCCGCACTGAAATGATCCCATCGCTGGTCCTCGTCTTTCTGAGAATGATCATAGGTATTGTAATGTCGATAGGACAACATCGCAATGGCCCTGGCTGCTTCAAGGCCCTTCTCGCGATCCTTGTTATTCAATGCCATTCGCTGCGCTTCGTTGAAAGCAATACCCCAGGGTGAATGATAGGCATTGGTCGCAATTGGCATGATATTTTCAAACAATTCCGGTTCCTGAACGGCCCATTCCAGTAATTGCTGCCCACCCATCGAGCCGCCAATTCCGACGTGGATTTTTTCAATTCCGAGATGCGCTCGCAGTTGCTTATGGACCTCTACCATATCATGGATGGTAATGATCGGGAAATGGAAATCCTCCGGTGCAGTGGAACCATAACACGAGCCGAGCATGTTTGCACACACAACAAAATATTTCTCAGGATTGAACCTCCGGCCTTCGCCGAATAATTCTGGCCACCATTCAAATGGGTCACTGTTGGCCGTCAGGGCATGAAATACCCAAACGACGTTAGAATGGTCTTCATTGAGTTCTCCGGCAGTTGTATAACCAATGGTTACCTGAGGGAGGACACCTCCCCCCTCAAGTAAAAATGGCTCATCCACTACCAGTGAAGTCGTATTACGCTGTAACAGGGTTGCTTGCATTGATTTTCTCAAAAGCTTGGGTCAAATCGTCCTTTATGTCATCGATGTGCTCAATGCCCACCGAAATTCTAAGCAGATTAGGAAGTACTCCCGCCGCCAGTTGTTCTTCATCCGTCAACTGCTGATGCGTAGTAGCCGAAGGTTGAATGATCAATGTTTTGGCGTCTCCTACGTTTGCCAGGTGACTCACTAAATTCAAGGAATCCACGAAACGAGTCGCTTGCTCTTTTTCACCCTTAATAACAAATGACAAGACACCTCCAAAACCTCTTTTCAGGTATTTCTTCGCTAGTTCATGGTAGCTGCTGCTTTCCAGTCCGGGATAGTTCACAGATTCTACCTGAGGGTGTGCTTCCAACCATTGGGCAATTGCCAGGGCATTGTCAACGGTGCGTTGCACGCGCAGAGACAGTGTCTCTAATCCTTGCAGGAGTTGGAACGAGTTGAACGGACTCAAAGCAGGACCAAAATCACGAAGGCCCTCTACCCTTGCCCGGATGGCAAATGCGATATTGGGCAGTCCCAATGGGTTGCTTTCTCCGAGAATCTCCCAGAATTTCAGGCCGTGGTATCCTTCCGAAGGCTCAGTGAATTCAGGAAACTTACCGTTGCCCCAATTGAAATTCCCACCGTCAATGATAACGCCCCCAACGGAAGTACCATGTCCTCCAATCCACTTCGTTGCCGAGGCTGTGACCACACTCGCACCATGCTCCAATGGTCGGAATAGATATCCTCCTGCCCCGAAAGTATTATCCACCACCAACGGAATATCATATTTCTTCGCTAAAGCACCAATGGCCTCAAAATCCGGTACGTTAAACCCTGGATTACCAATCGTTTCCAGGTACAGTGCTTTGGTATTTTCGTCTATCAGCTGCTCATAATGCTCCGGCTTATCACTTTCTGCAAATCGAGCTTCGATTCCAAGGCGCTTGAATGCGACCTTGAATTGATTGTAAGTTCCTCCGTAGAGGAAAGAGGAAGAAACAAAATTATCACCGGCACTAAGGATGTTATTCAATGCCAGGAATTGGGCTGCTTGACCGGAACCTGTCGCAACTGCTGCTACTCCGCCTTCCAAAGCTGCAATTCGCTTTTCAAATACATCCGTCGTAGGATTCATGATCCTTGTATAGATGTTCCCAAATTCCTTTAAGGCAAAAAGATTAGCACCGTGTTCCGAATCTTTAAAGGTATAAGAGGTTGTTTGGTAAATAGGCACCGCTCGAGACCGGCTGGTTTCGTCTACTTCTTGTCCTGCATGGAGTTGCAAAGTTTCAAATCTGTGATCTGACATGTGTTTGTGATTTAATAAAGTGAATGAATGAGTAGCGACCAATGCCTAAGGAGGCATCAATGGTTACGCTAGCGAGTTCAATGAATGTGAATCGACTGGACTAGCAACAACAACAGCAACAACCAGTGGATGGCATGCAGAAGTTGATGACTCGATGGATTCGAGGAGCTTGTCCGAAAGAATAATAGTTACTTTTCATATTTCAATTTATCTATCAGGAATTAGCACCTTCCCGTTATGGGTGGGGGTTGCTAGCGAATCATCGAGCCTGTCTCTCCTCGCTTCTTTATAAATCGATTGTCGATTTGCAGTTACAAACGTAGTGTTGAATCAATGAGTTTCCAAAAAACGGAAATATATTTCTTTAAGTTACCTATCAGACCGTTTTCGAAAAACACCATTGAATAATGCCCTAACAGGCATTAAATTGCCAATCAGTTAACAGAATTGACGATGAAAAAAATTTGGTTCATTACCGGTTGTTCCACAGGTTTAGGACGAGAATTAGCTTTATATGCTGCTGATCAAGGAGATACAGTTGTTGGCACCTTGAGAAGTGAAGATCAGAAAATAGCTTTTGATCAGGAAAGACCCGGACAAACTTTTGGTGTGATCATGGATGTTACCAAACCAGAGCAAATCCCACCTGCTGTCAATTTCGCTCTGGAGCAATTCGGAAAGGTTGATGTGCTGGTCAATAATGCTGGCTATGGTTCTTTGGGACCTGTCGAAGAAGTCACTGAAGAGGAAATGTTTCGTCAATTTGACGTCAATGTGTATGGTTGTGTCCGTATGATCCAGGCCGTATTACCAGGCATGCGCGCACAGCAATCCGGTCATATCCTTAACATTACCTCGATTGCAGGGCTCAATGGATTTCCGGGAGTGGGCATTTATAATGGATCAAAGTTTGCCCTGGAAGGCATCGGTGAAGCACTGGCGGCAGAAGTTCGTCACCTTGGCATTCATGTGACCAACATTGAACCAGGTCCTTTCCGAACAGATTGGGCGGGTCGTTCTGCTACGTTCTCTACGAGCGAAATTGAGGATTATCAAGCTACTGCCCACCGAAACATGGAATCGATTCAAGGCGTCAGTGGCAAACAAGTAGGTAGTCCTTTGAAAGCGGCAAAAGCCATGTTTGATGTTACGCAAGTAGATCAACCTCCGGTTCATTTACCGTTAGGGAGAGCTGCTTACAAAAGGGTACGAATTAAGCTGGATGAATTTGCGAAAGAAGTGGACCAATTCGAATATATCGGCTTACCCACGGACTATACCGAAGAGGAATTGAAGGAACTGGATGGGTAATAAAAATAACCATCGCTATCTACGCAAGTACTTGACGCTAACCTATATACAAGACACTACTAATGAAGTACTCATTTTTTGCCATTACATGCGTGATACTCACTTGCGCAAGCTGCAATGGACCAAAACTAAGTGATGTCCGGTACGAAATCAAGAGAAACATACCAAGCCTGCCAGATAGCACACTGGTGATACTCATGGATCAGGAAACGAAAAAACATGGATACTGCCTATTCGCTGAATGGACATTTTCAATTTGAAGGACGGGTAGCCTTTTCCAAATCTCGTAGATGTAATCGCTATGGACCTTTCAGATAATATGATGTTGGCACATGAGCAGTTTTTTCTTGAAAATAAACCCATTGCGGTCAGAGAAAAAGACGGTAAAACTTTCGCAACCGGGTCTGATACGGAAAAAATCTCCAATGAATTCCACAGAGGTCGACGAGCAATCATCGACAGTTGTAAAGCGCTATTAGAGCAGGAAAATTTAATTGCCCCTTAAGGGTTGCGCCTGATTGGTTGAGTTCATTCCATTCCTGATAATATCCTCATCGATAGTATCGGAATGATCATTGGCAGAGACATCAGGTTCGGTGAATTACAATCACTTTTAGCAGAAAGAAGCGAATAGATAGCTAATTGATCACTCGTCTTTAAGTGTATCAACGGGATTGAGTCTTGACGCGTTGACCACCAGGGTGGAAATGGCCAGAAAAGCGAGTGCCAGTACTGCCAGGCCGACCAATCCATACCACACCCAGCCAATGTCCACATGGTAAGAAAAATTCTCCAGCCAGTTCGAATTGATCATGAAGGCGATTGGCCAGGCTACCAGGTTGGCAATGACAATTAATGTAGCGAACCTACCCAGGAACAATCTGAGTACCTGTATCAGGTTTGCACCCAATACTTTTCGAATGCTCATTTCTTTGATCCGTCCTTGAATAATGAACATGGTAAGGCCTAATAATCCAACCAAAGAAATGACCATTCCTATGATGGCTAAGAGCGTGATCAAACGGAGCAGGTTCAATTCTTGTGAATAATGATCGGCCAATGCCTGATCCACATATTCATACTGAAAAGGTCGATTGGGGGTCATTTCTGACCATGCTGTTGACAAATTTTCGATTACCTCCTCATTTCTCCCCTCCTCAATGCGAATAAGCAACCAAAATGGATTGGCAGTGATTTCGGATGCCAGAGAAAAGACGGTAGGTTGAATTTCATCATGCATGGAGGCGAAATGAAAATCTTCAACAATTCCGATGATCTTGGCATCTTTCATCGTCCAGTTCTCTCCGGTAAATGCCCAGCCTTGCAAAAAGGCATCGAGATTCCCACCTCCTCCCAACAACTGCTGGGCCTTTCTGTTGATGATGTAGGACCTGGTTGCATCCGAAGGGTAATCCTTACTGAAAGCCCTGCCTTCCGACATGGTCACTCCTAAGGTTGAGAAATAATCCTCATCAATAACAATGGTCGGGATGGTAATATTATCGCTGGTGGTATCCGGTCGATAGGGTCGCCAGCCTCCAATTCTGGCAGTCTGCATGTTACCAGTTGCTGCAACCCCAACTACACCTGGGATCCTGGCAAGTCGGGTTTTGATCAATTCGTGGTTTTCCGAAGACTCTCTGGTTTGCAGATCCACTGTGATCAATTGCTTCGTATCATACCCTTTGTCGCTTTCCACCATAAATTCCATTTGTCGAAAGATGGTGACGGATATGATAAGTAAAGCAATGGCAATGGAAAATTGTAACGTGACCATGAGGTCGCGCATGGACCAGGAAGACTTCTGACTATTGGAATCGAGCTTCCCTTTCAAGGAAGAAACAATATCCACTTGCAACAGCAGCAATGGTGGAAAACTACCTGCAATGATGCCTTGTACCACTGCAATGATCAATAATATCATTGCCAACTGCAGATCCTGAAACAGACTTTCTCCAAAGTAGATATCAAGCTCTCTGCTCAATTGAACTTGTAACCACTCGGAAAGGAACAGTGATAATACATAAGCAATCAATGCAGCCGTAATGGCTTCAATCTGGAATTGGCCAATGATCTTTCCTTTTCCAAACCCGAATACTTTTTTCACACCAATTTCCTTGGCTCGCTTCAGCGCACTGGCCGAGGTAATATTGATGTAATTGATGCTGGCGATGATCAAAATCAACAAGGCGGCCCCAGCGAGGTAGTACAAATTGGACCAGTTCCCATTGACCTCTATTTCGTAACTCAAATCGGACGACAGATGGACAGATGCAACAGGCTGGAGCTGATATTCCGGAGGATTGTCATACGGATAGAAATTCGGGATCTCTTCCGTTAATTGTTCTTCAAATTGTGTTTCACTCACTCCGGGAGCCAGCCGCAGATAGGTGTAATGTGAAATCGCACTCCAGTTCGTCTGAATGGCTTGTGAATATTCTGATTCTACCGTTTCAAGCGTGATCAACATCTGAGGTGAAAGATGAGATTGAGATGAATATTCGTATACCCCAACAATTTGCAAAGATCGTTCGTCGACTTCCAAAAATTGACCAGTCACCTCCAGGGAATCAAAATACCTGATGGCCATATCTCGGGAAATCATCGCCTGATTCGGAGAAGTGAGATTCGCAGTTCCATCCAGCACATCAAAATGAAGCACCTGGGTAATGGCAGGATCGACGTAAAAAATATCCTCCTCGAAAAAGTAATTTTCACCTAAGCGAATGGTTGCTTCACCGTTTTGAACTCTCGCAACGTCCACTATGGAGGATTCCAATTTAGTGGCTAAGTAAGGGGCAAGTTGATAATTGGTAAGCGCGCAATCATTCCGATCAGTTCCGCCCTGCACGTAGCTTCCGGCAATCCGGAACACTTCTTCGTGTTGCTGATGGAATTGATCGAAAGCCGTCTCATATCTAATGAAGGCCATGATGATCCCAATCACACCTAAGCTTACCGATAACCCGATCATATGAATGAACGAGGTAGACTTGTTTCGCAACAAAAGTCGATACGCTACTTTTATGTGATTGAAAAACATCATAGGTTCTATGGCATTGACCTACTGCCAATAATAATACCACAAATAATAAAAAACTGTAAGTCAGATAGTTAAACAACTCTAAAGGGAAATGGTTTGCTCGAAAACGAGCATATTTGGCGCTTATACCGTACACTTAAAAAAACTGATCTTCATTCATGAAAATACGCATTGAGCACGTCGCCTATTGGGTTGAGGACCTGGAAAGCGTCAAAGGCTTTTACGAAACATACTTCGATGCGACATCTGGAGACAGATACGAAAACAAGACAAAAGGCTTCAAGTCTTATTTCCTGACCCTGGGAGCTGGAGCGCGCATTGAAATCATGCAAAAGTCAAACATTGAGGAAAACAATCATAAAGGTCAGATCATGGGATTGGCTCACATTGCTTTATCGCTTGGCTCAAAAAGGGCAGTTGATCAATTCACTCAAAAAATGCAAGCAGTGGGTATTCCAATTGTAGGTAAGCCCAGAACAACCGGTGACGGCTATTATGAAAGCGTGATCGCCGACCCTGAAGGCAATCTGATTGAGTTGACGGTGTAATCTAAGAAACCACAAATCAATTCACTATCTTTATTGAACAATCACTCACGACTAAATCATGAATTCCGGACGACAGGCTATGGAAGTGTACCAGACACTCTCCGCACAACAAAAAAGGTTTTTGACAGAAAAGGATCTTGAGGATACCAAAACCCTGTCAGAATGGATCAAGTTTTTGGAGGGACCGGTTCAATATGATGTGCTTATCGATAAGACCACCCAGATGTTAAAAAAGGCCATCCTTATGCTTTGGGTCTTTGCGGCATTCAACCTGATTGTTGCCATCGTAACCCAATCCTGGTACATGGGAGTTTTAAGTGTAGGAATGGCCATACTGGCGATCTACCAACGATTCAAAAGAGGATCCTATTTCAAACGGGACTTACATAACCATTTGCGCTTATTTTTCTTTCCTGCACTTCAAAAACTAGGCGAGTCTCTAGATCAATCAACCGCCATCAATACTCGGTTTTGGTTGAGAGAAAAGGACCAAAGTGAGCACATTATCGTTTTTAGCCTGAATAAAGATGGTAATCCCGTGACTGTTTACGTCAACCCTGAGTCATACAAAATTGCAGTCGAAAAAGATGGGAATAAGCAAATTACTGATGGTAAGAATCTCCATTACTCTGCGTTTGTGGAGGATTTTGATAGTTTGTAGAATCTCTTAATTGATGTTGGACCAAATCCCCTTTATCCAAAAGGGGTGCTTGAAAGCCTGCCTACGGCAAGGCAGGCCAGGGGATTTAATTACAATTACTTCGCAAACGCCACAGACCTGGTCTCCCGGATCACCGTCACCTTGATCTGACCCGGATACTGCATGTCCTTCTCTATCTTCTGCGAAATATTGAACGACAAGTCTCCGGCCTGCTGGTCGGTAACATGCTCAGCATCCACCAACACGCGTAACTCACGGCCTGCCTGGATCGCATAGCATTTATTAACTCCTTCAAAATTGAGGGCCAATGACTCCAGCTCTTTTAGTCGTTTGATGTAAGACTCCATCACTTCTCTCCTTGCACCTGGTCGACTTCCAGAAATTCCATCACAAGCCTGCACGATCGGAGAAAGCATTGAAGTCATCTCGATTTCATCGTGGTGTGCGCCAATTGCATTGCACACTTCCTTGTTCTCTTTGTATTTCTTAGCCAGTTCCATACCCAGGATCGCGTGTGGCGTATCTGGTTCTTCTGGCCATACTTTACCAATATCATGAAGCAATCCGGCACGTTTCGCCAACTTCGAATTCAGACCCAATTCAGACGCCAGCGTCGCACACAGTTTGGCCACTTCCCTTGAGTGTTGTAGCAAGTTCTGCCCGTAAGAAGAACGGAACCTCATTCGACCGACCATTTTGATCAGTTCAGGATGTAAGCCATGGATCCCTAAATCAATGACGGTCCGTTCACCAATTTCAACAATCTCTTCTTCAATGTTCTTGGTGGTCTTATTGACGATCTCCTCAATCCTTGCCGGGTGGATTCTACCGTCTTGCACCAATCGATGCAAGGACAGTCTTGCAATCTCGCGGCGCACAGGATCAAACCCTGAAATGATAATGGCTTCCGGTGTGTCGTCTACGATGATCTCTACTCCTGTGGCAGACTCCAACGTTCGGATGTTTCTTCCTTCTCGACCGATGATCTTACCTTTGATATCATCACTCTCGATGTTGAAGACAGATACACAATTTTCAATCGCATGCTCAGTAGCCGTACGCTGAATGGTCTGAAGAACGATCTTCTTCGCTTCCTTAGTAGCAGTCATCTTCGCCTCTTCCACAATCTCTTTGATATGAGCCGTGGCATCTGTTCGAGCCTCATCCTTGAGTGCTTCTACCAATTGAGACTTGGCCTCATCTGCCGTAAGGTTAGATATCTTTTCGAGGGTAGCCACTTGCTGACCTTTCAATTTCTCGTACTCGTCTTTCCTCTTCTTTACAATCTCCATCTGAGCTGAGACATTCTCTTTCATGGACTCCAACTCAGCCTCAGCGCGCTTGTTCTTTTCAATCTGCTTTGAAAGATTAGACTCACGCTGCCTGATTTTATTCTCGTTGGTAATGATCTGGTTCTTTTTCCGGTTGTGTTCCTCTTCGTAATCTGCCTTCAGTTTGATGTACTTCTCCTTGGCTTCAAGGATCTTGTCCTTCTTGATGTTTTCCGCTGCCAGTTGGGCTTCCTTTAAAATAAGGTCTCCTTTTTCCTCAGCAGCTGTGATTTTGGTTCGGAAAAGCTTGTCCTGCAAAAACTTACTTATCAGAAATCCGGCTACTAAACCAGCAAAAACGCCTATTACAATATAGATTATGTCCATCTCATTTTATGGTTAATGAGTGGTCATAGAATACCCAGAAAGTGAAAGTGGGGTCAGAGTGCGTTAGAAATCATCTGGTTAAGCTTGGCGAGTTGTTGGGTAGAAACTTCATCAACACTACCAGCCTGCTCTTCATTCTTCATTTTTTCAATCAGGCAATCAAAAGCGACCATCGCCAAAAGATCCTGATTATCATCAATACCAAATTGCTCTCTATATTTTTTAACCTTGTCGTTAAGTATTTTACCAGCCTTTCTTATCCGCTCTTCATCTTCAGATTTTACCCGCATCGGGTATTCTCTGTTACCAATTCTAAGTTTAATGGATAATTCAGCCATTCAAAAATCAGGCTTCACCCAAATGGGCAATGCACTTATCTATCTCCTTAATATATTCGTCAAGTACTACTTTCAATTCCTTGGTGTCTTCTTTCTCGACCACCATGTTGCCTACAAGTTTACTAATTTTAAACTTATTTTGAAAGTTGGAGACCTCCCCCTGTTTGACGCTCAATTCGGACTTTAGTTGATCATTTTCGCGTTTTGAAGTAACGAGTTCATCTTTAAGTTTTTGATGTTCACTAATCAATAACTTAACCTTTCTTTCAAGCGTCGCCAGTTCTTGTTTCAGGTTCTCGTTGCTCATTTTATTTTCTTATCACCGCATTTAGATCCTGTTCAAACCTTCGCATCAGATTATTCATCACTTTATCAATCTGTTTGTCAGTCAAAGTCCTTTCCAGATCTTGTAAATGGAAGCTGATGGCATAGGCTTTTTTATCCGCATCGATGTTCTTCCCTTCATAGACACTAAATACGTTAACCCTATTTAGCAATTTTTTCTCAGACTTGAAAGCAATTTCTCTGATCTCGCTAAAAGTCGTCGACTTATTCAGCAAAAGTGAAAGATCCCGGCGCACTTCCGGGTATTTCGACATGGGCTGAAACTCAATCTTTTTGGTAGCCAGCTTCAACAATTTCTTCCAATTGATCTTTGCAAAAAATACTTGCTGATCAATTTGATAATAGGACAGGATGTCTCTTTTCACCGCACCGATTTGTGCCAATTCCTGATTGTTGACTTGCAGTGAGATGCCATATTGAAAAACTTTATTTTCCATGAGCGGGACACTCGCCACTCGTTTGATGTTCACTTTATTAAATAAGGTGTTTACCACACCTACCACGTGATGGAAACTATAGTAACCGGCCTTTTCATACATCCATGATTCTTCCTGACCTCCAGTGAGGTATAAAGTGAGCCATTCTGATTCACGGAATTTTTCTTCTAGTCGTTCATAAGTTCTAACGAACTCAAACAGGCTCAAATTCGTCTGCCTTCTGTTGATGTTGTGCCTTACCACTTCCAATCCCGTATAAAGCGGATCAGTCTTCATGATTCCCAGCTCTTCGCTGGACTTATTTAGGATCTCAACCGAAGCGCCACCTAAACCGAGTTTTTCCTGATATTCAGGGTTGGTCAAAGAATTGGTCACTATTTCATGAAAACCAGCACCAGCAAGGTAATATGACAATTCCTCCTGAACCTTATACGGCTCCATTTCATTGAATTCCGCCAGGAAATCAGCAGAAAATGAGTCGTCAATGTCCACACTATTGATCCCATGGATACGCAGCACTTCTTCTACTAGATCTGCGGGGCGGGTCACGTCGCTACGATAAGCAGGAACTTCCACGGTCATCTTATCGCCATCAGATGCTTTCACCTGGATATCAAGATCGGCCAGGATTTGATCAATCTCATCGTTCGGGATCTTTTTACCGATCAGCCACTCAAACTTTTGGTAATTAGTATTGATGGTTTGGGGAGGAACCGGATTCGGATAAATATCAATGATGTCCGAAGCCACCTGACCTCCAGCCAACTCCAGAATCAGGTTGGTAGCATAAATCAAAGCATTGACTGTAATCTCAGGATCTGTCCCTCTTTCATATCGAAAAGAAGCATCAGTACTTAGGCCGTGCCTTTGCGCTGAGGCACGTATGTAATCAGGAGCGAAATAAGCACTCTCTATGAAGACACTGGTGGTTTCCTCAGTAATACCAGATTCCATACCTCCAAAAACGCCGGCAATACACATCCCTTCTTTAGCATTGCAGATCATGAGATCTGAAGCGTCCAGTGATCGCTCTACCTCATCCAGGGTTGTGAACTTGGATCCCTGATCCAACATCTTCACGATGACTTTTCCACCGAGAATCTTATCCGCATCAAAGGCATGCAAAGGCTGCCCCAAGCCATGAAGGACATAATTAGTAATATCAACCAGGTTATTGATAGGTGTCAATCCAATCGCTCTCAAGCGGAATTGCAACCAATCCGGTGAAGGGCTGACTTTTACGCCTCGGATGGTTATCCCCGTGTAACGAGGGCAGGCGTCCGTATTTTCTACTTCAACAGTGATCGGTGAGTCCTCACTGATTTTCAAATCTTTTAATTCAGGAAAGGTGATAGGACGCTTAAAAAAAGCTTTTAGATCTCTGGCCGCACCAAAGTGTGAAGCACCATCTCCTCTATTAGGCGTAAGGCCGATTTCATAAACTGTATCTTCTCCCGAATCAAATAATTCGGTGATAGGCGTACCATTAGGAAGATCTGTATCCAACACCATGATCCCGTCATGATCAGTCCCTAAACCAACTTCATCTTCTGCACAGATCATCCCCGCAGAAGCCTCTCCCCGGATCTTGGCTTTTTTTATTTTGAATGGTTCTCCTGAAGCGGGATAGATCATAGTGTTGACCGGAGCCACAATCACCTTTTGTCCGGCAGCTACATTCGGCGCACCACAAACAATTGGAGAAAGTGCTTCTCCACCAATATCCACTGTAGTCACACTCAACTTATCCGCATTGGGATGTTGGGAGCAGGTTTTCACTTCTCCTACGACCAAGCCCCTCAAACCACCGGGAATCTTTTCCACAGTTTCCACTCCTTCTACTTCCAGACCTGTCTGCGTCAACGCATCTGCAATCTCCGAAGCTGGTTGATCCAGCTCGATGAAATCAGTAAGCCAGTTGTGAGAAATTTTCATAATGATCTAAACCTGTTCAAAAGTTAGTCGGCAAAAATATACAATGTGTACGGGAGTACACTCTTGAAAATCAGGGCCGATCAGTGGAAATTCTTTTCTCCTGCATTAACAGCCACAGAAAGTTGGTTCTCCCTCGGAGGCAAGGCACACGAATACTGATCCGTATAGGCGCAATAGGGATTGTAAGCCAGGTTAAAATCAAGTACTACTTTATCAGATTTACCGATCTCTATATCTAGATATCTTCCTCCACCATAGGTCAGATCAGCGCTTGTTTCATCGGTAAAAGCCAGGAAAAGGACTTTCACTGCACCGAATCCGGCAGGCCTTAATACCAATAGCCTTTGCCGTTCTCCATTTAAGGTGAAATTGAGCCAGGCAAATTCTTCATAGGTTTCAACGCCTGAATTACTATTAGGCAAAGTGACTATGTTCCGTTTTTGGATGCGCTCCACTGTAGCATTGACCCGATAACTGGCGTCAATTGGAAAATAACTAGGTTCCTTAAAGGGTTCGTTGTATTGACGAAACGGAGAAGACTCACTCGTCCGTAAATACTTCACACGATCATCAATGGTTTCCTGAACCTGCTTTAAATACGCCTCGACACCTTCTCCGGTAAAGCTCAACCAGACCAATACCAGAATTACAGGAACGAGGACATAAGTTATTTTCTTTCGCATATAGCATTAAGCGCTGAGGGCAGCTCAAAGTTGCTCAATAGCACATCATTTTTTCATCCGAAAAGCTAAAAAAAGCTTCATCGGTAAAAATAAGGTGATCGAGCACAGAAACATCCAACAACTTGCCTGCTTCTTGTATTTTCCGGGTTAAACGGACATCTGCCTGACTGGGACGTCTATTGCCTGAAGGGTGATTATGCACCAAAATGACTGCTGCTGCTAATTCATCCACTGCCCGCTTAAAGATCAATTTAGGATCAACTAAAGTCCCGGAAACTCCGCCACTGCTGACCAGATATTTATTGATCACTTCATGGTTCCGTCGTAATAGGATCACCCAAAACTCCTCATGTTTGAGGTCCTGCAAGTCAGCCTTCATGAAATCGTATGTTTCATCTGCCGTCATAAGACGTGGCCTGAGCCTTCGATCTTCTGGTTTCCTTCGCCTCCCTAATTCCAATGCACTCACTATGGTCACTGCTTTGGCTTCACCAATTCCTTTGAATTGTTTAAGGCCCGCAATGCCTAACTGGGCTAATTCATTCAGGCTATTGGAGTTTTCTTGCAGGATATTCCTGGCCACATCCAATGCTGACAGGGATTTTGTTCCTGAGCCTAATAAAATTGCAATGAGTTCCGCGTTGGATAAGTTTTTTTTGCCTTTGGAGAGGAGTTTTTCGCGTGGACGGTCCTCTGGCGCCCATTTCTTGATGGTGAGATTGTTGTTTTGCATATCACGAAGGTATACAAAACAAAAGGGCTTCGCAACCACGAAGCCCTCGTTAATTTCCTTTTAATCTCTCAATCACGAGAGTGCATTCACATGCTTGGTCAGGCTAGACTTAAGGTTAGACGCCTTGTTCTTGTGAATGATGTTTCTTTTAGCAAGCTTGTCAAGCATTCCAGTCACTTGCTTTAAGAGCTCTTCCGCCTCAGATTTCTCTGTAGATTGACGCAATCTCTTGATAAAGGTACGAGTGGTCTTATGTTGATACCGGTTACGGGCTCCTTTAGCGGCATTTGACCGAATCCTCTTTTGTGCTGACTTATGATTTGCCATTGATCTTTATCTCTTCTACTTAAAAAGGAACGCAAAGATATACTACCATTTGATAAAACCAAACTCTTTCGCAGTAAAGAATGAAAGTATCTCTTTTTTCAGAATCCATTGCAAATTCAATAAATCCAGCGGAAATTGTCAATAAAATACCCTGCAATTGTGAAACGCAAAAGCATTGTCTTCTTGATCATTTTACTGAGCTTCTCCTTTCCTGCTTTTGAAAGCAAAGAAATGCGTTGGGGATTTCACGCACATCGAAAGATCAATCGCCTGGCCGTATTCACACTTCCCCCTGAAATGATCGGCTTCTACAAGCAAAACGTGCAGTATATCGTAGAAAAGTCAGTTAATCCGGACATGCGCAGGTATGTCAATCCATTGGAGGCACCCCGGCATTACATTGACCTGGATGTATATGGAGACAGTGCCCTGGACATCATGCCTAGATACTGGAAACAAGCTGTAGAAAAATTCACAGAAGATACCCTTCAAGCATATGGCATAGTACCCTGGCACATCAACAGGGTGCGTTATAATCTCACAGATGCCTTCAAAGAAAGAGATCTGGAACGCGTATTGCGATACTCTGCGGACCTAGGGCATTATGTAGGCGATGCGAATGTTCCCCTACATACGACTGAAAACTATAATGGCCAATTTACCAACCAATATGGCATTCATGGTTTTTGGGAATCGCGCCTTCCGGAGTTGTTTTCTGAAGAATACGACTTCTTCGTGGGTAAAGCTACTTATCTAGACAATCCGCAATTGGAAGCATGGAAAGGCGTCATTAATGCCAACAACGCACTGGATTCAGTTTTACTTTTCGAAAAGCAATTGACCATTAAAATGGGTGAAGACAAAAAATACGCCTTCGAAACACGGGGTTCAGCGACTATTAGGGTATATTCTTATGACTTCTCAAAAGCTTACCATGACAAACTCAGTGGCATGGTCGAAAGACGCATGCGCGCTGCAGTGAAAATGGTCGGCGATTTCTGGTATACCTGCTGGGTGGATGCAGGTCAGCCGATTCTGGACCGGGATATCATTGAAGAGCCGGAAAAAGAAAAGCTCGAAGTGAACCCAAAGATCAAGGTAAGGAATCACGAATCGGGTCGGTAATAACCATCAGTTGAAGCCTAACAAGCTAATTACAGAATTACATCTGCTACTTACTTATCTTTCTTTTTATTTCCGATAAACACATACCCAAATCTCATTTGAATGAGGATGCCTGGTATTGTTCTGGCTCCTTCACGCCATTCCGGCTCGAAATCATCGAAAAGAAACGGATCTAATGAATCCACAAAAGTAATTTCCTCCGGATTGTGCTGAATAGACACCTCACGCATGCCAAATCCCATGACAAATTCAAAAATGATATTGCTTTTGGATTGAATTTGCACACCTGAGATCGCATAGGCACCAAAGTTCTGAGTTTCAACAATTGAATTTAGGTAATTTACATTTCTTCCTCCTCCGCTGATGTAAGATCCACGCTTACTTAAATAATCATAATTCCTGGTGGTCCCATGCAATCCAATAAATCCGAGACTACCTCCCGAAAACATGCCATCCAAATAGTAACGCAACTGCAAGTTGGTTTTGGAGTAATTCAGGTTCTCTCTTAACCCTAACCCGGTTGCTTTGGAAACCATCAACATCTGCCCTGCCTGGACACTAAATTTCCCAAAGGCATATTCCATGTCCAGTGGCATGGTATACCTGTTATTTTCTAACAAATACAATGGATTGGTCTTGACTGTCAATCGTTGTTGAGCAAATACTCCAAACTGAATGAGCACCAGAAAAGTGAGTAGTAGCGTTCTCATCATCGTGTGTTTTTAAGTGTTTTGAGAGAATAAAGATACCCAAACACCTTAAGCATACCGCATTCGGCAAGGATTGTATCAGCTTTCCTACGTAAATCGGGTGGGTTTTATCAAAAAAGGTATAAGCTGTCTGGTCGGAATATTTCTCGCCATGTAAATCCTCGACGACTGTTCATCTTGAAAAACAAATGAAAATCGCCAAAGAGATACCCTAGTCGGGCACCCGGTATTTTTTCAACGTAAAAAAACTTAAGTAGAAAAAATTCCTAGCCGGGCGCCCAACTTGACAATATTCGCTAAAGCTTACCCTATCTGGACTCTTTTGAATGCAGAAACGGTTAGCCCTTTAGAAACGCTATCCAGGTACTGGGTCACGTTCATTGAACTATCTTTCACGAACGCCTGATTCAACAAGGTATTTTCCTTGAAGAATTTCTGAAGCTTACCTTGAGCGATCTTCTCAATGATTTGCTCAGGCTTTCCTTCTTGACGTGCTTGCTCTTTACCGATTTCAATTTCCTTCTCCACAAGCGATGCATCTACGTCACCTTTATCAACGGAGATTGGGTTCATCGATGCAATTTGCATGGCTACGTCTTTTCCCGCTTCAGAAACTTCTGCACCGTTGGCATGCTTCAAACCAACTAACACGCCTAATTTCTTGTTGGAGTGAATGTATGGAACCACTGCTTCACCTTCCAGTAACTCCATAGCAGAGATGGACAGTTTCTCGCCAATTTTCCCGGTAGCCTCTACGATTTTTTCAGCAATCGTTCGACCAGCGATGGGTACGGCTTTCAACGCATCAATATCTACAGGAGTCACAGAAAAAGCCACTTCAACTATCTCCTGGCCAAGGCTCAGGAAATCTTCATTCTTAGCCACAAAATCAGTCTCGCAACTGAAAGCCACCAGTACTCCTCGCGTACCTCCCGCATTTACTTTTGCAAAAACGACTCCTTCGTTGGTTTCCCGATCCTCACGACCGACAGTAATTTTCTCACCCTTTTTTTGAAGGATCTCAATCGCCTGTTCAAAATCACCTTCCGACTGAACAAGTGCCTTTTTGCAGTCCATGATACCCAGACCGGTCATTTTTCGAAGCTTGTCTACTTCTTTCGCAGTAATTGCCATATGAAAATGTGTTTTGAATGGTTATAAACAAAAAAAGCGGTCCGTTATCGGAACCGCTTTTTGATATTTGATTGATCGGCGATTATCCGATTTGAACTCTTTTGAATTCCGAGACGGTCAGTCCTTTGGAAACGCTATCCAGGTACTGAGTCACGTTCATTGAATTGTCTTTCACGAACGCCTGGCTCAACAAAGTATTTTCTTTGAAGAATTTCTGAAGTTTTCCTTGAGCAATTTTCTCGATGATTTGCTCAGGCTTTCCTTCCTGTCGTGCTTGCTCTTTTCCAATTTCGATCTCTTTCTCAACTGTAGCAGAATCCACACCGTCTTTGTCCACAGCGATAGGCTTCATGGCAGCAATTTGCATTGCTACGTCTTTACCAGCTTCCACCACGTCAGACCCATTTGTGTTAGTCAAACCAACAAGTACACCCAATTTCTTATTAGAGTGGATGTAAGGAACAACAGCTTCGCTTTCCAGTACTTCCATGGCAGAGATTTCTAATTTCTCGCCAATTTTACCAGTCGCTTCTACAATTTTCTCAGAAATAGCCTGACCATCGATGGTCATTGCTTTCAAAGCATCGACATCAGCAGGAGACTCAGCGAAAGCCACGTCAGTGATCGCCTGTCCGAGGCTCATGAAATCATCGTTTTTAGCAACAAAGTCGGTCTCACAAGAAAATGAAACCAGGATACCCTTGTTACCTTCCGCACTTACTTTGCTGAAAACAACACCTTCGGTAGTTTCTCTATCTGCACGGGCGTTAGTTACTTTCTGCCCTTTCTTGCGAAGAAATTCGATCGCCTTGTCGAAATCGCCATCAGCCTCGACCAATGCCTTCTTGCAGTCCATCATACCTGCTCCGGTCATCTGTCGGAGTTTGTTTACATCTTTAGCGCTAATTGCCATTTGATTATATGCTTTATAGAATGGTTTATTGACAAAAATCAAACACCCGTTCCAATGTCTATCGGAACGGGTGTTTAATCTATTTATACCGTTTACCTATAGAATGAAGGTTATTCGGCGGACTGTTCGTCCAATTCTCTTTTTTCCGCTTCGGCTTGCTCTTGTTGAGCAGATTCCTTGTCTTTCTTTCTTTCCTGAAGGCCTTCATCCAGGATGCTACCGATGTACTGCGTAATCAATTGGATTGATTTGAAAGCATCATCATTTGCAGGGATAGGATAATCTGCCTGGTTAGGATCAGAGTTGGTATCCACCATTGCGAAAACTGGGATATTCAATTTCTGGGCTTCAGAAACAGCGATGTGCTCACGCTTGATATCGATCACGAAAAGTGCAGCAGGCAATCGGTTCAAGTCTGCGATACCACCCAACACTTTTTCCAACTTCTCACGCTCACGACCGATCATCAATCGCTCTCTCTTCGCCAGGTTGCTGTAAGCTTCATCTTTCATCAGCTTATCGATAGAAGCCATTTTCTTCAACGATTTTCTGATCGTAGAGAAGTTGGTCAGCATGCCACCTAACCATCTTTCGGTCACGTAAGGCATTTTCAATCGCTTCGCTTCGTTCTCAACTACCTCTTTCGCTTGCTTCTTCGTCGCAACGAACATCACTTTTCGGCCTGAACGTACGATGCCTTTCATTGCCTGAGCTGCATCTTCCAGGTTTTTAAGTGTTTTATTGAGATCAATGATATGGATACCATTTTTCTCCATGAAAATATATGGAGCCATCTGTGGGTTCCATTTTCTGGTCAGGTGTCCAAAGTGAACACCGGCATCCAATAATTCCTGTGTAGTAATTTTTGCCATCGATCTATTATCGTTTGCTGAATTGGAATCTTCTTCTCGCTTTTCTTCTACCGTATTTCTTACGCTCAACCATTCTAGGGTCTCTGGTAAGGAATCCTTCGGATTTCAATGAAGGTCTGTGCTCCTCATTGGTAGCTACCAATGCTCTTGAAATCCCAAGTCGAATGGCTTCTGCCTGACCTTTAAGTCCGCCGCCATCAACATTTACTTTGATGTCGAAATTACCATCCTCTTCCACCTTTACTAAAGGCTGCTTCACAATGATTTGAAGCACTTCTGAAGGAAAGTAATTGCTCAGATCTCTGCCATTGATCACGATCTCTCCTTTGCCACTTTGGAAATAGACCCGGGCAATGGAGGTCTTTCTTCTACCGACGGTATTAATTACTTCCATCAACTTATAGTTTTACTTCTTTAGGAGTCTGAGCCTCATGTGGATGCTCTGCACCTTCGTATACATACAGATTTTTGAAAAGCTGTCTTCCCAATCTGTTTTTAGGAAGCATACCTCTCACCGCTCTTTCTACCAGAATGGTGGCGGATTTGTTATTCTTAACCTCAAGAGGAGTCTGAGTTCTTTGTCCTCCAGGATAACCCGTGTGACGAACATAAACTTTGTCAGTCCATTTCTTGCCGGTCAATCTTAATTTGTCCGCGTTGATCACAATGACATTGTCACCACAATCTGCATGCGGGGTAAAGTTCGGCTTGTGCTTGCCGCGAATCATTTTCGCAACTTCACTCGCTACCCGACCCAGAATTTTTGCCTCAGCATCTACAACAACCCACCCTTTGTTGGCAGTGGCCTTGTTCGCCGATATGGTCTTATAACTTAAAGTATCCAAAACTTACTTTTTATTCTCTTGATGAAAGCCCTCCTTGAAAAAGGGACACAAAAATAGAATTTTCTATTTGTAAAACCAAAGCAGTCCGTACGGATACTACAAGTTTTTTGCAAATTGATTCAAAGTTGCCGTGAAATCTTTGGGATATGGCGCTTCTAATTGCAATTTTTTACCTCCTGGGGCTTCAAAAATCAACTTTTGGGCATGTAACGCCATTCTTGGGATCAACGGCTTCTCTTCTACAAATTTGCCGGATTTATATCCTTTTTTGATTTGAGAAAGGTAAATCGGGTCGCCTCCATAGAACTCATCACCCGCAATTGGCAGTCCGATGTGCGATAAATGGACCCGGATCTGGTGCATTCTTCCAGTGAAGGGCATGCACGCCAGTAACGTGTGGGCCTTATATATATGTATGGTCTTGATCAGTGTAACCGAAGGCTTGCCTTGCCTGGGATCGACTCTGGATCGTGTGGAACTGGTATAGATCGGAAAGTCCAGCTCTTCTTCATCAATCTCGTGACAGCCGGCTATAATCGCATGGTAGAGCTTATGCACATCCCGCTGTTCCAGCAGCTTTGAAAAATATTTATAAGCATCCAGGTGTTTGGCAATTACCAATAGCCCGGAAGTCTCCTTATCTAATCGGTGACAAACCTTAGCTTCCTCATGGTATTGTCGGGCCAGGTTTAAAATATTCTGTGAATCGTTGCGATCTTCCAGCGTGGATACAAATGGAGGCTTGTTGATCACAATAAAGTCTTCGTCCTCGTGGACGATCAGGTCCGCAAATTTCTTTCCCTTGAGGGGATTAGTCATCGTCTTCGTTGAGTAGCTCATATTCCGGCACTTTACCGAGCCGCAACTTAAACCAGAATTTTGAACCTACACCCTCTTCACTCTCAACTTCGATCTTAGAATCGTGACCTTCGAGGATATGCTTAACAATGGACAGACCGAGACCTGTTCCTCCTTTTCCCTTATTTCGGCTTTTATCTACCCGATAAAAACGCTCAAAGATGCGTCCAATATCTTCTTCAGGAATTCCTAACCCCTTGTCCTGAACAAAAACAGTGACATGCTCATCTTCTTGCTCAAAGAATATTTTGACCGTACCTCCTTTTTTAGAATACTTGATCCCATTGGTGACCAAATTGGTCATGACTTGATAAATACGCTGATAATCAGCCAATACATAAAGCGGCACATCCAGATGTTGTAACTCTATATCAATCTCTCGCTTCTCTGCTTTGCCGTCCACCTGATCAAGCACCTCTTTGATCATTTCTTCGATATTGAAATCTTCCGGATGCATCTTAATCTCTCCTGTCTCCATCTGTGAAATGGTGAGCAAGTCCTGAACCAGAATGTCAAGGCCGTCGAGACTCTTGGCTGCTTTCTTCAAAAACTTCGTGCGGACTTTCTTATCCTCTACCGCACCATCTAATAAGGTATGCACAAATCCTTGCGCAGCAAATATGGGTGTCTTTAGCTCATGTGAAACATCGGCAATGAACTCCCGCCGAAAGGCTTCCATTTCCTTTAGTTCAGCGATCTCACGTTGTTTAGTTCTGGCATAAGATTCAATTCCCTTATTGATCAGTCTCAGTGGATTTACCGCATTCCGGCTTCTACTCAAGATAGGGGACAGCTCCTCGCTGCGGATTTTATCCAGGGCTTCATAAATGCTTGTAATCTCCTTAAAGAATATAAACTCCAGTACTAACCTCACGAGTATATAAGAGGAAGAAAAAGAAAGTGCGAAGGATACGATTAGAGCTGTAGTGGAAATCGAGGGCAATAAAGAAAGAAAAGCGGATGTGATCACTGAAATACTCAGTGCCAACAACAAGGCCAGCGCTCGTGAGTTCAGGATCATATTGAATTAACCAATATCAAATTTATATCCCACTCCTTTGACCGTCGAGATATATCCATCCCCGATCTTTTCACGCACTTTACGAATATGTACATCCACCGTACGAGCGAGCACATACACATCCGTTCCCCAGATGTTCTTTAGCAATTCATCGCGACTGAATACTTTACCAGGATTCTGAGCCAGGAAATAGAGCAATTCAAATTCTTTCTTGGGTAGATTGATCTTTTGATCTCCAAGGATCACAGTATAGCTGGAACGATCTACCTCCAGATCACCGATCATGATCTTTTGTGAATCTTTCTTCTTTTTGGATTCCCTTCTGAACAAAGCATTGATCCTACTCATCAATGCCCGAGGCTTGATGGGTTTGGTGATATAGTCGTCAGCTCCCATTTCAAAAGCAGCCACTTCGGAATACTCTTCGGAACGGGCTGTCAGGAAAATCACGAATACATTCGCCAATTCAGGGACTTCACGGATCTGCCGACAGGTTTCAACTCCATCCTGCTTTGGCATCATGATATCCAACAGGATCAGGTCTGGCACAAAAGATTTGGCCACTTCCACTCCTTTGATGCCATTCGACGCAGTTTTTACATCATACCCCTCCTTCGACAAATTATACTTTAATAATTCGAGGATGTCTGATTCATCATCCACAACGAGGACTTTCTGATTGACTTTACCCATCTCTGTATGTTCCATTAAAAAGGAAGTGCTTTATGGAATTATATCTTGAAAGCTAAGAAAATTATCACACTTCCGAAATCTAAACACAAGACTAACTGAAATGACAAAGCAGACCGAAAAGCTCAAATTAAAGAGTTATCATTTTTTTAAGCAACACTTAACATTTACGTAATCATTGATAAGATTTTGAAACCCTTGCACTACTCTTGATCGTATATTACCTTGCAATGCATAGTAACTTCCATAACCGTATGGCGGTTGTATCATCACCAAAAACTCAAAGTCATGCAAGTAGATAACTCTCTTCATCACCTGAAAATCGCTGGGAAGATCCTGATCATCCTTGGTTTTCTAACCATTCCAGTATCCATATTTTCCTGGAACGTCCTCAATTTCATGGTTGAATCCGATTGGTGGCACGATCATGTCACCTGGCATCTAGACACCCGGCACTGGCCTTTCTTCCGTGATGGTCCGTTCCGACTGTTCTATTATTTTCCTATTGCTTATCTCGCTTCAGGTGCACTCTTCATTGCCAGCGGTGTAGGTCTGGTAAAAGAAAAAGAATGGGCCATGCGATTGGTATGGATTCCTGCAGTCCTTTTGTTGTTCAAATTTCCAATCGGTACCGCGTTAGGCATATGGATCATCTATTTGCTGCAAAAGCGAAAGGAATTCCTTTCGGCGCGCAAGGCCTGATTCCAGCCTATTTATAAAGATCTTAGTGAATTACTAAATAAATTAGTTTTTCATTTATATTTGCTAACTAAATTAGTTAGAGGTTTTCATCACGAATGCTTCCCCGATAGGTTAGGCTTGCAGTAACTTCGAGGGTTGAAATTTGGAACCTTAAACGCAACAACAAACACCATGGCAGATACGAATGAAAAACTAAAGGCTTTACAGATCACCATCGATAAACTCGAAAAGACTTATGGTAAGGGTACCATAATGAAATTGAGTGATGAAAAAATTCTCGACATTCCTGTAATCCCCACAGGATCTTTGGGTCTGGATGTTGCGCTCGGCGTAGGTGGCATTCCCAGAGGAAGGATCATTGAGGTTTACGGACCAGAATCTTCAGGTAAAACCACCCTGGCCATGCATTGTATTGCAGAGGCTCAGAAAAAGGGAGGGCTTGCGGCCTTCATTGACGCGGAGCATGCATTCGATAAAATATATGCTGAAAAATTAGGGATCGATACCGAAAACCTATTGATTTCCCAGCCTGATAATGGTGAGCAGGCATTGGAAATTGCAGAGCACTTGATCCGGTCAGGCGCTATCGACATCATCGTCATTGACTCGGTAGCTGCGCTTGTACCCCGTGGCGAACTAGAAGGCGAAATGGGAGACAGCAAGATGGGACTTCAGGCCAGGTTGATGTCTCAGGCACTTAGAAAGCTAACAGGTACCATCAATAAAACCGGTTGTTCCTGCATCTTCATCAACCAGCTTCGCGAGAAGATCGGCGTGATGTTTGGAAATCCAGAGACTACTACGGGTGGTAATGCCCTTAAATTCTACGCTTCTGTACGACTGGACATTCGAAGAATTGGTCAGATCAAAGAGTCTGCAGACAATATCCTGGGTAACAGAACCCGGGTTAAAGTGGTGAAAAACAAAGTAGCTCCTCCATTTAAGGTAATCGAATTTGACATCATGTACGGCAAGGGGATTAGCAAAGTGGGCGAGATCCTGGACATGGGAGTTGAACTTAATATTATCCAGAAATCCGGCTCTTGGTTCTCCTATAATGGTGACAGACTAGGACAAGGTAGAGATGCGGTCAAGGAATTGATCGAGGACAATCCTGAGTTGATGGAAGAATTGGAAACCAAAATTAAAGCAGCAATCAAGGGTGAGCCAGAAGAGGCATAAGCTTTAGATCTCGCACGAATAAAAAAAGAGGACATCACGATGTGATGTCCTCTTTTTTGTATGCTTGTCTGTCTGGAGGAGCCAGCGTAAGAAGCAAGCTAAATGCAACACTTTTGTTTTTTCCTACTGCGTCCTGATCGCAATCACAGGATCTAATCTCGCAGCAATGGCTGCTGGGATGATCCCGGAAGCCATTCCTATGAAGCCTGCGACTCCTACTCCAAGTACAATGTTTTTAACACTCAAACTCAACTCCAGCGATCCTAACGGGATGAACGTTACGCCATAGACCAGCAACAGTCCGACCCCTCCTCCGATCACCGCCAAAAAGATTGACTCAAACAAAAACTGGAAAAGGATAAAGTAATTCTTAGCTCCTAGTGATTTCTGGATGCCAATGATGTTGGTGCGTTCTCTGACGGAAACGAACATGATATTGGCAATACCGAATCCCCCGATCAAGATGGAAAAACCACCAATCAACCAGCCTCCGGTGCTCAGCACATCGAAGAAACTTCCGATCTGGTTGAGAATAGCCTGCTGACGATTGATTGCAAAGTTGTCATTCTCTTTTGGTCGCAAGCCCCTGATCTTCCTAACAAGTCCTTTGAGCTCATATTCTATTTTCACCAGGCCAATGTCACTTTCCAGGCCTTTGACGGTGATGTAGGGTTCAATGCCTCGACCAGCACCTGTCCCGATGTAATTGATCCTTGAGAAGGATTTGAAAGGGATCCAGATATTTTCGTCCTTGCTCGTTTCACCTAACAGACCTGCCCCTTGTTCAGGAACAACCCCAATCACGGTAAATTTCTGGCCTTTAATTTTGATTTGGCGTCCTATAGGATCCAGTTTTTCAAATACTTCCTTTCTGGTACGGTTACCAATAATGGCCACATTTCTACCACTTTGACATTCTTCCAGCGTAAAGTACCGGCCATCAAGGTCCGGAAAATCATTATAAACCCCATCATGTGTATAGGCCACGCCTAACAGGGTAATATCTGAGGAACTGTTGTTTTTGTACTTTGGCGTTACCGAATTGAAGGCGAAAATGGTAATTCCCTCTGCGTTCTGAAGATTATCCCTAAGGAATTCATACTCTTCATAGGTTGAATATGGACGTCTCCAATAATCCCACCACGGCATGTTACCGTCAAATGAGATCGGGAACCGGCGTATGTCTACGTTGGTTCTTCCAAGAAAGCTCAAACTGTCATTGATACTTCTTTCGAGCGAATCAACCAGCGTAAAGACAACAATAATGGCGAAAATACCGATGGTAACTCCTAATAAAGAGAGGGTGGTTCGCAAAAGATTTGACTTCAATGCGGTGAACGCGAAGACAAAACTTTCGATGATTAATTTGATAACGATCAAAGCCTTTTTGGTTTAGTAGAAGTGAATTACAATATTATGTCCTCAAAACGAAACTATTTGCTAACTTTGCGGACTTAATTTATTTCAGTACCCGTCATTTTACTTTCGAAATAACAAACTATGAAGCTTTCTGAATTCAAGTTTGAACTTCCTTCAAGTCATATTGCGCTATATCCAACCGAAAACAGAGACGAATCTCGTTTGATGGTTGTCCACCGCGAAAGTGGCAAATTTGAGCATAAAACCTTCAAGGACATTGTTGACTATTTCGAAGATGGTGACATGATGGTCCTTAATGATACGAAGGTCTTTCCTGCGAGGTTGTATGGAAACAAAGAAAAGACCGGAGCCAAAATTGAAGTTTTCCTTTTGAGGGAACTGAACAAGGACATGAACCTATGGGACGTTTTGGTGGATCCGGCGAGAAAGATTCGTGTCGGTAATAAATTATATTTCGGTGATGGTGAGTTGGTGGCGGAAGTCATTGACAACACTACTTCCAGAGGCCGAACCATTCGATTCCTGTTCGATGGAACGGAAGACGAATTTTACGCGACCATCGATCGTTTGGGTGAGACTCCTCTTCCCAAAGAGATCAAAAGAAGCGCTGAGCCTGAGGATCGTGAAAGATTCCAGACCATCTACGCTCAGAAATTAGGTGCGGTAGCCGCTCCAACGGCAGGTCTTCACTTCACGAAGCAGATCATGAAGAGACTGGAGATTGTCGGCGTAGATATCAATCCCATCACGCTACATGTTGGACTAGGAACTTTCCGTCCTGTCGACGTAGAAGACCTCACTAAGCACAAAATGGATTCTGAGAACTTCCTGGTTCCGGATTCTACTGCAGAGCGTGTGAACAGATCTTTGGATGAAAAGAAAAGAGTTTGTGCCGTAGGTACGACTGTTATGCGTTCTCTGGAATCCTCAGTTTCCGCAGGTGGACGTCTGAAAGGCAATAGTGGCTGGACCGACAAGTTCATCTTCCCTCCTTACGAATTCAAGATCTGTAATGCACTCGTTACCAACTTCCATCTTCCTGAATCAACCTTGCTAATGATGGCAAGTGCTTTTGGTGGATATGAATTGGTCAGAGAAGCATACGAGACTGCCATTAAGGAGAACTACAGGTTCTTCACCTATGGTGACGCCATGCTAATCTTGTAAGTGACCCGATACGTCATTGTTGTCGCCGGGGGAAAAGGCCTTCGCATGGGTAGCAAGTTACCCAAACAGTTTCTTGACTTATGTGGCAAACCAATTCTGATCAGAACGCTCGAAGCTTTTCACCTCCACGATCCTACAATCAAGATCATTCTTGTCTTACCTGAATCTCATCAGGCGTACTGGAAGCAGGTTACTAAGGAGCATTCCTTCAATATCCCTATTCAATTAGTTAACGGCGGTAAAGAACGATTTCATTCCGTAAAAAACGGACTGGATGCCATTCACGAAAAGGGACTTGTAGCTGTCCACGACGCTGTACGACCATTGATCGACCCTGAGATCATTGAAAATACGTTTCAGAGTGCGGATCAAAATGGTGCAGCTATTGCCGTAGTGAAGCTCAAAGAATCCATCAGAATGCTCGACGGGGATCAATCCAAAGCCGTGCCCAGAGAAAGTTACCGAATGGTACAAACCCCTCAGGTTTTTAAGACAGAATTATTGAAGCAAGCGTACAAACAGCCTTTTCAGGATGACTTTACCGATGATGCCAGTGTTGTAGAAAATATTGGGCAACAGGTTGTTTTGGTAGAAGGAAGTTATAAAAACATCAAGATCACAACTCCTGAGGATTTGGAATTGGCGAAAACATATTTCGATGAATTCGCCAGTTAATCTCTGTTAATATTCGTCCTCGTTAAAAAAGAAATCCTCTTTGGTGGGGTAGTCAGGCCAGATCTCCTCGATATTCTCGTAAGGCTGTCCGTCATCCTCTAGCTCCTGCAGGTTTTCTACAACCTCCAGAGGAGCACCCGATCTGATAGAAAAGTCTATCAATTCGTCCTTTGCAGCAGGCCAAGGGGCGTCTTCCAAATAGGATGCTAATTCTAGTGTCCAGTACATATCACTAAACGTTTAAAAAGGTCATTTTCAATAATGGCGCAAAAGTACATTTATGAACGAGAATAACAATCAATCACAAAATAGTTATCAGCGCTTTTTTAATTTATTTGAATAGTGGTTTTCAATACAACGAACCTCTATCCTCCTAATATCGCAATTAAACGTTGCTTTATCTTTATTTTGTTACGCTGTTGTGCCATCTTTCTGTCCAACATGTGGTCAGCGCGTCCATCCCGGCTTGAGAAGTTTCCGGCATTATTTTCATAATTATCCAAATCTTCCTCATCACGCCTGATCAATTCCTTCAGTAACTTCACCTGATGGGCATTCTGCTCCAACACATCCAGTTCATCATAATCCTTGACGCGCTTTCGGCACTGACTCTGTACAAAATCCATTTCCGTAAGCATTTGCAGCAGATTCATGCAATCGCGCTTCTTCTGATCTGCTTTAGGGTCTCTTGGCTTGATCGAAAAGAGCTGCTTGCGCATTTCCTCTCCTCTGATACGATCAAACTGTCTGGCGCCTTGCTGGATCTCAATGAGCTCCTTCTCAATGTTCTCCAGGTCCTGCATTGGATTGAAAGAAGGTCGTTGTGTCTGCTTCAAATTGAATTGAAATTTGGACAACAGGTTTTTGTATTTAAACGATGGAATGTTTCCATTTTCTCTCCATCGGTCTTTCAAATCCTTGATCTTCTCAAATCGTGCCTTTCCTTCAAGGTCAGACACGTATCTGGATTCCCTTAATATCTTTCTATACTCATCTTCATATTGTGCTTCCAGACGTTTCTTATCTTCCTGAAAGGCGCGCTTGCGATCAAAATAT
Organism: Cytophagales bacterium; assembly: GCA_033344775.1. NCBI lineage: Bacteria > Pseudomonadati > Bacteroidota > Cytophagia > Cytophagales > Cytophagales bacterium. The sequence goes on along the minus strand of JAWPMT010000007.1, from coordinate 589,693 downwards.
TGCTGAACCTCCCCCCAAAATGTATCATCAAGGGTTTGCTGTTCTTCTGCAACTGCATTTCCTACCTTGATCCACCGTCCTTTGACGTCCTGAATGGCTTCTGTAGATTCTCTCCAATTGATGATCTTAACAGCTTCTCGCAATTCATCGATCAGCCCATGCTTAATCTCCGTATTTCTGACACGGTTTTTAGCGATGATATCTGAAAGGAAAACCTCCCACTTGACCAGACGCTCTTGAAGAGCAGCATAATCTCCGAGTGCATCGTGTTTGGTTAAACTATCTTTTAAATGGAGCACTTTTTGCAGATAACTCCCTTTGTTATCTGTGCTTTCTATGGTTTCTTCCAATTCGGTGATCTTGCCTTCAAGTTCACTGAATCGATTAACAAAATATTCGATTGCAACTTCCGCACCTTCTTCTCGCACTTCACCAATCACACGACTGGGGTGCTCATTCCATGGATTTAGAATAATTTTGTTGTCTTCGATGGAACCGAACGGAACCTCTGGGGTATTCATGAGTACTTACTAGCGGTTTAGATATTAGACTCTAAAGATGAACAATTTAACAATATGTCCGACGAAAAGATAATTTTTTCCATGGCTGGGGTGTCCAAAATCTACCCCCCAAAGAAACAAGTATTGAAAAACATTCACCTGTCATTCTTCTATGGTGCTAAAATAGGTGTACTTGGACTAAATGGAGCCGGAAAATCTTCATTATTAAAAATTATCGCCGGTTTGGATAACGATATTCAGGGGGAAGTTGTTTTCTCGCCGGGCTATTCTGTTGGTTTTTTGGAACAAGAACCCCTGTTAGACCCAGAAAAAACGGTAATTGAAGTCATCCGGGAAGGTGCAAAAGAAATTGCCGACCTTCTTGCCGAATATGATCAGATCAACGCCTCATTTGCCGATCCTGAGGTTTTGGAAGATCCTGATAAGATGGACAAACTCATCAACAGGCAAGGAACGGTTCAGGAAAAACTGGACCAACTAAATGCTTGGGAGTTGGACAATCAACTGGAAAGGGCCATGGATGCTCTCCGTACACCTCCTGAGGATGCGATCATTAAAAATTTGTCTGGCGGTGAAAAAAGAAGGGTTGCGCTTTGTCGTTTGTTAATCCAGGCGCCTGATGTATTGCTATTGGATGAGCCCACCAACCACCTGGATGCGGAATCGGTGCTTTGGCTGGAGCAACACCTTCAACAATACGCTGGCACCGTCATTGCTGTAACACACGACCGTTATTTCCTCGACAATGTAGCCGGATGGATTCTGGAGCTTGATCGGGGTGAGGGCATTCCGTGGAAAGGCAATTATTCAAGCTGGCTGGACCAAAAACAAAAAAGACTGGCCCAAGAAGAGAAAAGTGAATCCAAACGTCAAAAGACACTGGAACGCGAGTTGGAATGGGTCCGTATGACTCCAAAAGGTCGACAAGCCAAAGCCAAGGCAAGACTGAGCGCCTACGAGAAATTGTTGGGTGAAGAGGGCCGAGAAAAAGAATCCAAGCTGGAACTATACATTCCTCCTGGACCAAGATTGGGTGCCAAGGTGATTGACGTGCAGGGTGTATCAAAATCATACGGAGAAAAATTATTATTTGATGACTTGAGCTTCAGCTTACCTCAAGGTGGCATTGTTGGGATCATCGGTCCAAATGGAGCGGGTAAATCCACGTTGTTCAACCTGATCACAGGAAAAGAACAGGCAGATGTGGGAAATTTTGAAGTAGGTAGCACCGTTAAAATGGCTTACGTGGATCAGGAACATGATCAACTGGATGCCAATAAGACTGTCTTTGAGACCATTTCTGAGGGCAATGAGATCATTGATCTGGGCGGAAAAGAAATGAATGCTCGTGCATATGTGAGTCGATTCAATTTCAGTGGCAATGACCAGCAAAAGAAAGTCGGTGATCTTTCAGGAGGTGAAAGAAACCGCGTTCACCTGGCGATGACCCTGAAACAAGGGGCGAACCTGATCCTGCTTGATGAGCCGACCAACGACCTGGATGTGAATACCCTAAGAGCGCTAGAAGAAGCCCTGGAAAGTTTTGGCGGGTGTGCGGTGATCATTTCCCACGACCGGTGGTTCCTCGATCGCGTAGCGACGCATATTCTTGCTTATGAAGGAGAATCTCAGGTCTATTGGTTTGAAGGGAATTTCTCAGATTATGAAGAGAACCGCAAAAAGCGACTGGGTGATTCCGGACCAAAAAGGATCAAGTACAAGAAGTTGATGAAGTAGCGCTTCGACACGCTCAGCGCGCTAGATACCCGTGCAAGTGGTTTCACCTGCACTACGCCTTCGATAGTGCCCTCACAATCTATCCACATAAAGCAAAATAGCGGTTGTGGGGACACACCGCCGGCAAACAAAAAGGGGCCGCCTTTCAAAGAGAATCAGAAACGAAGACGGCCCGGGAGTAGTGTATCGGTTATTAAAATCTTAGTATCGCTTCACGGTGCTTAATCCGTTTTTGTCAGCATATAATTTAGGATCTCCTTTATAGGATACGGTGCTGATGCCATTCGCATCTACCCACAATTCATCGGTGACATGAACTTGTGCTTTTGAGGCACCATTCAGGTCTAACTCTCCTGTTTCAGCTCTGAAATCCAGGGCGTCCAATTTCGAAGCACCGGTGATATTGGCTTCAATTTTTTCAGCACTACCATCGAGTTCGAGTTTAGAAGCTCCATTCATTTCTATTTCCAAATAATCTGGACGTATGCGGGCATCTAGCTCGGAGGCTCCATTCAATGAAAGCTCCATATCAAAATCTTCAAACCCTCTGATCTCTCCTTCACAAGCACCAGAAAGATTCAACGATTCCAATTTTGGCATGACGATGTAAACGCCAATTTCATAAGGCCAGTCTCCTTTTTCCCACCAACCCCAATCTCGGTTTCGGCGCTTGACCTCCAGTGTATTATTGCGATTGCGAATACTTACGTCATCCAAATCATCTTCGTCGCCACGCAAACGAACTTCGTATTCATCGCCTTCGACGATGAATACTTTGAAATGGGAAGAGACTTTTACTGCCTCGAAATCTTCGTATTGAAAAGACACTTCTTCCCCACGGATACGGCGCCAAGATCGATCAACCCCCGAACTACTAAATTCTCTCTCCTCTTCCTCCAGATCCTCAGTGACACTACTTCTGGAAGAACTTCGGCGGCTTCCTCTGCTTGATGTGCATGTCAAACATTCCAATCCGCCGGAATTGAACACCCAGTCATTGTCTTCCATCTGATAGGTACTGTAACCATTCAGATAAAGTGTATTTCGCAATATCTCAGATAGGTCTCTGTCCATGCGAAACACCTTGCCTTCCGGGATATAGAAGGTAGCATCTACTTCCTGGAATCGGAACGGCGAATCGCCTTTGAAGGTGATGTTGGAATCGAACAGGAAGTCATCTCCCTTCTTCTCCACTACGTAATTCACAGATTCGGCATTTTCACGAGCCGCATTTCTATTCGAACCTCTTGCTGTGGTTCTGGTTTCCAATCGGTAGGTACTGTCTGAGTGTCCTCGCAGACGCAGATCTACTGCTTCGTAACTCCCTAAATCAATGTAATTGAGTTTCAATGTCGGCGTACCACCAGTCATCGCGTAGGTCTGTTGATCACGGACTGTCGTATCCGTTCTGAAATCCCGCACCAGGCTTGGGATGAAAAACGCAGACCCGATCAAGCCTAAGATCCAGAATCCGAACAAGGCCCAGATGACGTATGCTTTGACGACACTTTTCTTTAAGAGTACATACAACCCAAGCAGCGTTATACTTAGCGAAGGAATGAAGGCAATCAAAAAAGCAGAAACTACTGACCAAACACTTACCGTGCGAATAAATACATCTGTAGGGAATTGACCGAAATAGACATAATCTGTCCAATATCCCGCGTCCCATCCAAGCACCACCATCAAAGCAACAATCAACGAGATCATGATTGAAAACCCTACGATGGTAATGATCAGTCCGAAGAAAATACGTACAATTTCAACCAATGCCAGCGCAACAGGCCCCAGGGCGGTAGAAATCGCTTTTATAACTGTAGCAATCACCCGGAATGGGAACAGTAAGACTTTCGCCAGAGCACTTTCTTCTCCTTCTTGCTCATTGAGGTTTTTCTTCACATTTTCCTCAATGTTGCTCAACGTGACCGGTTCACCTTCCATCTGCATTTTTTCAGTGATGGTTCTTGCTTCCGGTGTTATGATCCAGAGGATGATGTAGACAATGATCCCGGCTCCACCCAGGAAGATCGACAACACAAAAAGCAATCGAATGACCGTGGTATCGGTACCGAAATAGGATGCCAAACCACTACAGACGCCACCGAGCGCTCGACTAGCGCCATCGCGGAACAACTTCTTTACGTTCTGATCATCATCTTCCAACATGCTATTACCAGGCACGACGATCCAAAGGATCAGATAAACGATAAATACCGCTCCGAAAAGTCCTCCTAGAAATACGCCAGCGAACGTGGCGATAAATATCAGACGTACCCAAATCGGATCTATCCCAAAGTAATGTGCAATACCTGCACAAACGCCTCCGAGTACTTTCCGACGCTCATCTCTATAGAGTTTTCTGGAACCAGCATCGGATGCCGTTCCCCTTTGATAAGATTCGTCTTGCGTCGTTTGTTCTTGTTGTTGACCAGCTTCATTTTGAGTTTGACCCTCGGATTCAGTTTCAATCGTCGCATCAAAATCCTGGGTTGTACCCATAGTAGCCATAAGGTCTACTACGTCTTCATTGGAAATGACCTGTTTTCCATCTGAAAGTTTGCTCAGGAATATCTCTGCAATTCTATTCTCGATATCATCGATGATTTCTTTACTATCCTCGAAGGTGGAGAAGTACTGATTGACGGAATCGAGGTAAGCACGAAGCTTATCAAAGCCATCTTCCTCGATATGGAAAATGATCCCACCAATATTTATACTTATGTTCTTTTTCATTTTTGTTCCGAGTTGTGATTGACTGAGATGATAGACTGGGTAGAAGTGACCAGCTCCTCCCACGTTTGATTGAGTCCGCTTAGAAATTCGCTGCCATTTTCTGTCAGCGTGTAATATTTACGGGGTGGCCCAGACGTGGATTCCACCCATTTGTAATCGACTAACCCTGCCTTTCGCAAACGGGTTAGCAACGGATATAGCGTTCCTTCCACTACCATGATCCTGGCAGTAGTGAGTTCTTCCAGCATATCTGAAGCGTAAACTTCACCCCTTGAAATGATGTGAAGTATACAAAACTCAAGGATGCCTTTCCGCATCTGTACTTGTGTGTTTTCTATGTTCATTAGCTCATGGCTTTTCTTGTTGATGAATTCTTTGACCTTATAACTCTATACGGAAAGGTACTATGCATGGCCAAGTACATAGCAAAAAACATTACCGAATAGGTGATTTTATTATTATTGTTATATCAATTCTAAGATAAATTATATATATAGCGCATTTGATGACTTCATAAAACAAGCAACTTCACTCCCGGAATTCTAGCAATCCACCTACTTTTGCTCGTATCTTCACCACATACCCTTTCAATTAGCTCTGGTCATTGGCATCCTTCAAATCCATATTGTACCGCTATCACGTTGAATCTTTCCTGATCATTTTTCTCGGGTCTGTGCTACTCACAAGTATCAATCACACGCATGACTGGGGTGGTGATTTTGCTCAATACATGAACAATGCTTCTGATTTGATCAATGGAACCAAAACCCAGCAGCAGGAAATTCTGGATCATGAAAACTTTACACCACTTTCCAGAGGAGCAGGTTTCTCCTTATTACTGGCTGCCCTCTACCCCGTTTTTCAGGACAGCATCGCACCATACACTATTTTCATTAGCCTTTGTTTAATTATCGCTAGCATTGGCCTATTCCAATTCTTCAAGAAAGAAGGGCTTTCACCCTGGCTAAGTCTGGCAATGGTCCTGATTTTTGTACTTCACCCCCTGGTAGTTGTGCAGCGGATGGAAATCCTGCCAACATTTCCTTTTCTAATCTTGCTTTTCATTGGATTCAGTATTGTTGACCAATCAAGCAAGAAATCAATCCTTTTACTGGGAATGGTGGTTGGTCTGATGATCTCTTTTCGAAATGTCGGATGGGTCTTTATGGCTGCTTTATTCATCCATGAAGGTATTGACTTACTGAAAAGTTTCCATTGGCAAAAGGTCTTCCGAGTATTGTTAATTGTTATTGTCTCTCAGGTCGTTGATCTTTTGATCAAGTGGATTGTTTTTGGTCAACTGTCTTTTGAAAACCTGTCCTGGTATGATTCAGTCTTTACTCCTGCCCAAATGTGGCTCAAAGTCCAGGAAAACTTCTTTTACTATTACGACCTGATCCATCTGTTCTTTCGTCAATACCTCGTCCAGGTCAATCATACTCTATATGAAAAAGCCTTTTTGGCCCTGGTTCTGTTAGGATTCTTATCTCGTCTCCGTAGTTGGAAATTATATGACACATTTTTCCTATTGTATCTCGCACTTATCCTTACTTATTTCTGGCAATCCGGCATGCGTTTCCTGGTTCCTGTCTTACCCATTATCCTGGGTTATCTGGGATCAGGAATGAAATGGTTATTGAGCAAATTCATCAAGGAAGAGCATCCCCGTTGGCTAGTATTCAGCTTATGCTTACCCATCATCTTTTTGATTGGACAAGCCAATGAAAGTATGGCTGCTATCCAACAGGCAAAATCAACCGTCCCAGGCCCTCAAAGTCCGGCAGCCATCGAAGCTTTTGACTTTATTCGACGACATACGGATCCGGCACAATCTATCGCTTTTCATAAGCCGTGGGTATTACACCACTACACTGGTCGAGTATCTATGGCCATTAATCCAAAAAATGGAATTGAGGGGTTTTCCATGAGCTATCTTGTCGATAAGATGCAAAGGTTCAAGGTTGATTATTTGCTGATTTCTATTGATCCTAAAGATGTGGCCATCTATAATCAAACACTTGTGAGCGCGATATCAGGTGATACCAGACTCACGGAACGTCGGCGAAATGACGCTTTTGTCTTTTTTGTCATTGAAAACAAAGATTAACCACAAGAATCTGCCTTGAAATAAGTTTCCTGATAAAGGGACATTTACTTTGCCTTGTCTTAAGAAACGTATGAAAAGAACAACTCTTTTTTGCTTATTGATCCTTTCTGGCCTAATTAGTTTGGCCCAGGATGATACCAATACACCTACTTTCAGCAATGAATTCATGAATATTGGTGTGGGGGCTCGGGCATTCGGACTGGGAAGGGCCATGGTCTCCCATGTAAATGATGCCACGGCAGCCTTTTGGAATCCTGCCGGATTGAATCACCTCGAATCTGATTTTGAGTTGAGTCTGATGCGCTCAGATTATTTCAACGGGTTAGCAAATTATGATTATGGCACAATAGCCGCCTCCTTGAAAGACGAAAGTAAGATCGCCCTCTCTATCATTCGCTTTGCAGTCGATGACATCCCTGATACGCGATTCCTATTTGATGCCAATGGCACCATCGATTATGACCGGGTACGCTTTTTTGCTGCGACGGACTATGGTTTCTTGTTAAGCTACGCCCGTAAAATTCCTGTATTTGGAGGCCTCAATGTTGGAGGCAATGCAAAAATCATTCACCGGATTGCTGGTCCATTTGCCCAAAGTTGGGGATTTGGCATTGACGTGGGAGTACAAAAAGAGATTGCCGGATGGAACTTGGGCCTGTTTGGCAAGGACATCTTCAGTACTTTCAATGCCTGGTCACACAATCCTGACGAAATCAGAGATGTATACAACCTTACTGGCAATACGATCCCGACCAATTCTATAGAAATCACTTTGCCCCGGGCGATCTTGGGCGTCTCAAGAAAATTCTCCTTTTTCAACGCCTTTCATCTAATGGCAGCATTGGACCTGGATGTGACTTTCGATGGAAAAAGAAATACAGTTCTTCGATCCAATACCATCTCCATTGATCCGCACGGAGGGCTGGAACTTGGTTACAAGGAAAAAGTATTCCTGAGGTTTGGCGTCAATAACATTCAGCAGCTGACCGATTTTGATCGTTCACAGTATTGGAATGCACAGCCTAATCTGGGTCTTGGATTTGTGATTCGCCAAATCCAGATCGATTACGCCCTGACGGATGTAGGCGATCAATCTGATGCGTTATTCTCTCATGTCTTTTCTGTAAATATTGATTTCAATGTTGAGAAATAGCTTTTTGACTCTGGTAAGTTGTCTTTGCCTCAGCATTTCCGCTGTTGGGCAATACGGCAATGAATGGATCTTGTACGATCAGGATTACTTCAAATTGACGGTCGTCAACGACGGATGGTACCGGGTCACAGCTTCGGAACTGGAAGCTGCGGGTTTCCTTACCGATCAAGTCGCTGCAGATCGATTGCGGTTGTTCAAAAATGGAGAGGAAATCGCCATGGACGTCACCAGCCAAAATGGAAGACTGGTGAGCTTTGAATTCTACGGAGAACGTAACGACGGCCAACTGGATCAACCCATTTATATCTCTCCCGATGCGCAACCTCATGATTATTATGCGCTGTTCTCAGAAGCTACCACCTACTTCCTGACTTACGCTAATGCCGGTCCTGATGGTCTGCGCATGGGATTCTCCACTGACAATGATAATTCCGGCCTTATTCCTGAGACTTTTCACACGGCCGAATCTTTGTTACTTCAAACCAACCGATATGCTACCGGAAGACAGTATACAGTAGAAAGCTTGAATATTCCGCAATATGATTTCGGAGAAGGCTGGAGTGGCAATCTGGTTGCTAGAAATTCGAGTCAGGACTTTTCTTTTTCATTAAGTGATATCGTCACATCAGGCCCGGACCCAAGCCTGGAAATCGTGATGATCGGTGGTAACAACCAGGAACATGGCATCGATGTACTGGTCGGCCCGGATGAAACCTCCTTGCGAACACTGGCAACGGTAAATTTTACCGGGCAAACTTCCTTCACATTCGTCGATGACCTGCAATGGACCGATATCAGTTCGGATGGGTCTTTTCTGGTCAGGGCATCAGTAGTAGGGACTCAAAATTCAGCCGACCAGGTTTCGTTCGCTGCATTGAAAGTGGATTACGCTCAAGCCTATGAAGTACAGGAATTGGATACGATCAAAGCATTCGAATTACCCATCAATGGGCTCGGACGTTCCTTTCTTCGGGTAAACCACAGCAATCCTGATGACCTCCGTTTTTTTGATATCACGGATGCTAATGCTCCTATTCGGTTGAATTTCCGAACGAATCAGAGTCCAAGCCGTGCAGAAGTTGTCGTAAATGGCACTGCTGCTACGAGGACTATACTTTCCGTTCGTGACACAAAAGCAGTTCCTTCAATCCAATCCTATCGCTTTTCTGAGATTGATCTCAGTGAGGCCAATTACCTGATCGTTAGCCACCCTAACCTTAGAAACCCCATTGACGGTGTAGATCCCGTCGAAGCTTATGCGGCTTACAGAGCAAGTGCTACTGGTGGAGGGTTTAATGTTGAAATCACGAATATTCAGGATGTTTATGACCAATTCAGTTTTGGTTATCCTTCACCACTTGCCATCAGAAACATGGTACAAATGGGATTTGAGCAAGGCAATCTTGATCATTTATTCCTGATCGGAAAAGGACTGACCATCAACAGCGCGTTTTACAGGGACAGGGAATCCGTACCTTCAGATGGATCGGTAAATTTGATTCCAGGTTTCGGCCACCCCGGCAGTGACCTGCTATATGTCAGTGGATTCGAACAAGGAGGCAGCATCGATCCTGTGATGTCTGTTGGTAGAATCACTGCTACCAATCCTGGTGAGGTTCGTGGCTACTTAAACAAGGTGATCGAGCATGAAGCTGTGCCCTACAATGAGCTTTGGCGTAAACGCATCCTACAATTAAGTGGGGGACAAAACGAGAGAGAGCTTTCTATTTTCGCGGGCTACGTCCGGCAGTTTGCCAGAACAGCAGCTAATGGTTTATTGGGTGGCTCTGCTCAAAACATCAGTAAAGGAACCACTGAAAACGTGGAATTCGTCAATATCAATGAGCAGGTAGATCGAGGAGTGGGCATGATCACCTTCTTTGGTCATTCGGGAAGTTTTGTCACAGACATTGAAGTAGGAGAAGTCAACACTTTCGAGAACCAGGGACGGTATCCCGGCTTGTTTTTGGTTAATGGTTGCAATGCCGGTGAAATCTATGGTCGGCAAGAGTCTTTTGGTGAGCCCTGGGTGCTGACAGAAAACCTGGGTGCCATGTCCTTTGTCGCACACACAGACCTGGCTTTTGCAAGAAACCTGTTCAACTATTCGGACCTCCTGTATGAAGTGGCCTATGAAGACCCAAATACATTTGGTACATCTATCGGAGAGATCATTCAGGAAGTATCCATCAGATATTTGGATAATTCTTCCACCAACGATGCCTTGTCTCAAGTATTTGCAATGGTCCTTCAAGGGGATCCGGCTCTCAAATTGTTTGCCCCGGAATCTCCCGATTTTAATATTTCCGCGAATAAAATTGAAGCGCATGCCATCGTAGGGGACTTGATCCTGGCCTCGCAGGATTCTTTTCGAATCGATGTTGTGGTGGAAAATTTTGGCAGAACACAAACGGACCCTTTATCCATTCGCTTGTCTCAAACTTTGCCGGATGGGACGGAGAAACAATCCTTAAGGTCTTTTCCTGCTGTAGCATTTCAAGACACATTAAGCTTCTATGTACGAAATGAATTGGGTGAGCGGGTAGAAGGCAATCATTTGTTCTCCATTACGCTGGATCCCAATCAGCTGATTGAGGAATTAGACAAATTCAATAATCAGGCTACGGTGGAAGTCTTTGTTTCCTCCGGCTCAACATTGGCATTATCCCCGATCAACAATGCAGTCATTGAATCTACGGCAGCAACATTGACCTGGCAACCCGTAAATGTTTTGGAGCCAGGTCGGGATTATGAGCTGGAAATTGACTCAGTGAACACTTTCAACAGTTCTTTTCTTAGCAGAGCAGTAATCAATGGCGAAGGATTACTCTCCCATCGCCCGGATCTTTCAAACGTGCCGGATTCGTCAACTGTATTTTGGCGCACGCGATATGCTGACCGAACACGAGATCAAGATACCTTATGGACCACCAGTAGCTTTACGGTCATTAATCAGGCAAATACTGATGGCTGGGGACTGTTTGATCCAGATCAATTATTGGAAATAGAAAACAATCAAATCAGTTATGATCAGGCGAACAATCTGTGGGAGTTTGACAATACATACGAGGAATTGGAAGTATCTACTTTCGGGGGAAACACCACCGAAGTGCCCGCTGGAAGTGAAACGCTTTTTGTGGGTAATGTCGACTTACTGACCACCAGTTTTGGCCCCAGCGTTTGTGCAAACAACGCCATCAATGTGGTGATATTTGACCGAAGAACTGCTAACCCATACACCCCTTTGACTGGTAGCGGCCTTTTATGTGGGAATATCCCGGAAAGGGTCTACAGTCTGGATGCAACAGAGATCCTGGGAAGTAACCGGTGGCTGGAGCAACTAGTCGATGCCATGCAAACAGGGGATCAAATCCTGCTGTTCAACAAAGGTACAGTGGATTATACCGCCTGGGACAATCAGCTTAGGACTAAGCTGGAAGAAGTAGGGATCAGTAGTGCGACAATTGAAGGATTGGTTGCTGGACAGGCAACAATTTTTCTGGGAACAAAAGGCGCATCCGCCGGAAGCGCCATTGCTACTATCACAGATAATACCTCACGTCCGATCACTGAGCAGATCATTCAGCTCGATACCGTTTCCAGAGGAACGTTCGATGCAGGCTCACTTACTTCAGCATACATCGGACCTGCCACGAGCTGGTCCAATGCCACGATCGATGTATCAACTGAACCCAGCGACCTTGTCAATCTCGACATTGTGGGCCTCAATACTTCAGGAGAAGAAGTTACTTTGATCGGTGGAGTAGTCGATCGACAAATTGACTTGTCAACCATTGATGCATCAACTTATCCTTTTTTAAGAGCACAATTCAGATTGTCTGACGAAATTGACTTCACACCGGCACAACTCAACTACATGCACGTACAATATGATGTCCCCCCGGATGGCATGTTGCTGTTTCCCAACGATGAACCTGTCAATATTCAGGAAGGTGATACACTCAGGGCTTCATTTTATTTCTATAATTATTCGGAGCAAACCTTTCAGGATTCTGTCCAGATCAACACCACCCTACTCAACAATGAGGATGGCTCTGTGATCACATTGAGTGAAAATATTTTAGCTCCTGCACCTGGCGATAGTGTCAGGTATGACCTGGAGGAAGATTCACGTGGACGAGTGGGTAATTACAATATGGTGGTCCAGGCAAGACCTAATGGAACGGAACTGTATTCCGTCAATAATTTCTTCAGCACTCCCAATTATCTGGACGTAGCTGCAGATGAACTCAACCCGATATTGGACATTACTTTCGATGGGGTATACATCCTCAACGGTGACATTGTCTCGCCTGATCCTCAAATCAATATCATATTGAAGGATCAAGAAGCTAGTTTGATAAAGACAGATACCACTGGTATCTCGGTAGAGTTAAAAACTGGTGATGATGGTACGTTTGAACAAATCCTGTTTGGTAGTGAGCAATTGTCATTTACTCCGGCAACGGAAGAGGAGGATTTCTCAATGCTTTACCAGCCTGGACCTCTGGAAGATGGTAGTTATACCCTGCGTGTAAGAGCCACCGACGAAAGTGGAAACCGGGCTTCGGAAGTCAATGGTGCTTATGAAATCCGATTCGAGGTGATCAACGAGTCTTCGATCTCGCATTTTTATCCATACCCGAATCCTTTTTCTACCAGTACACGATTTGTTTTCACGTTGACCGGCCTGGATGTTCCTGATGAGATTAAGATACAAATCATGACCGTGACAGGCCGAGTGGTACGGGAAATCTTGCAGGATGAGATTGGGCCCATCCGTGTAGGGAATAATATCACACAATATGCCTGGGATGGTCGTGACGAGTATGGCAATCTATTGGCTAATGGCGTGTATTTCTATCGAGTGATCACCAATGCGAATGGTCAGGCCATCGAAAGGAGAAGCACTATCGCAGACCGGGCTTTCAAGGATGGCTATGGAAAGCTCTACATTCTGAGATGAGTTTTAAAAAAGATCCATTCTTTCTTATTTACGGCCTGTTGTTGGTCGTGGGTACAATCATCTATTTTTTCGGAGACCATGGTGATACGGTTCTATGGGCCAATCGGCTACACACCCCAGCCACAGATGTCCTATTTAAATGGCTTACCTACCTCGGAGACGGTATCTTTTTCGGTATTGCGACTTTACTCCTATTGATTCGTAATTGGAGAACAGGCTTGGTCGTATTGGGCATGGGACTGACGCAAACACTGGTTTCGGCCATTTTTAAAAGGGTCATTTTCAGAGGGGAACCAAGACCCAAGACTTTTTTTTCCGAATTTGAAGGTATCAATCTGCATTTCGTCGAAGGAGTGAAAGTACACGCGTATAATTCCTTCCCATCAGGGCATACATTAACTGCTTTTGCCTTGGCCACCTTCATGGCAGGTTACCTGAAGGATACGAAAATGACCATGCTCTTTCTAGTGCTCGCTACTTTGGCTGGTTTTTCCAGAGTTTACCTGGCCCAGCATTTTCTCATTGATGTGTGTGTGGGTTCGTTTCTTGGAGTAGTGATAGGGTATGTCTTCCATAGGTTGAATGAGAGCATATCAACCTAAAACAATGGAAAAGATTTTACTCACTCAAAAGGTCAATTAGATACATCAAATCACCGTCAACAAATAAAAAAATATCCGTCATTCCTGGCTTAGACCAGGAATCTCAAATTCATTTAGTACTTCTAAGCATGAGATTCCCGCCTGCGCGGGAATGACGTTGACGGTTAACGAATGAAATATTCAGAATAATGGACTCTCTGAGAGAACTTCAAAGAATTGCAAGTGTTAAGATCACCTCACCTCATAGTTATCGTACCAAAACTGCGCGCGTAAGTATTCAATGTTTCTGGAGCTATCTGTTCGGTAACTCTTCCGATGCTTGTGGAATTTGATCGATGTGGACTGGTCAAACTCCAGATTTCTGATCAAGGCATAAGTAGGTGCATGATACACCATCGCTCCAAGAAAATTGGTATTCTCTGCATCGAAGTAGTACCACCATAGATCATCGGTAGAATGATTTTCATTTTCATCCGAGCTGTAGCGTGCTTCTATGGCATGTGCCTGAAACCCCTCAAAGTTCGTAGTGCCTTCATAGGTAAGCTTTACCCCCTCGTCAAGTAATTTGAAAGGCATGCCCAAAACATAGATAGCACTCATAACCGATTGGCTTAATGCTTCCTCATTGGCTTCCTGCAAGGTATCGTTCACAAATTTCTTAGTGGCCTGACTCGTGTATTGTAGGAAATGTCGATCCCCATCCCTCTCCCAGGAAATATCCGCTTCAAATTCCGGAGACATTCGATAGATATGCTGTTGAATAACATTGCTTTCTTCCGAACCATCGCTTAGATATAAAACAGAATGCTTTTGATACCTGATCTCTTTTAAATCCCTCCACACATCAATGGTCCCCGAAACATCGATCGCCTCCTTTAAGATCGCTCTTATTTTTTCATCAGCGATATGTGCATAGGGATCTGTTTTGGGAGGATTAGCAGGAGCTTCCTGCTTTGCTTGCGTGCAGGCTGCCAAAATCGATAGGAATAATATTCGGAAGACATTCTTCATAGGTCAGGGATTTGCGATCACGAATGTAACGATTCATCGGCATTGCATCACCTTGTTAAAAACCTTCCATCAATTTTCACGTATATGACTGTATTCATTCCCCGATACAACCTGGTTTTTCCTACAACTGGGTATGAAAATCGGACAATTCAGCTTGATTTATTGTTCGATAAACGGACAAACATCTCATCTTCACTTCAGAAACTGATTGATTTCAGGCCAAAAAAGCATATTTCAGTGTTTTGGCACGATGATTGCAGTACCCTATACGGAATGAACACCGAGAAACCTAACATAAACGTAAACCTGAGAAGAACACTGCTCATTATCCTGGGCATTGTTGTTGCTTTTTTGCTCAGCTTTGGTTCTCGTGTGATCGCCCTGAACCCACAGGACATCAATACTCCTGACAGATTAGTCACTGATAAGGGGGCCTCCAACGAGCCTGCCATCTCCTGGAACTTGACCGAGAAGGTTTCCGATGATCTTACTTCATTATTTTTGAGTAAGTTATCTCAGATCAAAAAATAATTCTTTTATGAGCAGAAGACTTACCAGATCACGTGAAAAGGTGATCGCGGGTGTTTGTGGTGGTATTGCTGAATACCTTGACCTTGATCCTACATTGGTTCGAATTGCCTATTTGGTGCTGTCCGTTGCCGGGTTTGGTTCAGGGCTGCTTGTTTACCTGGTGCTGTGGTTCATCATGCCACAATCGTAGGCATAAGGAGCATAGAATTCTTCACTATTAGTAATTATCGAGCTAATGAATCAATTCCATTTTACTGGAGCGCGCCTCCCCTAAAGGGTATAAAATTGATTCTCGCCCTGCTCGTCAAGACATGTCTTTTGGGAATTTTAATGTAGCATTAATCCTTGCGAGCGATATACTCTTGGGATTGTGACTTTTCACTGGCCAGTTTCATGGCCTGATATAGACTGACAATTCCTCCCGTCCCTGAAAGCTTACGGAATTTGGTCTTCTTACTTCGCTTGTCTTGTCCTGGGTAACGTACCTTCAATTTACCATACGGCTGCACGGACTCCATGATAATTGCTCTAACCTGCACAGCCGTTAATTCTGGAAAGTAAGCCCGTAGTGTAGCTGCAACGCCAGCAACCACAGGTGCCGCCATGCTCGTACCACTATTGACTTCATATTGATCATCAGGAACCGTAGAATAAATATCTACGCCAGGAGCAAATACCTCTACTTCCATTTTACCGTAATTGCTAAAATCTGCTAACAAAAGATCATTAGGGATTTGATCCGAAGCACCTACTTCTATCCAGTTGGCAGCCTTCTCTCCTGAATTATAAGTACGGATTGGAAAATGCGTCGCTTCATCGATATTGACACTGGCATTTCCGGCCGCATGCACAATCAGTACATCGTTCTCAGCAGCAAACTGGATCGCTTTATCTACGGCTTCTTTATGAGGTGAGTAACCTTTCCCGAAGCTCATATTGATCACTTGAGCACGATTCTCAACCGCGTAAAGAATGGCATTCGCTACATCCTTATCGTATTCATCACCATCAGGCACGGCCCGCAAGGCCATCAATGCAACGTCATTGGCAACACCATCGATACCAATCCCATTGTCACGTACCGCACCAATGATCCCCGCCACATGAGTGCCATGATCCGCATGTCCTCCAAAAACATCGTTATTTCCATATCCCTTTTCGTAAGGATCTTTAGGGTCATCACCGATAATATCTCTAGGATCATAATCGATATTGAAGTGATAATGGTGTCGAGTATAGAAGTACTCACGATATTCCTGATATTCTTCATCCACAAATCCATTATCCAATAATTTGATCATCAAATCTCGGGCACTTACCACGTGTTCTTCTCCGCTTTCCAACGATTCCAGCATTTCTTTGGTCCAGGGGCCTTTGCCAATGGCCTGCCCCAGGATCATTTTGATCTGAGTCAGTGTCTGATCAAATCCTGAAATGGCATCCAGTTCCTCTTTGGCTTTATTTGATTTTTTTAGAATAGAAGCTTTCATCTTCTTCATCTTGGCAAATTCCTCCTCATCTGCACCTGTCAATTGCGTGGTGTCCTTCGAAGCAAATTTTTCGCGTAAAGCGCGGAAGTGACGCACTTCTCCATAAGTCTCAGCAATCACATTGGCGCCATTGGGTCCTCCAAGAAAATTCCACCCGTGGATATCATCGATGTATCCATTGTTATCATCGTCTATGCCATTTCCAGGAATCTCATCTTCATTCACCCAAATGTTGTCTTTGAGATCCGGATGCTCAATATCTATCCCTGAGTCAATGACCGCAACAATGACCTTTTTTCTAGCATTATCACCAAAAGTTTCATAAGCGCGATTTACACTCACACCAAGTGCACCATCTGCTTTTAGATCTTTATTGTACCAATCGGAATTTTGGCCAAAGGAGGAAACGGCCAGGATCAAGCCCAGGAGGGAAATTTGCAATCTCTTTGAAAACACTTCTTCTACTATTCTAAATGCAACTAGCCTTCTAAAATAAGGCAATTACCTGTTCTCAACGTGGGAATAGTGATTTTATTA
This sequence comes from Cytophagales bacterium, assembly GCA_033344775.1. Classification (NCBI taxonomy): domain Bacteria; kingdom Pseudomonadati; phylum Bacteroidota; class Cytophagia; order Cytophagales; species Cytophagales bacterium. Next base: position 572,305 of record JAWPMT010000007.1, on the reverse strand, counting down.
GCTAAGTCTTGCATAAGCGGCTAACCAGCGTGACGGAATCTCTCCATTCATCGCACTTTGGTAATCCGAATAGCTACACGGGATCATTTTGTTCTTCAGAAAAACGGATTTTTCCTGTGCCGAATCTGGCACTTCCATCCACCATTTCTCGCTCCGCTTACTCTTGAAAAAACGAATAGTTGAAGGCTCTCCACCAAGATCTACTTCATAGATCATGTAATTGTCCAGCTGGAACAGCTTGTCTTCCACACGGTTGTAATAGCCTTCGATGAAATACCAAATCATGGTTGCCAGAACAAAGGCTGTAGTGCCTCGTTCATCATCGCGATCCACGTCATATTCATGAAACCCTATTGACGTCAATTTATCATTGAGGCCTGCATACCAACAAAGCTGACATGCATCCTCTCCACTCAAGCCATATGGTCCTGAGTTCGTGGCTCCGGAAGCAAACTGTTGATTGATGGCTGAAATATCAAAGGAAAGCAGGTCGGCATCCCGAATCAAGGGTTCCATCTCTTCGAGTTTTTCTTTCACCATACCGATACGAATGGCTTCAAAGTACAATGATTCCATCAAAGCAAACTTGTCTTCTCCGACCAGAAAGCTTTGATGACCTAAGTGAAGTAACTGAAACAAATAGTTGGGGTCGTGCTTGATGATGGTGTCCAGGTGCTGTCCTGATGCATCATTGGCTTCTCCAATATTGATGGCATTGTCCACCACCATCAAATTGACCATTCGCTCCATGTTTTCATAAGCCTGGTACTGCCCGATCAACATGTCATGAGTTCCACCAATCAGGACAGGAACAATTTCTTGTTCCATCAACATGAAACAAACTTCCTTCAATCGCAAATAAGTATCCTCCAGTGTAGGACCATTACGCACATTACCCAGGTCGGCAATGCGATAACCGCCAGCCCCCTTTTGTAAGGTGTACAGCTTTTTTCGAATGGCATCTGCCGCTTCTCCGAGTCCGGAAGCATTGCGTTCACTCCCTCGGGTTTCCATGATCCCAATCAAAGCAATGTTGATACCTTCCAGGTCTGGTATTTGCTCGAAATAGGTATAAATGGACTGCCCAAAATTTGGTTCTTCTATCGTCAGGCGATGAATGTCATTGGAGATGGGATCAAGGAATAAAGACAGGTCCATGTGTTAATTTATTGAAACGCTATTACGTAGATCAACAAGATATCGAAGATACTCTTTAGAGTATCTCCTGTCCAGGACATATGACTAGGATTTCCTATGACATTAAATTAAGATTCGTCACTGCGAAGAATTGAAGCAATCTGCTATTCGAATTTACTTCGAAAGTCCATTTGAGATTGCCGCTTCGGCGGTCCGATCACAGGGCTCGCAATGACGGTCCCTTCCCTTAATTTAATGACATAGGCAGGAATTATGTCTTGGAATTCTCTAGAACACAAAAAAAGGGAAAACTTTCATTTTCCCTTTATGCTTTAAGCGAAGGTTTTAATTAGCCTCCGAAATCGTCAAATCTGATATTCTCATCCGGGATACCGTAATCTTCTCCCATCTTCTGCACCGCTTTGTTCATCAAAGGAGGTCCGCAGAAGTAAAGCTCGATATCTTCAGGAGCATCATGCTTCTCCAGGTACTCGTCAATTACAGCCTGGTGTACGAATCCTAAGAAGCCATCACCTTCGGCATCATCAACATCTTTCTTTACTTTCCAGTTGTCTTCTTCCAAAGGCTCTGAAAGTACGATGAAGAATTTGAAGTTCGGAAAGTTTCTTTCCAATTCGTAGAAGTGCTCCAAATAGAACAACTCTCTTCTCGAACGACCACCATACCAGTAAGTTACTTTTCTACCGGTCTTCAACGTCTTGAACAGATGATAAAGATGAGAACGCATTGGCGCCATACCTGCTCCACCACCTACATACAGCATTTCTGCTTCGGAAGGATTGATAAAGAATTCACCGTAAGGTCCTGAAATAGTTACTTTATCGCCAGGCTTCAGTCCGAAGATATAAGAAGAAGCAATACCCGGATTTACCTTCATCCAGCTATTGTTCGCTCTGTCCCATGGTGGGGTAGCGATACGAACGTTGAGCATAATTTCACGTCCTTCTGCAGGATATGAAGCCATAGAATAGGCACGCTCAATGGATTCGTCGTTCTTCATTTTCAGATCCCAAAGACCGAAGCTGTCCCATTCCTTCTGGAATTTATCGGCTTCATCGTGCTCTTCAGGGTGTGCAGTGATGTCCATGTCTTTAAAGTCTACCTCACATTTAGGTACTTCAATCTGGATGTAACCACCAGCCTGGTAGTCCATCTCTTCAGGAATCTCAACTACAAATTCTTTGATGAATGAAGCCACGTTGTAGTTTCTCACTACGGTCGCTTCCCATTTCTTGATTCCGAAGATCTCTTCAGGAATCTCAATTTCCATATCTTCTTTCACCTTCACCTGGCAAGAAAGACGCACATTGCTTTTCTGCTCAGTTCGGTTCAGGTGACCTACCTCTGTGGGCAGTACATCTCCACCACCTTTTTCGATGGTGCATTTGCACATGGCACAAGTACCTCCTCCACCGCAAGCGGAAGGAAGGAAAATTTTCTGCGCACTTAGCGTAGAAAGCAGTGTAGAACCCGCGGTTGTAACAATGGGGTTCTCTTTATCGCCATTCACCACAATACTCACAGGTCCGGATTGCACCAGCTTCGACTGGGCAACAAGAAGAATTAGGACCAACAACAGGATAACAACTGTGAAGGCGATGATCGACGTGACTATAATTGGGGACATATCAATCCTTTTGAAATTTCAAGTGCAAATATATAATCCAAGTCTTGAATCAACCCTCCGAACTCGGAGTGTTTTCTGTGATTCTCAAAGATGGTAACAAATGCTGTGATAAAAGGTTACTGCAGTAGCTTAAGAAGTGCCGTAAGACGTGTTTTCAATTGTCGGCGATCTACAATAAAATCCAGGAATCCGTGATCTTGCACAAACTCCGCACTCTGAAATCCTTTTGGCAAGTCTTTTCCGATGGTTTCACGGATCACACGAGGACCAGCAAAACCGATGAGCGCCCCTGGTTCGGCAATATTGAAGTCACCCAGCATGGCGAAAGAAGCAGTAACCCCTCCCGTCGTAGGATCCGTCAATAGAGAAATATATGGCAAACCAGCACGTTCCAGCAGACTCAATCGGCCAGAAATCTTGCCCATTTGCATCAACGAAAAACCGGCTTCCATCATTCTCGCCCCCCCTGACTTAGAGATCATAAGAAAAGGCGTCTTGTTTTTGAGTGCATTATCTACTGCCCTGGCGATCTTTTCTCCTACTACTGCCCCCATAGAACCTCCTATAAAAGAGAAGTCCATACAAGCAATCGTCAAGTCAAGACCATTCATTTTACCTTGAGCAGTTCGAACAGCATCTTTTAATTCCGTCTTCTTCTGAGAAGCAGCAATTCGGTCCGGATATTTTTTAGTATCGACAAAATTGAGTGGATCCGCAGATTGCAGATCCTCATTCAATTCCGTGAATTGGTTGTCGTCGAAAAGTATTTCGAAATATTCTTTAGAGCCGATTCTTACATGGTAATCATCCTCAGGAGACACATAGGCATTGCTGCGTAGCTCTCGCATGTGAACGATCGTTCCTTTGGGGGTCTTGTACCAAAGTCCGTCAGGAACTTCTTTTTTCTGGGTTGTGGGGGTGTTTATTCCCCGATCTTGTCTGTTAAACCAAGCCATAAATGCAATTCTGATTACAGAAGAGCGCAAAAGTAAATCATATTCGCCCTACTTCGCCAAGTTTTGGGAAATCTTGAAGTCAAGACTCGTCTATTCGGACTGAGCAAATACCAGCAATCACTTGCGATAAAGTCAAAGAAAAGTTTGCGTAACCAAATAGTTACACTTATAATTGTAACCATACGGTTACATAAAAAGAGATGAGGAGAGATGTATTTCAGGCAATTGCCGATCCGGTGAGAAGGGGAATCATTGATTTATTAGCTGAATCACCCCATACAGTGAATGAAGTTGCGGAAAAGTTTGATATCAGTCGACCTGCCATATCCAAGCACTTGAAAATTCTGAATGAGTGTGGACTGGTGCAGACCGTTCAAAAAGGAAGGGCCAGACATTGTGTGATCATTCCCGCCGAACTGAGCAAAGTAGCCGATTGGGTGACCCAACACCGCCAGCTTTGGGAACAGAGGCTGGACACATTCGAAGCATACTTAGAAGAATTAAAAAATAAACGCGAAAACTCATGACAGATATTGAAAAACGCACGATCACTATTGAAAGATTGTTCGACGCTCCAATTGCATTGGTTTGGGAAGCCTGGACCCAATCCGAGCACATCGCCAACTGGTGGGGACCTCCCGGCATGCAAATGGACATTGAGAAACATGAATTTAAAGTCGGTGGAGATTGGGAATACATCATGCGCATGCCGGACGGCAATCCATTCAAATCATTTGGCACCTATTCCCGAATCGAGGCACCTACACTTTTGGAAACTACCGCCAATTTCATTCCAATGACCGAAGGTGTGACCCTGGTTGTCGAATTGAAGGAAGACGGGGATCAAACGGCAATGACCTTCAAAGTCATTCATCCCACAGAGGAATACGCCAAAGCACAGGAAGAAATGGGCATCTACAATGGATGGGGCTCTGTGTTTACTCGCTTGAATGAATATTTCAAAACCATCTGAGTCATCTACAACACACTATGATTAGCTTTATTCAGCGTAACAACTGAATAAAGCTTTTCAATGGAAATCAACGCGAAACAAAATCCCCACCGCAACTATTGGATAGCAGCTATTGCCATCACCTTGATTCCTGAAGTGATTTATCTGATCGTGAATGGCTTGGGTGACTCAGATACAGTGGCTTATTGGATTGGATATCGCATCGGGATCGCTTCAGTATATTTCATAGGGATTGCCTTGATTTCAGGAGGTTTCTTCCTCGGCACCTTCTTTTGTATGAGAAATTGGGATTTTATGCGATTCTTAAAAATGCTTATCTTATTCTCGATCATATACGTCATCATTTCACTATACTACAGGTTTGTTTCCTGACTTCCCATTTCGAAAAGAAATCCTGTCTTTCGCTGATCTTCTTGAGGTGTATTTGTGTTAGGATACTAGAATTGACCTAACAATGCTTTTAATGTTTGGCAAAAATCCTGTTCAGGTATTCCAAGTGGATATTCTTATTAACTTTGCGCACTGTTTTTCAAGAATTTAACAGAACGAAGAACAACAGACTAGTTAGAAAGACGTAACAGGGATTAGATCGATAAAATTTAGGTCAGGAGACCAGCTCTCATGTGGTATAAACTAGCAAACTTCATTCTAAAATACCGCCTTCTTCTCATCATCGGTGTGGCCATCATCACGGGGTTCATGGGTTACCATGCCCAATTCACCAAGATGTCCTATGAGATGATCAGTATCGTACCGGACGATGATCCTGATGCTGTTTATTTCCAGCAATTCAAAGATCAATTTGGACAGGATGGCAACATCATGGCCATCGGATTCAAAGACAGCTCGATCTATGAACTGGATAACTTCCGCCGATTAGGGTACATGATCGAGGAGTTAGGCAAGCTGAATGGCGTGACCGAAGTACTTGGCCTCCCCAACATGAAAAGCCTCGCCAAGAATACGGCGGAAAGAAAATTTGATTTCAAGGAAGTATTCCCGGATCAAATCGATTCTCAGGAACAGTTGGATAGTTTGCTGAAAGTAGCTGCTTCACTCAAATTCTATAGTGGTCAATTACTCAATCCGGACAATGGCGCTACACTCGTAGTGGTATCCCTGGACAAAGAGATCATCAATAAGGAAGATCGAAATGTACTGATCTACGACGTAGAACGAACGGGTCTGGAATTCGAGGCTTCAACGGGGATCGATGTACACGTGGCTGGTTTACCTTACGTACGCACGACGAACATGACCCGGATCAAAGGCGAGCTCAATCAGTTCCTGATCTTGTCTGTCATCATCACAGCACTCATCTTATTCTTCTTTTTCCGATCCATGAAAGCCGTGATCATTCCTTTGGTCATCATTGGTGCGGTGATCCTCTGGGTGATCGGTTCCATTCATTTATTCGGATATAACATTACGGCGCTCACCGGATTGATCCCATCTATCATTGTGGTCATCGGCATCCCTAACAGTGTATACCTCCTGAATAAGTATCACCATGAATTTGCCAAACATGGCGATCATCACAAGGCACTTCGGGCAATCATCCGAAAGATAGGGATCATTACACTGATCACGAACTTCACAACTGCCATAGGATTCCTGGTATTGATCTCCACCCAGATCCCGATACTGATGGAGTTCGGCATCATCGCTGGATTGAACATCATTGCGACATTCATTGTCAGCATCATCCTATTGCCTGGGATATTCTCTTATGTGAAGCCTCCGTCACAAAGACATTTGAAACACATGCAGTTTCCGATCCTGAATCGGACGCTCAGTGGACTGATTCGACTGGCCAAAACCAAACGTCCCGCGATTTTCGTCAGCACATTCGTGATTGTGGTGATTTCCTGTTTTGGCCTGACAAAAATCAAAGCCTTGTCCTATTTGGTAGATGACCTTCCGGACACCAGTCAGGTATTGCAGGACTTGCGATTCTTCGAAAGCAATTTCAATGGGATCATGCCACTCGAACTGGTAGTTGATACCGGCACAAAAAATGGCGTGAAAAACCTGCGATATCTGAATAAGATCGGAGAGTTGGAAACGTTCCTCGATTCGATCGAATACATTTCTCAGCCAATTTCAGTGGTCAGCTTCATCAAGGCGGCCAAGCAGGCTTATTACAATAATGTGCCTGCTTTTTATGACCTGCCCACCAATCGTGAGCGTGGATTGTTGCTGCGTTACCTCGAGGGCAATGAAGAACAAGAAGAATTGTCCCGCTCGTTTGTAGATTCTACAGGCCAGATCATTCGAGTCTCATTGAAAGTCGTGGACATTGGGTCTACCAAAATGGATTCTTTGGTCAATGAAGTGATTCGCCCAAGGATCAGTGAGATCTTTGAGGGCGGGAAACTGCAAGCAGATATTACCGGCACGACCTTCTTATTCATCAAGGGCAATCGTTTCCTGATTGAAAACCTGATCACTTCGATGATCATTGCCTTTTTCATCATTGCCTTGATCATGGCAGTCTTGTTCCGAAAAGGAAAAATGATCGTGATCTCACTGATCCCAAATATTATTCCGCTGTTGATGACCGGGGCCATCATGGGCTACTTTGGCATTCCGCTTAAGCCCAGTACCGCATTGGTGTTCAGTATTGCGTTTGGCATCTCTGTGGACGACAGCATTCACTTTCTTGCCAAGTACCGACAAGAAATGGCCATTAATGGCAACCATGTTATTAAAGCAGTAGAAACCAGCATCCGGGAAACTGGAGCAAGTATGATCTACACATCGATCATTTTGTTCTTTGGATTTGTGATCTTCTCTTTTTCGCAATTTGGTGGTACGATCGCACTCGGCAAATTGACTTCCATTACGTTGTTAATTGCCATGTTGACCAATGTCATCGTACTCCCTGCGCTTTTGTTACAGTTTGATAAAGGCAGCGAAAGCAAGGAACAATCCATCCCATTCAGTGAAAATGGCCAGGACCCCAGCCATTCCACAGCTACCACAATAAAAAACTAACCATAGCATTCTTCAAATTCTAAAATGGCCAAGTATCCGGAATACAAACAGGTTGATTACCCAGGCATAGCGAAAGAAGTGCTCTCTTTCTGGGAGGAAAATAAGGTGTTCGAAAAATCGATCTCCGAAAGAGAAGGAGCAGAAACCTTCACCTTTTTCGAAGGACCTCCTTCAGCAAATGGCACCCCGGGTATTCACCACGTAATGGCACGAACGGTAAAAGACCTTTTTTGTCGCTATAAGACCCAAAGCGGTTTTCAGGTGAAGCGAAAAGGGGGATGGGACACGCACGGCCTCCCGGTTGAATTGCAAGTGGAAAAAGAATTGGGCATTAAAAAAGATGATATCGGGAAAAAGATCTCGATTGAAGACTACAATGCCAAATGCCGTGAGGCAGTGATGAAATACAAGGACCAATGGGATGACCTGACCCGCAAAATGGGATATTGGGTAGACCTGGATAATCCTTACATCACATTCGAACGAGACTACATGGAATCCGTATGGACCTTATTGAAAAGACTTTTCGATAAAGGACTCCTTTATAAAGGGTATACCGTACAACCCTATTCTCCTGCTGCAGGAACCGGACTAAGCTCTGCGGAGCTGAACATGCCTGGCACCTACAAGCAATTGAAAGACACGTCAATTGTGGCACAGTTCAAAGTGAAAAAGGATGAGCGTTCAGCTTTTCTTTTCGAGGAAGTAGGAGAAGATGTACGTATCCTGGCCTGGACCACTACGCCCTGGACTTTACCGTCCAATTGTGCACTTGCCGTCGGAGAAAAAATTGATTACGTCAAAGTAAAAACTTACAATCCATATACCTTCTTGCCGATTTCTGTCGTATTGGCCAAAGATCTGGTAGGCAACTTCTTCAATAAGAAAGCAGCCGATTTGAATCTGTCCGATTATAAAGAAGGAGACAAACTCATCCCGTTCGAGGTTGGCACATCTTTCAAGGGCACCCAAATCCTTGAAACCCGATATGAGCAGTTAATGCCATACGTCACCAATGAGGATTTGGAAAAGAACGCTTTCCGCGTGATCCCTGGAGATTTCGTTTCTACGGCAGATGGTACGGGCGTTGTTCACACAGCCTCTGTATTTGGTGCGGATGACTTTAGAGTGACCCAACAAGCAGGTGTTCCTTCTGTGATGGTTATCGACGAAAATGGACAGGAGGCTCCTTTGGTTGATAAGCAAGGCAAATTCGTCGATGAAGTTACAGACTTTGCGGGACGATTTGTCAAGGAAGAGTATTATGACGAGGCTACCAGGAACGCACCTGACTTTAAGCCCACGGATGTATTGATCGCGATTCTATTGAAAGAATCGAACAAGGCTTTCAAAGTTGAGAAGTACGAGCACTCCTACCCCCATTGCTGGCGTACGGACAAACCCGTATTGTACTATCCGTTGGATAGCTGGTTTGTAAAAACTACCGCACTGAAAGATCGATTGGTGGAGCTTAACAAAACAATCAACTGGAAACCTGAAGCGACAGGAACAGGCCGATTTGGTAACTGGCTCGAGAATCTGGTGGACTGGAACCTGAGTCGATCACGATATTGGGGTACGCCATTACCAATCTGGGTTTCGGAAGACAAAAAAGAATTGAAATGCATCGGCAGCATGGCCGAGCTGAAAGAGGAAGTGAACAAAGCCATCGAAGCAGGTTTTATGACAGAACCTATATCTGATGATTTTGATTTGCACCGACCTTATGTAGATGATATCACGCTAGTTTCCGATAGTGGACAGCCATTGAAGCGAGAATCGGACCTGGTCGATGTTTGGTTTGATTCAGGGGCCATGCCTTATGCACAATGGCACTATCCCTATGAAAATGATGACATCTTCAAAGCCAGTTTCCCGGCAGATTTCATCGCCGAGGGCGTAGACCAGACTCGAGGTTGGTTCTTTACTCTGCACGTAATTGCTACCTTACTTTTTGATGGCGTGGCTTTCAAAAATGTGATTGCAAATGGGCTTGTCCTTGACAAGGAAGGCAACAAAATGTCCAAGAGTAAAGGCAATGCGGTCAATCCATTTGATACACTGGATAAATACGGACCGGACGCTACACGCTGGTACATGATCAGTAATGCGAACCCTTGGGATAACTTGAAATTTGACCTGGATGGTGTTTTGGAAGTGCAACGCAAACTATTTGGCACCCTTGCTAATACCTACAGTTTCTTTGCACTGTATGCCAACATTGACGGATTCGATTTCAGCAATGATCCTCTTCCATTAAAAGAAAGAACCGAAAGTGATCGATGGATCCTTAGCCGATTGAATAGCATGATCGGTGAAGTAAATCGCTCCTTTGAAGAGTATGAGCCAACTCGTGCTGCCAGAGCAATCCAGAATTTCGTTACGGATGAATTGAGTAACTGGTATGTTCGTCTGAATCGCAAACGTTTCTGGGTTGGGTCTTACAATCAGGACAAAGAAGCGGCCTATCAGACGCTTTATACCTGTTTGAAAACCATCTCCAAATTGATGGCACCTATTGCGCCATTTTATGCGGAGCGTTTATATGCAGACCTCAATCAATCTTCCCAAAAAGAAGACAGTGTTTCTGTTCACCTGACGAACTTCCCACAGGCAGACGCTTCTGTGATTGATGAGGAACTGGAGAAACGCATGAAACTGGCGCAGACGGCCTCTTCGCTGGTGCACTCTTTGCGTAGAAAAGAAAAGATCAAGGTACGTCAGCCGTTGACCAAAATTATGATCCCTGTGCTATCTCAGGCAGAGCAAGATCGATTGGAAAAGGTGGAGGAATTGATCATTTCTGAAACGAACGTAAAAACTGTAGAGTACCTGAACGATACTTCAGGGATTCTCGTAAAAAAGATCAAGCCTAATTTTAGGGCCCTGGGTGCTACTTTTGGACCGAAAATGAAACTGCTGGTTCCTCAGATCAATGGTCTGGATCAGGATCAGATTAAGGTTTTTGAATCCGAAGGTAGTTATCAGTTCGACCTGGAAGGAGAATCGGTGAGCCTATCTCTGGAACAAGTTGAGATCAGTTCCGAGGATATTCCGGGCTGGCTGGTGGCTTCCGAAAACGGACTGACCGTAGCACTGGACATCACCCTGACCGATGACCTGAAGAAAGAAGGGTTGGCAAGAGATGTTGTCAACAGGGTTCAAAACCTGCGAAAAGACAAGGGACTTGAGGTTCAAGATAAAATAGAGATTAACTTCGATAGTTCAATTCAAATGATGGTCGAAGCGGTAGAGGTGCATCGCGAGTACATTCAACGCGAAACACAGGCCTTGAAACTAGAGTATCAGAACGGATTGAATAACGGCGAGGTACTGGATATTGATGGTACAGACCTGAAAATACAACTGGAAGTGGTTCAGTAGCCTCGAAAAAGACATATAAGAATGAGCGACAAGAAAATTAGTGTACTTCCTTTTTATCTGATCAGCTTACTGGTGATTGCGATCGATCAGGGATCGAAAATGTTGGTCTATTTCAACATGGAACGCGGTTCTGCTGGACAGATCAAGATCTTTGGTGACTGGTTCAAACTCCATTACCTGACCAATCCAGGCATGGCTTTTGGCATGGAATTGCCTTTTGAAAACAGTAAGATCATTCTGACTTTGTTTCGGGTATTGGCCATGGTTGCAATTGGGTATTATTTGTACCTGATGACCAAAAAGGAAACTTCGAAAGGACTTTTGATCTGTATCGCACTGATTCTTGGCGGCGCCATTGGCAACCTGATTGATAGTATTTTCTATGGTGTCCTACTAGACAATCACCGATTTGATTCACCTACACCCTGGTTCCACGGTGAAGTGATTGATATGTTCTACATCGATATTTGGGAAGGCCAACTTCCGGGCTGGATCCCGTTTTTTGGAGATAAATGGATGGCACTCTGGCCTGTGTTCAATGTAGCTGATGCGTCTATTTTCGTTGGGATTACGATTATCCTAATTTGGCAACGCTCATTCTTCAAAGAAGAAGAAAAGCCTCAGTCAGAATCATTAGAGAACGAAGCCATAAGCGGAGAAGGTTCTCCATCCATCTCTGGTGAATAAAAGACTTCTCCCGGTAGCAATCGGGATTATTGGTATTCTTTTCTTTTCGACCAAAGCCGTATTTGTCAAGCTGGCTTATGCCTATGGTATTGCTTCGGTACCATTGCTGACGCTCCGAATGGTCTTTTCTCTGCCTTTCTATATCGCCACGCTGGCGTTCATGGGAGGCAAATCCAACAATACGACAAGAAAAGACCTGTTATGGATCTTCTTGTTCGGATTTCTCGGCTACTATCTGGCCAGTTTTCTCGACTTCCAGGGGCTCAAGTACATCAAAGCCAGTGTCGAACGTTTGATCCTGTTCATCTATCCGTCGTTGGTCTTGCTGCTTTCTGCTTTATTCCTTAAGCAAAAGGCAACCAAAATTCAGGTCATTGCACTGGCCATATCCTACATTGGCATCCTATTCGTGTTTGTGCCGGAGGTCGAAGCGGATTCCTCTTCGAATACTTTACTGGGTGGCGTGCTGGTCTTTTTAAGTGGTTTGAGTTACGCAAGCTACATCGTCGGGAGTGGCTGGTTAATTCCTAAGCTTGGTGCCACTCGATTCACCACGTATTGTATGCTTGTCTCCTGTTCATTGGTTATTCTGCACTTCTTTTTGCAGGGCGGTACATGGGATGAGATAATTAACTATCCTTACCAGGTTTATGTTATTACCCTACTGATGGCCGTCATCTCCACGGTGGTGCCTTCATATTTCGTTTCCATAGCCATCAAAGGGCTTGGTGCCAATCAATTTGCCATCTTCGGAAGTCTTGGGCCTGTATCCACAATTGTATTGGCTTATTTCTTTTTGGAGGAAACACTTTCGACTACACAATTCATCGGGGGTCTGGTCGTAGTTGCTGGGGTAATGGCTGCCGAGAAGTTCAAGTCGGCGAAGGGTTCTTGAACACGTAGAATTGATAGGCTGTTCACAAGACATCATTTAACCGAGAACTGTTAAAAAACGTCATTCTCGAAAAATGTGCTCTATCATTATCATTAAAGGACATTTTGTCCCGGCCGGGAGCGGCGGGATTCTCAAGAGTGTGTCAAAGAGATTCCCCGGACTGGGCGTCAGCTATTTTCTGACCATATGCAGAATTTTAGGCCAGAAAATTCTGGAATGACGCACTTAGGGACGTTTCTTAGGTTGAGCTCCGGCAAATACAATTTAAAACACAAATCATCTCCCTTTTCAATGCACTTAATTCAGGTCTATATTCTTATCAATCAGCTATTCCCCACGAGAGTGACCTGAACTGAAGAGCATTGAAGCCCCTAGCAGAAGGCATCACAAGAAATTGAAAATCACCCCAAAGTAGATCGTGCGACGATTGAAAAGTTGATCTGATATGGCAGTGTAATCTCTGTTGTAGGCAATTTCTCGCACATTTTGGAAGTCCACCACATTGCTGACATTTCCAAAAGCGATGATCGTCAGATCTTCGGAGAGTGGAAACAACCTGGAAACATTGAGGTCAATCAATCGGTATGGTGTCAAATGGTCCCGCTCACTTATACCTGCATACTGTGGCTCGTACGCATTCAGATTCTCATCAAAAGTTGCAGCAATCACTGGCTGGTATCGCGTTCCGGGTCGGAATATCCATCGAGAGCCTAGTGTCCAGTGCTCCAAAAAGGCCCACTCTAAACCACCTTTAATGAAGTAATTCATGTCAAAATTCCCAGCGTAAGTTGTTTCTTCTGTCCGTACCGTCGCATCGATGAAAGTATAAGAAGCATTATAAGAAAACTTGGAACCGACTTTCGAATCAATGCTCACTTCTAATCCATGCGTGGTAATGTCTTGCCCTTCCAACTGACTGTCTTTCGTGAATATGGAAATCGCCAATAGATTTGACCCTCGCTTGCGTTGCACATCAATAGATGCCTGTGTCGTTTTGATCAGCATGGTAGCTGGATCAATGGATTGTGGCAACACGAACTTATGGAACGTACCATAAGCGGCCTTCACGACCCATCGATTGTTGACTTGATAATTAACATTGGTCTGTCGGCTCCAAAATGACTTTTGCCCACTCAATGGAATGTTCTTTCTTAAGGCGCTACCAATCACTAAGCGGTCTGTGATATCTCGTTTGAGATACACATAGGCATCCAACACCTCTCTTCGATTATTGACTTGTGAAAAAGAAACCGGATGTTCGGGACCGAAAGCATATCCGTAGGTCGATACCATTCCTTCAAAATCGGAGTGACGTGAATCGAAAGCCACACCTGCCTTGATGCCTAGCTTCTCCCCTTCATATTGGTAATTGCCTCCAAGAAAAATATCCTGATTTTGTATGGCAATGTCCGTGTTACTGAAATCAAAATCGATGGTTGAATGGCTGAATCCTGTATTCAACGCCAACGTCGTTCGTTCCAATCGATGCGTCAGGTTCGCAATAGACAGGTTGCGTCGCTTTCTCTGGCGAAACAAACCATTGAAGGTCGGCGAGGTAAAGTTGAAATCATACCCTTCGACCAGTGTGTAATTGAACAACTTCAATTGGGTTCGGTCCTGCAATTGATTGACGTAATGTAAACCTAAATCCACGGAATTAAATTTGAGGATATCTTTCAGAGCCGTCTGATTCAAGTTGCGAAAAAGACCAGACGACTGGTAGTTGCCATAAATAGTGATCCCCTGTTTATCGTTAATGCGTTGCCGAATACTACCACCGGAACTAGCTAAAGTAAGTGCCAATTGTCGCTGGTTCTCTTCAGGAATACCATCTTCCGTTTGCATCGCAATCAATCCGGATGAAGTATTTCCGAATTCAAGTGGTGGATTTCCTGGGAAGACCTGTACACTTTTCAATAAATCAGTGTTGAAGAAGCTTAAGGTTCCAAGTCCATTCAATTGCGAGAATCGGACAAAATCATACACCGGAACCTGATTCAGGAAGACGCCAGTTTCGGCCGGACTACTTCCCCGAAAACTCACATTGGCGGTTTCGTCCAGGGTAGTCGCGCTGGCCAGTGAGTTAACGGCTAACAGTGCATCAGCTTTAGAGCTGGGATTTTTATATATCTCTAGCTTGCTGATTTTCTTGATGCTGAATTCCTCCGCAATCAGGTTCTCCGCAGAAACCACCACTGCATCGATCATCTGTTGAGAGGGAACCAAAGCAACAACTTTTTCTTTTTGCAGTTGAGTCACCGCGATCACCAATTCTTCATACCCAATGAAAGAGATAAGCAAGGAATCCGTAGGTTTTACTGCTTCAACCGGGATGCTAAAAGCCCCCTTGATGTTGGTAATGGACCCTTTGCTCCAATCCGACAAGAGGTAGACATGCGCTCCAATCAAAGGTTGCTGGTCATCTACGCCCTGTACGGTCCCGGAAATGGTCTGCTGCGCACAAACCACTACCGAGGTGATCAAGAAAGTAAAAATCAGTAAGGATCGCATTATTTCGAAACTTGAGGAAGTAAGACGTAATTCACCCAGTTGAAATCTTTTTCGATTTCCAGGCTTGCGAGATAGGTTTCCTTGGCTTTATCTTTCTTATTAATGGCCTGATAAGCCTGACCTAACCATGCATAGGTATCGAGAAACATCCAGTCATTATCACTACCTTCCTGATTCTTGTAAAGCAATACTGCCTTTTCATAAGCCTTTACTGCCTCTTCTTTGTCTCCACCCCATGTCTCAGGCGTAAACAGTTTGCTGTTCCCATACAGCTTCTGAACAATGGGTGAGTTTGGATTTTCTTCCATCGCATCCTCGATAGTACTGTTGCTCTTTGGTCCGAGAAACATACCTTTCCAGGGTGAATAGGCGATTTTGAAACCGTAAATTCCTGACTGTATGGCTTTACAGTCTGCAACCCGAAAATCCTGATCGATCAATTCATCCAGGTGATCCATAGCATCATCAACATATTGATCAAAGAAGTCTTCATCCTGATCCTTCATGGTCGCACTCATGCCACCATACATCGTCATAGCCAGATCAAATCGTGCTTCATTGGATTTACTTGACTCATATTGTTGTTGTGCCTGAGCAATGCTTCGCTCCCAGAGCTGCATCGATCCACTTAAATAAGCTGCATACGTACTGTTTTGGATAGGTTGCTGAAAGGAACTGGCCATAATGATCAATACCAGGCCAAGAAAGAGTTTACTTAAATTTTTCATGATATAAATTAGTTTATATTATAAACTGAATTGGTAAAATTTTTTATTTGATGTATTGCTGCAAAGCTTTGACGTAGGCTTCAAATGCCTCCACGCCTTTTTTGGTCACTTTACAAGTAGTCAATGGCCGTTTGCCTTTGAATGACTTTTCGATCTCAATGTAGCCGACTGTGGAAAGCTTGTCCAGTTGTACACTTAGATTTCCGGCAGTCGCTTCTGTCTTTTCTTTTAGAAAGGTGAAATCCGCAGATTCTACACTGATTAAAACAGACATCACAGCCAATCGTAATTGCGAATGCAAAAGGGGATCAAGTGCTTTGAACTGACTCATGTTATTCTCCTTTTTTGAGCAGGTATCCGGGAATAAGATATCCGACGCACATGCCAATGCCAGCAATCAAGTATTGAAATTCAATAGGCACCAGGAAAGCGACTACCGCACACAATGCCAGTGCCAGCCCTCCGAATATCAATGGACGAAATCGCAGCACTTCGCCCGTCACATAAGTGCCAACTGCTGAGAACAGTAGAATAACAGGAGTTGTTTGATAATTCAAATTTGACATGAAGACCAGTACCATAATGATACATGCGAAAATAGCCCACCACAGTTTACCATAGATGCGGTCAAAGGAACTTGGCACAACAGTACGCTTCCCAGCTTTTCGAATGGAATAAATGATCGTGATGATCACTGCGGGAATGACTAATAACCAGACGATATAGGGATGGTTATAATCAGTGAACTTCATGAGGCCAAAGTGTCCAAAATCAGCTAGCGCAATGAAACTACCCCACAACAAAAAATAGAAACTTCCGCCTCGAGCAAAATTCGATTTGGCTTTGCCAATCATCCCTGTGATGATCTGCAAACTTTCTTCCGGTGAAATGTTTTGTTCGTCCATAATACAAGGTGTTTATTCACCTATACGGAGCAAATATAAATTAGTTTACATTATAAACTAATTCATCAAAGAAAAAGCCGCTAGAAAGCAGCTTTTCATTCATTATTTATCTTCTTCGCCCTTGTTTTCTTTCGCGGGCTTACTTTTTCGCTTCTTTACTTTTAGTGTCAGCACATCGGATTTTCCATCCCAATCTGCCACGATCGTATCCCCTTCTTGCGCTTCTCCTTTGAGAATTTCCTCTGCAACAGGATCTTCCAGGTATTTCTGAATGGCTCTGTTAAGAGGTCGGGCACCAAACTGTGGATCGTATCCTTTGTCCGACAAGAAATCCTTTGCCTTCGTAGACAAATCGATTTCGTATCCAAGCTCAACAATTCGCTGGAACAGTTTGTCCAAAGAAATATCGATGATCTTGTGAATGTCATCTCGCTCGAGGCTGTTAAACACAATCACATCATCCAATCTGTTCAGGAATTCAGGACTGAATGCCTTCTTCAATGCATTTTGAATGGTGGACTTCATCAACTCATCCATGTTGTCCTTTTTCGCTTGTGTCGCGAATCCGATCCCTGCTCCGAAATCTTTCAGGTCCCTTACACCAATATTGGAAGTCATGATGATGATCGTATTTCGGAAATCCACTCTACGGCCTAATCCATCGGTGAGGATACCATCATCTAAAACTTGTAGCAAGATGTTGAAGACATCCGGGTGCGCTTTTTCGATCTCATCCAGGAGTACAACTGAGTAAGGCTTTCTTCTTACCTTCTCCGTAAGCTGACCACCTTCTTCGTACCCAACATAACCGGGAGGCGCTCCTACCAATCGGCTGACAGAGAATTTCTCCATGTACTCACTCATATCGATTCGGATGAGTGATTCATCTTTATCAAACAAGTAGCTTGCCAACACCTTCGCCATTTCCGTCTTACCAACACCAGTAGGTCCCAGGAATACGAATGTTCCGATAGGTTTCTTAGGATCTTTCAATCCCACACGTGTACGCTGGATTGCTTTGGTCAGCTTCTCAACCGCTTCACCCTGACCAATGACTTTGTCTCCCAGCTCCTGCTTCATATTGAGCAGCTTGTCACTCTCATTCTGAGCGATTCGCTTGGTCGGGATACCAGTCATCATTGCGATCACTTCAGCAACGCTTTCTTCGTTTACCTCGTATCGCTTGGTCTTGGTTTCATCTTCCCAACGGGCCTTCTCTTCTTCGAGATTGGCCAGGAGTTTCTTTTCTTTATCTCTAAGCTGAGCAGCCTCTTCGTACTTCTGACTTTTGACTACTCTGTTTTTCTCTTTCTTAACTTCCTCAATCTGCTCCTCCAGTGAGATCACTTTTTCTGGAACATTGATGTTGTTGATATGTACCCGGGCACCTGCTTCATCCAAAACATCGATCGCCTTATCTGGCAAGAATCGATCACTGATGTAACGATCAGACAACTGTACACAAGCTTCTACCGCCTCTTTCGTGTAGTTCACGTGGTGATGACTCTCGTACTTGTCTTTGATGTTATCCAGGATCTGAATGGTTTCTTCCGGAGTAGTTGCATCTACCATCACCATCTGGAAACGACGTGCAAGGGCGCCATCTTTCTCGATATATTGACGATACTCATCCAGGGTAGTCGCACCGATGCATTGGATTTCTCCGCGGGCCAGTGCAGGCTTGAACATATTGGAAGCATCCAGTGAACCAGAAGCACCACCAGCTCCCACAATGGTATGAAGCTCGTCGATGAATAGGATGACATCTGTATTCTTCTCGATCTCGTTCATCACTGCCTTCATACGCTCCTCGAACTGGCCACGGTATTTTGTGCCAGCCACTAAGGAAGCCAAATCCAGCGTAACCACACGCTTACCAAAAAGCACGCGGGATACTTTCTTCTGCACGATTCTCAAGGCAAGACCTTCCGCAATGGCAGTTTTACCTACACCAGGTTCACCAATAAGGATCGGATTGTTCTTTTTACGACGGCTCAGGATCTGGGCTACACGCTCAATTTCTTTTTCTCTGCCAACGATCGGATCGAGTTTATCGTCCTCAGCTAGCTTAGTCAGGTCTCTACCGAAGTTGTCAAGCACCGGAGTTCGGCTCTTTTCATTTCCTTTAGAAGACTCACCTCTTCCTGAGCTAGAAGATCCGCCACCAAACATACGTCCGGAATCTTCATCCTGATCGTCTGTATCAGATGTTGCCATTGGATTCTCAGTCTGGTACTCCAGTAATTCTTTCACCACATCGTATGCTACTTCAAATTTGTCTAGTATTTGAGTCGCCAGATTGTCTTCGTCTCTCAAGATCGATAGTAATAAATGCTCTGTCCCTATAAGTTGGCTTTTGAAGATCTTAGCTTCCAGGTAAGTGATCTTTAGCACTTTTTCCGATTGCCTTGTCAATGGAATGTTCGCAAGGTTCTTTACGTTGCTGGTTGCCGTTCCCTTCGTTGCTTGCTCGATAGATGTTCGGAGTTCCTCCAAAGAAACACCAAGCTTCTTCAACAATCCCACAGCCACGCCTTCGCCTTCACGGATCATCCCCAACAATAAATGTTCTGTGCCAATATAGTCATGTCCCAGGCGCAAGGCTTCTTCCCTGCTCAAAGAAATAACTTCTTTGACCCTGTTCGAAAATTTAGCTTCCATAAATATGATTTATAGGATCGCACCGATCCTTTTATAAAATTATACCTTATTTGAATCAAATCCCCATCTCCTCTTGATTAAAACGCAACGAGTTTCAGATTTGTTCGGCCTTAAACTTTTGATTTCCTAAGAATCGAAACGGACTCGTCGCCCATTGAGAAGAGGAGGTCTAATACCGACAGGCAAGGGACAAATTCTTTGCCAAAGTTCTGAAAATATTCTTCAGGTTTATAAATACTTCGCTGAGTGTAAGGTTTCTTGGGGTGAATTAGTCCTCTGAAGTCCCGAATGGGAGAATTTGGCATTTTTTCGTACGTCACTGTTAGATCAATGGACCTGTCAATATGTAAGCACTTCAGACATAATGTCACAGTCGCCTGGCATAAATCAACTAAAAAAGTAGGACGCTGTTCCAGAATCGTTTGCAATTCGGGACCATAATATTCAAAATAAGCCGCTTTGCCATAGGCCGAATAAATGGCTCCCCAATGATCTTTGATCCAGCTTTGGGCATAATCAATACGAACGTCTTTCATCGACATGTGATTGCGATAGCTGACCGGAACAACCAGATTTTGGGGTCCATTAGAAGTCAAAATAGTGGTTCGATTTCGAAAAGTCTGTTTCAAAAAATGCTCCTCAACTTCCCAGGTAATGGCATCCGTCTCATCAATGAGCAGGTAGTATTCCAATGAACCGAAGTAGTGTGGTTCAATCAATAAGGAATTAGCTGATTCCATCAGAAAAGGTCTTCAAAATCTCCCAGGCCTTCCCGTACTAGTTCAGGTTCCCCACTGGTACAATCCACCACTGTACTCGCCTCGATATTTCCATATCCGCCATCGATCACTATGTCAACCAACTGATCAAATTTCTCATGGATCAACTCGGGATCAGTAGAATATTCCAGAATTTCATCCTCATCGTGAATACTCGTGGTAATGATTGGGTTACCCAATTCCCTAACAATCTCTCTTGGAATGTTATTATCTGGCACCCGGATCCCGACCGTCTTTTTATTTGCATTCAGGATCTTCGGCACTTTCGTCGACGCTTCTAACAAGAATGTGTAAGGGCCCGGCAATCCTTTCTTCATGATCTTGAAAATGGGTGTGGTAACCCTGCGTGTGTATTCCGAAAGGTGACTCAGGTCATAACAAATAAAGGATAAATTTAGGTTCTTGCCCTTGATCCCTTTGATCTGCTTGACCCGGTCCAGTGCTTTTTGATTGAAAATATCGCAGCCTAAACCATAGACGGTATCCGTGGGATAGATGATAACCCCTCCTTTGGAAAGGACATCCACCACCGTGGCAATTTTCCGCGGGTCCGGATTTTCAGGATATATTTTCAGCAATTCCGCCATTGACACAAAGGAAAGGCAACCCAACCACTTGTTCGTGATTGTTGCCTCGCGAAATTACTATTTTTGCCGCCTATGAAACGAAAGAAGTTTGTTGCAGTTTTTATGATCGTGGGTACGATCATGGCTTCGTCCTTTGCTTTCTATTTCTATCAGATGCTATTCACCCCCAACATTCTGGTAGAACGTAATGATGAACTATTTGCCATCGCACCGGGGGCAACTTTCGATAAAGTGCAGGACGACTTATACGATCTTGGGATTGTGAATGACCTGGTTTCATTCAGTTTTCTGGCTAAACTTCGGGATTATGACGATTATGTAAAACCTGGTCTATACAAGCTTCGAAAAGACATGTCGAATCTGCAGGCGATCAATCTGCTACGTTCAGGTGCCCAGGAACCTGTTCGAGTGACGTTTACCGTCGCCCGAAAAATTGAGGAGCTCCCCGGAAAACTCGCGCCTTACGTCTATTTTTCAGAAGAAGACCTGGCTAAGGTCATGCTTTCGGAATCTGTTGCTGAAAACTATGGATTCACTTCCGAAGAATTCATTGCTATGTTTATTCCCAACACCTATGAGGTCTACTGGACCATTACTCCGGAACAATTTCTTGATCGCATGAAGAAGGAATACGACCGGTTTTGGAATGCTGAACGCGTGGCAAAAGCAGAAGCACTCGGACTGACGCCAAAAGAAGTGGCCACATTGGCTTCAATCGTAGAATCAGAAATCAGTTTCATCGATGAGGCCCCCAAGGTAGCCGGCATGTATCTGAATCGATTGAAGTTAGACATGTTGCTACAAGCAGACCCAACATTAAAATTTGCACTCGGGGATTTCGCCATCCGGAGAGTATTGAATAAAGACAAGGAAGTTGATTCTCCTTATAACACGTACAAGTATGCCGGATTGCCTCCTGGGCCCATCAGTTTACCATCTATTCCCGGACTAAATGCGGTACTCAACGCGGAAGATCACGATTACCTCTATTTGTGCGCAAAAGCTGATTTTAGTGGTTATCATGCTTTTGCTACTAACCTTACACAACATAACAAAAATGCGAGAGAGCTACATCGCGCATTGAACAAGGCAAAAATTTATAGATAATGTACCAGCACGAAGTTCAGATACGGGTAAGATATGCGGATACAGACCAAATGGGTTATGTATACTACGGTAACTATGCCGCTTATTATGAAGTAGCACGTGTAGAATCTTTCCGAAGCCTCGGTTATGCTTACAAAAACCTTGAAGAAGCTGGTGTGATGATGCCGGTACTGGAATTGAAAACCAAGTACAAACTTCCTGCAAAGTACGACGACCTGTTGACGGTAAAAGTGACCATTCCGGAAATGCCAAGGGTGAAGATTCTGTATCAGTACGAAATCTACAATGAAGCGGGTGAACATCTCAATTCAGGAGAAACCACACTGGCTTTCATTCAAATGGCTTCCGGCAGACCGACACGCATCCCAGAAGTCATGAAGAACTTGTTGAGCCCTTATTTTGAATGAGTCTGCAGCCATAGTACCCGCTCCCTGGCAGCTGAAAGGTGAAGGCATCATTTTAATGTACACTTCGCTGAGAAAGCAATTTGAAAAGACGGATTTTTTCCTTCCTTATTCTTTAAAAAGCAATTTCTCTGGTGGCTTGGGATATGTCATGTTGGTGAACTACACCGAAAGCCCAGTAGGTCCTTATAAAGAATTATTGGTTATCCCGGGAAAGTGTAAAACGCCACATGGGCCTAAACAAACCATCTCCAAAATTTATGTGGACTCTGCAGCAAGCCTGAAAAGCGGGCGTGCCAATTGGGGCATACCAAAAGAATTGGCGCAGTTTGATTGGTCTAAGGACCACAAAGGGACAAGTGTACAGGTCAAAAAAGAAGATGAAGTTTTCTTTGACATTACGGTCAAAAATAAGCCAATCAAATTTCCATTAACCACGGCCATTCTTCCAATCCGATTGTATCAGGAATTGAACGACACCACGTATCAGGTCAATCCCTCAGGTCGGGGTATCGGACAATTGGCCAAAGCTTCTATTAACCTTATCAATCCTGATTTTTTCCCAGACGTTCGCGGTGCCAAGTGCCTGGCCGTTTCTGTGAATCCATTTTGGATGAAGTTTCCTTAAAATAATTACCATGAGAGCATTCTTATTTTCATTAATCTTCACCTGCTTCTTATTTCCAACAATTGCTCAAGATGCAACCACCATCTTTCTGGTTCGTCATGCGGAGAAAGTAGACAGTAGCCGAGATCCGGAATTGAGTCTACAAGGAAAAGCACGTGCCGTTCGATTGATGGAATTACTGTCTGAAACAGGGATTGACCGTATCTATTCTACGGATTACATCCGAACCCGAGACACAGCTAAGCCTTTAGCAGAAAAGCTGGACTTGTTCATAGAATCCTATCGGCCCTTTGAAGAGCAGTTAGTAGAGACTTTGACTCAAAAACTGGATGGCAAACAAATACTAGTCGTCGGACACAGTAATACCATTCCCGATCTGGTCAATAAATTGATTGATGAAGAAGTCTACCAGCAACTAGCCGATGATGCTTATTCGAATTTGTTTGTGGTGACGCTTATTGACGGGAAGGCTACACATTATGTATTGACGTTTTAGTGTCTAAGAGCTGTTCTTAAATCCCCCGCCTTCCAGGCGCCTCTACGCGAGCCTCCCCTTTGAAAAAGAGTGGATTACTCCCAAAAAAAGTTGTAGATAAAGCGGACTTAAGATTGCTGAAGAAAACTCAAATCCTCAGATGTCTTTCTGGGGATGAATTCGATCACTTCGTAATCTGCGATTCCATTGATCTTGAACGGGTCATTAGCTATTGCTGCCCAGACTTTATCTCTATTTCCCATATTGGACAGTATGACCCCACCATTTCTGGGAATTTTAGGTCCAGAGGCGAGGAAGTTTCCTAGTTCATATTGCTCGTCCAGGTATTGAACATGTGCTTCCAGGTATTGGTCTACCTGGTCCAATGGGACTTTATATGTCAGATTGATAATGAACATAGATGTCTTATTTCGTGCAAAAAAATAGCTTCAGATTTGATGCCGTGGATAACCCTCTATTCAAAAAAGTATCTTTTGATCTGTCAGATTGAGCTTGTCGAAATCGATGTGAACAATTCTATGAACTCCTTTAATTAGACATTTTTACACAAATCGTCGAAGAGATACCGGTATTTTTTCAGCTTCCTTCGGAATTTAAACCGAAAAAAACCGGCATGACGATTTTCGGAACTTCGATTATAAATTATGCTACAAATACTCCACAGGAGCGGCTTCTAACGTCAGGTCTTGCTGATCCTGAATGATCTTAGCAATACCCCGGGTTCTGCCCATTTCATACTTGTAAAAGAATTTCATGGTGTGGACCTTACCTTCATAGAAGGACTCGGCATATTTACCGTTTCCAGTGACCAGTGCTTCCTTGGATTTCGAAGCAATCTTCAGCCACTGCCAGCCAATGATGATCGTGCTGAACATGTCCATGAACAACGTTGCATCGGCCAGGAATCTCTGGTGATCCCCTTTCATCGCATGCGGCATCAAGGCACCAATCACCTCTTGAACCAATCCCATGTTCATCATGAGTGTCTGGCCATATGGCTTCAATTCATCATATTTCTCAGCTTCCGCTACGGTGGCCTGGATCTCTTTACCAAGATCCTTCAATATCTCACCATTTTTCAGCATGACTTTACGCCCTAGCAAGTCCAGTGATTGGATGCCAGTAGTGCCTTCATACAGGGAAATAATCCGTACATCTCTGTAATACTGCTGAAGAATGAAGTCTGTGGTAAAACCATACCCGCCCAGGATCTGTAGTCCATTATCTATTGCTTCTTTTCCTTTTTCCGCAGGATAGGTTTTGACGATTGGCGTCAACAACTCCAATAGCAATTTATACCGCTCTTTATCCGCCGGGTCCTGAATGGTACTTTCCTGATCCAGGTAGTGACTGGCTTCCGTCATGAGGCTAATGCTTCCTTCTATGATAGACTTCTGAAGCAACAACATTCGCTTCACGTCCGGGTGATTGATGATCAGCGTTTGCTCTTCTTCCACATTCTTAGATCCGTCCGATCCTAATCGTCGGCCCTGAGGGCGCTCTTTGGCATATTCCAATGAAGCAAAGTAAGCCGCCGAAGCAATTGCCGTACCCATTCTTCCTGTGGCGATTCGGGCTTCATTCATCATCTGGAACATGTACTTCAAACCTTTGTTAGGTTCTCCTACCAACCATCCGATGGAATCCCCACCATCACTGAATCCAAGATGCGTGGTACAATATCCTTTTTGGCCCATTTTATTGAACTCTCCTAAGGTAGCTACATGGTTGTATTCCAAACCTCCTGCTTCTATCCGACTTCTTGGCACGACAAACAGAGATATCCCTTTGGTTCCCGCAGGTGCCCCTTTGATCCTTGCCAATACCAGATGAATGAAGTTGTCTGCGAACTGATGATCTCCTGAAGAGATGAATATTTTCTGGCCATCAATTTTGTAAGTTCCGTCTTCTCGGGGCTCGGCTGAAGTGATGATATCTGAAAGCGAACTGCCTGCCTGTGGCTCCGTCAAGCACATGGTACCACCCCACTTCATGTCCAGCATGTTCTGCACATACGTGTCGTTCAGTTTTTGATCCCCAAAAGCAATGATCAAGTGTGCCGCACCTGCTGTCAACCCAAAATAACCCGGGATATGATTATTGGCGGCCTCCATGATCAAGTAAGCTGCATTTACGATAGACGCGGGTAATTGCAATCCGCCTGCTTCAGCATCAAACCCAGCACCGATCATACCCATCTCACCAACCATTTTCAGTACCTTCTCAAACTGCGGGTGGATATGAATTCTGCCATCTTTATACACCGCAGGCTGTTCATCCATTTCTCGGATGTACGGGAACATTTCCTTGTCCGAAAGATCTTTGATCGAATCCAACAAAAGGTCTATCGCCTCTTTGTCGTACGCATTGAACCGCTCATTCGTCAACAATCCATCAACTTCATGCACATCATAGAGCAGAAATCGCAGGGTATCCATGTCAATGTATTGATTCGCCATCTTACTTATGTTTTATTGGGTTAATTCTCTGGTTAACAGCTCAATGAAATACTGAATGTGCTGTCACAACAATTTTATAAATGTAAGGTAGAAATTGCATATAGAAGCCATAAAGGCAGAAAAAAGTATGCATGCATACGATATTTAGCAGTCTAAACACATCAGAAAAGACTTATTTCAAGGCATGAAATTCCTACTTCTTCTCTTGGCGAATAACCGATGGTTTGCTTAGATTCCGTTCTGAAAAATTGAAATAACTGGTGTGAGTAAACAAGGAATTAAGGCGCGTTTAGGGCGATGGTTAGGAATGGAAACTCCCAGGACAGGCATTGCCTTGGGCGGTGGTGGTGCGAAAGGATTTATTCACCTCGGCGTGATCAAAGCATTGTATGAAGAGGGCGTTCGAATCGATGAAATTGCCGGTACCAGTGCAGGAGCTATTGCCGGTGCGCTCATTGCTAGTGGAAAAGATCCAATCACCGCACATGAGATCCTGAAAACACGGGACTTCTTCGGGTATTCGAAATTCAACATTCCTAGGGTTGGCTTATTTGGATTGGATGGGTTGACAAACCTCATTGAAACCGAAATTGAAGCCCAAACATTTGATGAACTGGAGATCCCATTTTATGCTTCCGCTACCAATCTCCATACCGGTAAAATCGAATACCTGAATGAAGGATCATTAGCAAGAGCAGTTACTGCATCATCAAGCATTCCATTTCTTTTCAAACCGATGCACATCAATGGTTCGATCTATTCCGATGGAGGCATCATCGATAATTTGCCCATCACACCTTTACAGAAAACTTGTAACCGGATCATTGCCGTCAACATCAGCCCAATCGAGGAGAAGGAAAAGCTGAACAGTATTTTCACCATCGCTGTTCGCACCTTTGAAATCACCGTCAATGCCAGGGCCGTGGCTAATAAACACAAATGTTCCCTTTTCATTGAGCCAGAAGGGATCGGAAATTATGACCTGTTTGACATCAAGAAAGCTGATGAGCTATTTAATCTAGGTTATGAGCATACGAAGCAACTACTTGCTTCGAAAAAGAAATCCGGCTGATATTTAGAAATACCGGCTCACGTAACTTCATACCTTTAGACGAAGAAAAAGCCGATCTTTACACTACTTATATTGAATTGAGTTAAATGAAGGGATCGTCAAGTCCATCAGTTTTTCAACGAAGGGGGCTCTTAGTTTGGAAGAGTTTAGCTGCTAAATGTTTCCTTTTAGGGATTTTCGGATTGCTGTCTTGTCAACCTGAGGGGTCCCAGCAAACATCCAGGACTACCCAAGAACAAGCAATAATAGCCACACCTGACAGCATTGCTTCGGATCAGGAAATGGAAGCATTAAAAAAGTCCTATGAAAGAAAAATAGATTCTCTGCTCAACCTACAGAAAAATGCGGATGCCGAACTTCAGGATAAAGTAGCAATATTGACAAAAGAAGCGGAAGCCTTAGCCGCTTACAACCAAAACCTGGATCGTCAGGTGGGTAAACAAGCCAATGATATCCAGAGGCTCCAGGACAGCTTGCAGGCAGTGCTTGATCAGAAAAATGAAACCTTTGAGGTTCCTTTCAATGCCGTAGCACTCACGGAAGAATCGTTGGACTCATTGGTCGAATCCACAGCACCAACAATACCTTCTCTCTCATTTGGTGCACTTGAATCAGATGACGAAAATGTCGCCTTTTCCAAAGAAATTGATTCATTGGCACGTGAAGTTGATAAGAGTAAAAGCCAGGCAGCCCTTCAAGACAAACGCCTCGATGGCATCCTCTCCAATTTGGCCATTGCCGTGGAACCGAAAAGTCAAAAGTCCGGCAAAGGATACGAAGACGTGATCATCAACACCTTGTTGTCTACGGTTTCGGACGACACTTTGATTGTCAACCAATATAACCGGGGATTCTACACCAAGCAAGACTTGAATGCCATGGTGGGTGATTACAAGATCAGAAAGACCGCAAAGACCACCGCAGGAGAGCTGATACTTTATCGGCGAAAGAAAAAGCAGGATCAACAGTCGGCAGTTATTTATCTGAATGGAAAATCATATCGTTTTTCCAGAAATCAGATTGATACGATTCAAGTGAATAATGTATTTGAAGTGCAGGTTTGTGATGCCAATGATCGATGTGAGTTCATGGCATTCAGCAGTCAAATGAACAACTATGTAGAAGTGTCACTTTCTAAAAACACCGATACTACGGAGGTGAAAGCTGTCAATCAGGTATTGGGTGAATTCTATGCCCGGCAGGTTGCTTCGGCGAGAAAGGAGAAATAATCTTCGACAGGCTCAGTTTTCTGATCATCTCAATTCAGAGTAATCAATCTCAACTCCACAAATATTTTTAAAATCCCACTGACGTGATTTAAAATCGAACTCAGGTTTGAACGCTCTATTCAGATAGAAAACCATTCATCAATATTTTTCGTTTATAACTTTCAATACTTTTTGAAAGTTCGAATACATTTATATATTTGCTGCGTAATAAAATGATTTAGATATGTCTGAAGTAGAATTTGGCACCGCAATACAGAACTATGAAAAGCCTTTGTTTGGCTTTGCCATGAAGCTCACTAAAGACGACAGTGATGCGAAGGATTTGATGCAGGAAACTTATGTGAAGGCTTACACCAATAAGGATAAGTTTCGTGAGGGTACTAATCTGAATGCCTGGTTATTTACCATCATGAAGAATTCATTCATCACACAGTACCAGAAAACCAAGCGTAGACAGACTTATGTGGACAATTCAGAAGATCTACATCTATTAAATACCATCACCTCAAGCAATGAAGGGGCAAGAAATCTAAGTTTGAATGAGTTGGAGTCACGCGTTGACAAACTGGATGAAAAGCACAAACATCCCTTTCTGATGTACATCAAAGGGTTTAAATATCAAGAAATAGCTGAGAAGCTAAACATTCCACTGGGCACAGTGAAAAACAGGATTCATGTTGCACGTTACGAACTGCAGGAATATGTGATGAGGGTTAGAGGCGACAGATTCCACATGAATTAAGATAGCTGTGTTTTAGATTTGGTTAGGACAGGCAATCATGGAAATGGTTGCCTTTTTTGTTGTTGACGTTACCAAGTCAATGATTAGACTCTGCAGAGGCATTCACCCAATAGATCAGTTCATTTCATTAAGCTCGCATAAGATTACGATCTTGTAGCTTGGCCAATTATCTTTTATACTCCTAGGGTTCTGCTTTTTCTATCACGGAAAATTTAAAGTTATCAATAAAGATTTCGACATCAAATTCGGTTGGGTTAGCCGTAGCACCGATTTGTAGTCTTTCATATAAAACCGGCTCTTGCAATTCAAAATTAATCCCAACTGTCGCTGCATCCTCCCTAAAAATGTCCGCATTCGGCATATTCATCCCATTAGCATGAATCGCCTCTTGTCCATTGATATGCAGTATATTTACTCCATCGTCGTTTGGCGAAAGTTTTAGTTCCCAAACAAGATTTACCCATTCATTTCGAGGAAAAACAACATTTGATTGCGTTAAAGTAGAACCCAATATCTTACCTCGTTCAATTGATAGAAAATCATTTCCTTTCATCATCAACCTTATGCCTGGACATTGATTATCGGGGACAGTGGGATCCCAACACGAACAACATTCCAAATCGATTAACAGCAGATTTTCAAGGTCGAATTCAGATGCAATGTAAAAATCTGCCTCTATTCTCACCGTTGAATTTTCAGATGCTTCAAATCCAAATTTTTCAATGCCCATTTTGGATAAAATGTCTTCAGTTGCTTCTGCAAATACTCGGAGTGAATGCTGTCCATCTGAGACGATGCTTTGATTAATTTCAATGAGATTCCTCTCACCTACTTGTTGAATGCTACTCCAACGATTACCATCGCTTGAGAATAATTGTTGTAAATCATTATTGGTAACCTCAAACCCATCTTCAAATTGAAAGATCAACTTATCCGGCACAGTTGAAGAATCATCAGAAGTGCACGAGCAAAGCGCTATTATCAATACAAATGCTAGCTTTTTCATACTTGACCAACCATTTAAATCCTTACCTATACCTACCAAAACGATCGAATGCCGAAAATCATATTAAGAGATCATAGATAAATTCAATCATACGCATAGATCATTTTTTCTGAAATAGGACGATCTTTAGCTCACTTCTTTCATGCTTTCACAATCGATATCTAACATCATTTTATTAGTTATTCATACCGATTAAAGTAATAGACATTCTTTTCGTCAGAGTTGCTTTCCAGAATGTCAGGTTTTCCATCTCCATTCAAGTCCGCACTTTGGATGTCATAGGTATTCCATTCCTTATCACTCAACTGGATACTTTCCCAAACTCCATTCTCTTTCCTGATAAATACACGATTGGGCTGCCCAGCATTTCCGATCAATATATCCTGGAATCCATCTCCATTTAAGTCCTCCGTATCTACAGCAAAAGATCGGTCTTCCTGGGGGTCAAAAACTTCCTTTCGAGTAAAGCTTAATTCCGGATCACCATAGTAGATGAGGTTTGTTGCCCGAATATTGGCGACTACCACATCCAAAAAACCATCTTTGTCCATATCGGTAACAGCCACCGAACGGGTATGATCATTCCCACTTCCATAGGGGATTCGCTCCGAGTAGTTCAGTTTCCCATCATTGAGATAAATGAAGTTTTGTTGCCCATCACGATTGGCCAGGACCAGGTCCTGATCTCCATCTTTATCCATATCCGCCACTTCCACATCGATCGTAGAATCCTCTGTTGACCCAAAACCAATAGTTTGCTCAAAATGGCCTTGACCATCATTAAGACAAATTTCATTTTCACGGCCTCTGTTGGTAATGAGGATATCCATGTCACCGTCTCCGTCTATATCAGCGGTCACGATATTTCGGGTCGGTGCATACGCTTGTCCGAAGGATGGTCCTCGCTGAAACCTCCCTGACCCATCATTCAAAAAGATGTAATTGGGTGCCATGTCATTCCCAACTGCAATGTCCAAATCTCCATCCCCATCAAAATCTGCCAGCTCGGTGGAGTAACTGGTCTCCTGCTCATCCCCCAGATTCCTGGAAACCGTGAAAACACCTCTCCCATTATTGATAAAAATACGATTTTGCCCGGGCCAGTGGCGGCCATTGGCTATAACAATATCCTGATCCCCATCCTGATCAATATCACCGATATCCGCAGAAGCTGTTCGCTCCATGTGGGTACCAAGAATCAATCGGCCATTGTTGAAAAAATAGTCAGATTGGGCGTAAACGTATAGGCAAATGAATAAGGCAGGTAAACAGCATATGGATTTTTTCGTAAACACAGGAATAAAGATAAGAATCATTCCCCTTTACCATCAAAGTAATTCAGCGCGGCTTTATCAACCTACTATATACAGCAAAAACGAATAAAATGGCTAACGTCCTAAGCTTCCACATACAACCTGGCACTGAATAGTAAAACAATTAATCTGAAAGATCAGCACCATCTCATCAAAACCTGATGTCAATATCAAAACGAACTCGCTGGCCGTTTTCGGTAAATTCACCCATCGGAACGAGTTGTCGAACCAGGTAGTATTTCGCTTTCAGCGTGATTTTATCCTGAATATTCGTACCCAAAGTCACTTCAATCCCTTCCAAATTAGTAAGTCTGCCGTCGGGTGAATCATAGGCCGAGTAGTCCCAACGAGCCCAGTCATTTTGTGCCATGAAATCCACGGCGGCATAACGCTGCAGATAGGCGTATGTGAGTTGAAATAACCAGTCTCCTTTTGACGAAAGTTGGCCATAACTCAAACTCATTGTGACTCCCTTGCCCTGATCTTGTAGCGCTGGTGGTATAGAGTCATTGGTCTGATAGTTCTCCAGATTGTAATACATGTCAGTGGCTAATTTGATCAGTGGGTCGTTCACCAATTTGACATACCCTCCAACGCTGAATATTGAATAATCAAGAAAAAAGGTTTCAGCACCATCAGGTATGTTTTGAATGTTACGGAAAAGGTAAAAAGTAGGCCAGATGGCCACCCTATCCTGAAAATATTGAGTCGCAACCTGAACGCCCTGGAAATAGGAGTCAGAATTAAAGGAACCACCGCGGGTATTGAGAATGAAGTGTCCTGCGTTGACCTGTAATAGGTCCATCCAATTCGCCCCAGGCCTGAAGGACTTGTTGATATGCACGCCTTCGGGAAATACATTGTCACTCCAAAAGAGTTCGTTTTGTTTCCTGAACGGAAAGGTGTTTTTACCTAGCCATATTTTAAAGGATTTCAGCTCAGTATGAAAAAAGGCCTTTTCCAAAGCGATGGGCAATGTGCCAAATTCTTTGAACCCATCGCCCAGGGTCAATTGTGGATCTTGCTGCTTTCTGGGATCACCCGTCCGTATCCTTAAGCCAACCCAGGTGTGAGAATCATGTCGGTATTCCAAACCAATTCTCGCCCGGCACCTTAATCTCGAACGGTTCCGTCTGTAGGTCCCATCTGACTTACGAGAATCCCAGTCCTCTTCAATACGAAATCTAAAATCGCTATTGAATTGGAACTTCTCTGGAATGGAATCCGATTGTGCCAAAACATTGCTCGAAATGAGCATCAAGCCAACTAGCAAATGGTATTGATTCAATGGTTGTAAGGTTCACTCTTATCGGTCGGAATTTAAAAAAAATGAGCTGAGCCGTATCTACGCATTGATATGACATAAATCATGCTTGATGGTGATAACGATCGTCATTGGAAAACTGACCTTACTGCAATTGCGGTAGCAATTAGATTCCTTCAATGTGGGTACTACCCTAACTCATTAGGTCGATAGGTTTACAGCACAATTAAAACCAATAGTAAACATGGCAGAAGCATCGACAAAATCATTGACCATTTCCGAAGAAGGCAACTATCCGGTAGTTCAAGAACTCAAAGACATTTTGGATAAGGACTCCACCATGAAAGCGGATCTTCTGCGATCATTGAAAAAGGCAGTCTCGAAAGCTAAAATGGACTTGAACCCTGAATTATTTAAGGCAGTCAATGCGCAATTTAATGAGCACGGATGGCCTACCACCATCGACGATTACTACGTGTACCTTAACATGTATGTAAAACTGACTCCAGATGAAAAAAGAAGTAAGGAGTATCCCGGCGGCTGGACCAGTGATGGTACGAAAAATGGCTATAATCAAAAGGTATATGACTTATTGTGTCAGTTCTACTGGTTAGTAGATCAGCCGTATAAGGGAAAAACCATGCAGGACAATCCCAAATTCTCCGATTGGCTGAAGAAATTTGCCCATGCCTGGGGCGAGTATTTGGATACGAAGGAATCTCTTACTCCTGAGACACTCGCCACATTTGCCAATGACAAAGTGGTGATTGACGGGGAAAAAGTATCGGTCTATAATTACCCTTTGTACAAAGACAATGAAAAGACCTGGACAACTTTCAACCAGTTTTTCTACCGGGAATTCAATCATGCAGCACCGGATACGGGGATTACGCCTCTACGGCCCATCGCTGAACCCAATAACAATCAAACCATCACGGCCCCTGCGGATTGTACGTTCAAGATGAATTATCACATCGATCAAGCAGGTAACGTACTTGATACTGAGAAAAATCCTGCTAATCCCAAACTCAAGCATACCCACACCATTGGTAACATCAACGATTTATTGGATGGAAGTGAATACGCTGAAGCATTTTATGGAGGAACTTTTATCCACTACTTTCTGAACCCATTCGACTATCACCGATTTCATACCCCTGTATTTGGAGAGGTAGTAGATTTTAAAGCCATTCAAACCA
Organism: Cytophagales bacterium; assembly: GCA_033344775.1. Lineage (NCBI taxonomy): Bacteria > Pseudomonadati > Bacteroidota > Cytophagia > Cytophagales > Cytophagales bacterium. The sequence goes on along the minus strand of JAWPMT010000007.1, from coordinate 538,538 downwards.
ATGTTTTCCTGAATGTAGAACTGTCTAAAGACGGTCAATTCAATGCCCCCGATGGAGCTGAAAATGGCTATGAATTCAATCAGGCAAGGGGCTTAATCATGGTAGATGCACCCAATTTGGGAAAAGTAGCGGTACTTCCTATTGGTATGGCACAGGTTTCCGGCGTGCATATGGATACCGATCGCATCAAAAAAGGCGACATGGTGGTAAAAGGTCAGGAATTCGGAAAATTCAAATTCGGAGGATCCGACATCATCGTCTTGCTTCCTAAGGCACCAGACTTTTATCTGTTCAAGAAAGACCCGGGTCACAATGCAATTCACTTTCAATATGGCCAAACCATCGCCTATTGGAACGAGAAGAATGAACAATAACACCTGAGAGCAAGGGCGGATTGCTGATAGTCTGCCCTTTATTTTTCTCCTGACCAGATCAATGATCCAGCCTATCCAGTGTCAAAACCAACAGATTTTTTACAAACTCTTAGCTAAAGGAAATCTTCTTATCTGCTTTCAACACATCCAAACCAAGAAGTGAATTGCTCCGATTGTGCAACTCTTCACTGTAAAAAGGCCAAAACACCTCTTACAACTTCTTTTTTGTGGATAATATAAACATGAGGTACCTCGACGTAATCATTTGCCTTTATCGCTTCAATCACATAACTTTCTGAAAAACGATTGCTTAACAAAAGAGCCTGAAAGTTCGTTGGATAAACCGTCATGAATACCGTACTCATCGTTGACGACTCAATATACAGTCGATCTACGATCCGAAATGTTTTGAGTGGTGCTGGTTACACCATTATAGGTGAAGCCAATCAAGGAGAAACAGCCATAGACATGGCTTCGCAATTGATGCCCGATTTGATTACACTTGATAATGTTATGCCCGATATGATGGGTTTCGACGTACTCAAGGCTTTAAAAGCTTCAAAAGTCCGATCAAAAGTCATTTTTGTGAGTGCAGTAGGTCAACAAACAGTCATTAACAAAGCGTTGCAAATGGGTGCGGTAGACTATCTGGCCAAACCTTTCACCGATGAAAAATTGTTAGAAGTGGTAGACAGGCATATGAAAACTGCCAAAAAATAACGGTCATGATCACAAATGCCGCCAAAGAGAACTATTTCCAACTATTCCCGGAGGAGCTGCTTGCCAGTATCCTGGATGCTTTTGTGATCAACCAACCGATGATAGGAGAAGTTGGTGGCGATGGATTTTGGGTGCATCAGACTCCTGAACATCTATTCGTAATTGTGTTTGATTGTATGGGCCACGGTTATGGTGCCAGCATGATGACCCGTATATACACCCATGCATTAGAACACACGATCAACGAACTCGGACTGACTGATCCCAGTGAAATCCTTTCGGCCATCCACGAGCAGATAAAAGCGCAATTTCAAGAAAAACCGAAGCGATCCATTGGTTCCGGAGCAGATATGGGGGTCTTACGGATCAGTAAAACCAGTCGTTCATTGGTTTTTGCCGGTGCGAAAACGGACCTGATCTGCGTGACCAAAGGTAGTTGTGAAGTCTTGAAGGCCGACCGTTTGCAACTTGGCGAATTGTTCGATTATACCAGAAATTACACAAATCATTCACTCAACCTTGGAGAAACCGATTCGGTCAATATTTATATGTCCAGTGATGGGTTTGCGGATATGATCGGAGGCCCGGACTCCAAGAGATTTGGCAGTAAAAATGTCAAACAACTACTGGAAAAAATCGCATCTCTCCCAATGACATCTCAAAAAGAGGAGATCACCGGCACACTGAAGTCCTGGCTTGGTGACGATGAACCTGTGGATGACATGTTGGTTGTTGGGTTAAGGATTTGAAACCCTAGTCTTCCACTGAATTAAGTTTTACAAGTCAAGCTTTTCATACTGACCCTAAATCACAAGAAATGAGTTTGCCCATCAATGATTTGTAGCAGAACTTTAACCTGTGAAAAAGATTCTCATTCTATTTGCTCATCCTCGCTATGAGGCGTCACTTGCCAATCAAGCTTTAATCAACGGCATCTCATCATTGGAAGGTGTAACCCTACATGATCTGTATGAACAATATCCGGATTTCAATGTGAATGTCAGTTTTGAAAAAGAATTGTTGTTGCAACATGACATCATTATCTGGCAACACCCATTTTATTGGTACAGCTGTCCACCTTTGTTGAAACAATGGATAGATATGGTCTTGGAATTCGGATGGGCTTATGGTAGTGGAGGAAATGCACTGGAAGGAAAGCAAGTTTTTAATGCACTAACGACGGGTGGAACGCGAGATGTCTATTGCAAAGACGGGCGAAATCACTATACCATCAGAGAGTTTTTGAGGCCTTTTGAACAGACGGCAAGACTTTGCGGAATGGAGTATCTGCCACCATTTGCCATGATGGGCACACATCGACTTTCGAATGACATTCTAGAAAAAGATGTTCAGTTGTATCGAGGCTTACTTCAGTCTTTGATGAACCAGGCGGTTGTGGTACCCGACGGAGACAATTGCCAGTTTCTAAATGATCTACCCATCCTTCAAAATGATCAATCATGAGTGGTGATTTCTTATTTCAAGCAGTGATCTATCTATGCGCGGCAGTAGTCTGCGTACCTATTGCCAAAAAGTTTGGACTCAGTTCCGTACTTGGATATCTACTGGCCGGAATCATCATTGGACCCTACCTGCTGGGATTTATTGGAGAGGAAGGCGAAGACATCCTTCATTTCGCCGAGTTTGGTGTGGTGATGATGCTCTTCCTAATCGGTCTGGAAATCGAACCCAAAGCCTTTTGGAGTATGCGAAAAACCATTCTTGGGTTAGGAGGTGCTCAAGTAGCGATAACCGTTTTATTATGCTTTGGGCTATTAACCGGATTAGGCTATTCATGGCAATCTTCCTTAAGCATATCCATGGCTTTGGCCCTTTCCTCCACAGCCATTGTGCTGCAAACACTAAAAGAGAAGAACCTGATGGATACGGTTTACGGGGCATCTTCTTTTTCCATCTTACTTTTTCAAGACATCATCGTGATCCCCATGTTGGCGATAGTTCCTCTATTGGGTTCAGTTCACGATACAGTAACAAGTGATGGTCACGACAGTGGACATGTCTCGCTATTAAATGAATTACCCATTGGCCTGCAAACAGTTTTCGTTTTATTATCCGTGGTGTTGGTGGTATTGGCCGGAAGGTACTTGTTTGTGCCCGTCCTTCGGGTAGTGGCCAAAACCAGATTACGCGAACTCTTTTCTGCTTCCGCCTTGCTTATCGTCATGGCCATCGCTTATTTGATGGAGTTAGTGGGGCTAAGCCCGGCATTAGGTGCTTTTTTAGGAGGAGTGGTATTGGCAACCAGTGAGTTTAAACATGAATTGGAGAGTAATCTGGAACCTTTTAAAGGGCTCCTTTTAGGCTTGTTCTTCATCGCCGTAGGTGCTTCCATCAATTTCACCATGATCATCGACAACCCTACGGAAGTTACCCTGATGGTGTTGGGGGTGGTTTTTATCAAGGGAATCGTACTCTATCTGGTGGCCTCCATTTTCAAAATCCAGATCGATCAAAAACTCCTCATCGCCATTGGATTAGCTCAGGTGGGCGAGTTCGCTTTTGTATTATTGTCTTTTGCAAGCCAATTTGAGATTCTGTCTCAAAATCAATTGGATCTCTTTCTGGTAGTTACGGCTATTTCAATGACGCTGGCCCCTTTCTTATCTATCTTTAATGAGCGTTTCATTCTCCCTAAAATTGGAACTAAAGAGTCCGTGGACAAGCCCATGGATACCATCGATAAGCAACAAAAAGTGATCCTGGTAGGTTTTGGTCATTTTGGTAGTACCGTTGGAAGGTTCCTACGCGCCAACAGCGTGCATTGCACCATTTTGGATCATGATTCAAACCGGGTGGACCTACTGAGAAAGCTTGGATTCGAAGTGTACTACGGCGATGCCACACGCGAAGACTTGTTGGAATCGGCTGGTGCTCACGACGCTGATTTATTGATATCAGCTATTGATGACCCTGAGGCTACCCTAACGATGATAGAAATGTTGAAGCACAACTTTCCAAATCTGGAATTGATGGTACGTGCCAAGAGCAGAGTGGATGCCTATCAATTGCTCAACGCAGGCGTAAATCGCATCTATCGCGAATCTCTGGACACCTCCGTGCGATTGGGTGCCGATGCCTTGCAATTTCTGGGGCATCGTAAGTATACCGCACATCGTCAGGCTCAGAATTTCAAAAAATACGATGAGAATAGCTTAAGGAGGTTGGCCGACAAAGTACTTAACAGCGATGAATACATTTTCAAGGCCCGAGAAGAAATCGCACAACAAGAAGCATTGCTGCAAGAAGACCTCAAACGTGGCGAATTGGCTGATGTAGACACCTCCTGGGACAGTGAAACGTTGCGTGATAGTATCAAAAAAGGGGCAAAAATTTAAGTGAAATTTGTCGGAACAGACATTAGGTTAATGAAGCACAACATCCATATCATCCGATAATTTCGTCGGTTTAAACTTCCAAAATGAAGTCATTGAGGTTGGCACCCTGATCCAATCCTAGCTTTTTGCGAATTCTGTACCGACCCTTCTCAACACCACGTATGGAATTGTTCGTCAGGGTAGCGATTTCTTTGGAAGAAAGTTTCATCCGCACATAGGCACAAAGTTTCAGATCAGTAGAGGTCAGGTCCGGGTATCGTGCTTTGATCCTTTCAAGAAAATCCCCATGTACATTATTGAAATACACCTTGAAGTTGTCCCAGTCCTTGTCAAGGGTCAAATCTCCTTCAATATCCCGAATGAGCTTCTTCAACAAGGCCTGAGCGGAAGTATTGACTTTTTCAGATATAGAGGAGAGCTGGTTTCGAAGGTCTTTCAACAGGACATTTTTATGTGCAATTTGCATGGCATAGGAGGCTAATTCTGTATGTTGTTTTGCCATTTCGGCACGCAACTTTTCATTTTTCAGTTGGATCATCAACTTCTCATCCGCTTCTTTTTTTCGATTAAATTCATCTTGTTTTTTTTCCAGCAAAAGCTCTTTTTCTTGTCTCAACCTTATTTCTTGTTTGCTAAATTCCAACTTCACTTTTTTGACCACCAGAAATAAGCAAACCAGGATAAATACCGTATAAACGCCTTTTGCGATTGGGGAACGATACCAGGGTGTTAAGATGACGAAAGCGTATTGCGCTTCCTCACCAAATATTTCGTAAACAGATTTTGCCCTTACCCGAAACGTGTAATTCCCCGGTGGAATATTGGTGTATTCCTTCCGTGTTTTGCTACTCCAGGCAGACCAGGCCTGATCAAAGCCCTCCATATAATACTGGTACTGGGTTTCTTCCTGACCTTGAAAAATAGGCGTGACGTATTCAAAGGAAAGAGCATGCGTTTGGAAAGGAATTCTGGTGATTTCTTGTTCCGTGTGCACACCAGAGTCTGATGATGAAAGAATGTCCCCCCCGGCATATAACAAACTATCTCTTTCCCCAGTGACACTCCTCACCTCTCGGATCAGTGTTGTTACTGGAAAGGTAAGCTCATCACCAAAGCGCGGGTCATAATGTATAAAGCCTTTGGAAGTTCCGATAATGACATGATTGGAATCAATTTCCTGCGTGTGCTCAAATCCACCAATAAATCCTGCATCAGCCTTTTTGAAAAAAGTGTTTTTTGATGTGAAAGTACCATCATCATTCATGGACAATTTGTAATAACGGTCGTCCTGCAGATAGGTCAGGAAGCCATACTGATCCACTTTGAGCTGGGAAATCTGATGGTTCAATCCAATGACCTCATTCAAGGCAGCATCAGGGAAGAATGCTTCCTTCTTTTTATCCCATTTATAAATACCCTCGGTTGCTGAAAAGATTAATTCAGCTCCTAAATTGTAGAGGTACACATTGGATGGGTAACTGCTATCTTTAGCGTCATAAAATTTTAGGTTTTGAACCTGGGTCATATCATCATTCAAATCAAAATGATAGATGCCCTTGTAGGGGTGAGAAACCCAGAATGAACCATCAACATCCTGGGCCACGATTCTTGATGATTCATAGAAACCCTCTACCTGATTGACCAGGCACAGGCCATCTTGGCAAAGCTTATAGATAAGAAGACTATTATAAGTCCCCTGAATGTAAAACCCTGGCTTATTCTTGATCCGTACAAATTTCCAACCCCCTGGAAAATCGGAGATTTGTCTGGCTTCATCATCTTTAACAATGAAAGTCCCCTCATTATGCCCACAGATGAGATGCCCTCCTAGTGTATCAACATTCCAGACCTGGCCTTCGGTGTTCCTCACCATTTTAAAATCAGGACTCCTGCCATTCTTATCTTTTTTCAATGGCCAATCCTGATACATAAGGCCCCGGTTTGTGCCAATGTAAAGTTTACCATCGTACACTACTGAGGTGTAGACACTGGATTTCATCCCAAGGTTTTCGTGATAGACACTGATAGGAGAATTCAATTCTATGTATTCGATACCCAGATTAGTCCCTATCCAAAAATTACCATGGGCATCAAGAAATGAACAGAGGATCGTATTGTTGTTCAGTCCTATATCTTCATTGAGCAGCTGAACAATTGCGCCATGATGATCGATGATGATTAGGCCGTTTTGTACCGTTCCAAAGGCGTAATAATTTTCAGCAATTTGATAAGCATTGGAGACCTGATATTGTCTGATAAATTCAGCTCCCGGGACCTCCCACTTAGTCAGGTTTTCATCACTTAGCAAGAATAAATCACCTGCATGAGCAACCACCAACGAGGTGTCTTTACTAAACGGCATAATATATCGAACCTGGATTGGTCCTGAATTTCCAGAAAGATCCACTTCCGTAACAATGTTGCTCTGCCACTTCAATAGCCTGCCAGCTTTCTCCTGAAAATAGATTTGATCCTCGAGGTGAAACGATCCGGTTATGATCTCATCCGGTTCAATTCCACTGATTTTATCGTTATCAAGAATTAATAAGCTTCTAACTGTCTGAAATACGATCTGCTCTCCTACCTGATAGATCTTCCAAACATCGGCATAACCTTTCATTTGCTCCGGAACCTGATCAGCCAAAGAGTGATATGTCAACATACCCGTGACGTTTGGCAATAAATAACCGAACTCTTCAAACCCTCCCAAATAGATCTTGCCATCAGATGCAGCCAAAACTGACCTCACTACTGAATTATTCGGAAGTGTGAACCGATTCCAGTTCTTACCATCAAACTCAAGCAAGCCTCCACTTCCAGCAAAGTACATGACCCCTCTCCTGTCTTGTGCAATGTCCCAGGTTTGTGTGATTGGTTTAAAATCCTCCTGGCTGTAGCTGATAGTCGCTGGAACTGCTTCAATTTTAACCTGCGACATAGAATCTAACGACAGGTAAATTAAACACATGAGAAAGCATAAAGCGACGCGTATTTTGGATTGCTGCAAAAAGACGATCGCAACACAATTGGCATTATTCGACCAGCAATGAGGCGTAGACGTGATCATCGGCTTTTGCCTGGGGTAAGGTGTATGCATCTTATCTTCCAAAATACCATTTTTTCACCACTATTGATAACCGTTTGTCCGGCAAGATGGTAGCAGTCCTTGGTCGATCATGGTTTTATGTTATCTGTTTTTCAAGCTTGAAGCTGGTCACTGTATACTACGTGATCCGGGCTATAATAAGACTTAAGTGCTTTAATAAAGGAGTATCACAAAAAGGAGTATTTTAATCGGGGTGCTTCTCAAAAAGTAGTAGTTGTGTCGGGGCAAAAAGCTTGCTTTCAGGGTCATATAGGAAATAATATTGTGTGCTGACTTGAGAAAGTCGGGTATTTTTTTAATCGAATTAACCCTACGAAAATGAAAATAAAGCGCTACTTACCCCTCATAACGCTGGTAGCAATAATGACCTTTGCCCCAAAAGCAACATCCCAGCAATTGGTATGGTCCGAAGACTTTAACTATACAGGCTTACCTGACAGTTCAGACTGGTACTATGATGTAGGTGGACATGGATGGGGCAACAATGAGCTTCAGTATTACACCTCCGAACGGGCCGAGAATACGAGAGTCGAAAATGGTAAACTTATCATACAGGCGCACCAAGAAAACTATGAAGGGAGTACATTCACTTCCGGGAGACTATTATCAAAAGGAACATGGTTATACGGACGATTTGAAGTTCGGGCCAAGCTACCCTATGCTGTGGGGACCTGGCCTGCAATCTGGATGCTACCTACTGATTGGGCCTATGGAGGCTGGCCTGGCAGTGGCGAAATAGACATTATGGAGCATGTGGGATTTGATTTCGGTAATGTTCACGCTTCTACCCACTCCGAGAATTACAATTTTAAGACAGGAGGTAATCCAACAGGTTCTATTTATGCTTCAGATGTGTCGAGTAACTTCCATACTTACGCATGCGAATGGCATCCGGATCGAATCGACTTTTTCTTTGACGATCAACTTTATTTCACTTCCTACAATGACGGTACCGGATGGCAGTCCTGGCCTTTTGACAAAGACTTTCACTTTGTCCTGAACATTGCTGTTGGAGGTGATTGGGGAGGCGTTAATGGAATAGACTATGGCGCATTTCCGCAACAGATGGAAATCGATTATATACGGGTCTATGACCTGGGATATGCAACCAATGATACGGTAGCCCCTAATGTTGCTACTAACCTTTCTGCCACCACAGGCCCAAGATTTGGCACCCTGTCCTGGGACCATGCCACAGACAATGTTGGTGTCGAGGATTATATCATTTACCTGGACGGTCAGGCCATAGACACGACTGCAACTAGTTCAATATCCGTCAATAACTTGACAGAAGCCACGAATTATCAATTTTCGGTACAAACCAGAGATGTAGCAAGTAATCTCTCAGCTATTTCGCCGGCCATTGGTTTCACAACAAGTGTCATAGTTCCTCAAACCATACCCGGCAGGATCGAGGCAGAGTCATTTGTGGACTTCTCCGGCATACAATTAGAAGATTGTACGGACCCGAATTCAGGTAATGCAAACGATCAGAATGTCGGCTGGGTGGACGATGGTGACTGGATGGAATATCACCTGGATGTACCTACCACAGGTGAGTATCACATGTACCTAAGGGTGGCCTCAGCTGATCCCGAAGCAGGCGCTTTACAAATCCTCGATGAAAATGATCTGCTGCTTGCCACTGTTGACGTTCAGGCAACAGGAGGATGGCAAACCTGGGAAACCATCAGTTTACCACTTACGCTCGGTACAGGAGAAAAAACCCTCAAGTTAGTCGCGGTAACGGGCGGATTTAACCTCAATTGGTTTGAGTTGAACACTATACCTATAGGATTCAACGTACAGATTGAGGCGGAAGATTACATTGATATGTTAGGCGTGCAAACCGAATCGACCACCGATGCCGGAGGCGGACAGAATGTAGGATGGCTAGATAATGGTGACTGGATGAGCTACAACATCAACCTTCCAGCAAGTGGAACTTACCTGATAGAATACCGGGTTGCGAGTGCGGCTGCAACAGGACAGTTGGTACTCAGCCAGAATTCGACTGATATTGAGGTGACAGATGTGCCAAACACTGGAGGATGGCAGAATTGGACGACTGTTTCCACGACCGCAGAATTGGATAATTCCAATTCCAGCTATGTTATATATGTAAACAGTGGACCATTTAACATCAATTGGTTTCGAATCACTTATCAAGCGCCCGATTTTGAAGCGCCCTCACCGGTTAGTAATCTCATTGCGAACGCATCCACAACCTCTGTCCAATTGAATTGGGACGCTGCCACGGACAATGTAGGTGTAACAGGATATGAAATATTTGTGGATGGAATTTTTGAAGCGTCTACTTCTGCATTGAGCTTCGAAGTGACAGGCTTATCTTCATCCACGACGTATGAGTTTGACCTGTTTGCCCTGGATGCTGCTAACAATAAGTCAGTAGTATCAAGTACCACAGCTATGACTTCCGCGATGACCCATTATATCGAAGCAGAATCTTACGCTTCGATGTGGGGAGTAGGAGTAGAAAGTACCACAGACATCAATGGAGGACAAAATGTAGGGTGGATTGACAATGGAGATTGGATGTCCTATAATGTCAATATTCCGGTATCAGGCACCTACGAAATCCAATATCGAATCGCTAGTCCTAACAGTACGGGTCAAATCATTTTCAGTCAGAATTCCTCCGACCTGCAAACTACGAACGTACCCAATACTGGCTGGTGGCAAAACTGGCAAACCATTAGCACAACGGTTGACCTGCAAGCTGGTCCACAAAATTATGCGCTGTATGCCTCGAGCGGAGGATTCAATATCAATTGGTGGAGCTTTGAACTGATCAATTCGGCTACTGGTAGCAGGGCTGCGTCCAATCAGGTGAAAAGTAGCATTCAGGAAACCCCAATTGAGGAACAATCACGGTTTTTGATATATCCAAACCCAGTAGCGGATCAATTGCAAATCCAACACACTGGACAGAACGCAGATACGTATGTATCCATTCTCAATTTGGCAGGCCAGTTACAAATGAAGCCTACCCTGATCTCTGGACATACCAATATTGATGTGAGCCGTCTAAAGCCAGGAATTTACTTCATTCACCTAAGAGAAAATGACACAGTACAGATCAAGAGAATGATCAAGCATTAGAACCAGCTAAACCAGCTCATCGATCCATATAGCCGGGGAAGCCAATTCTCCGGCTATTTCATGATGATTGCCCCCAAGATTAACCAGAAAACTTTCCGGTTCAGTCAGGCAAAACGACCTGCAGCTTTAGGAAAATACAGAGGAGGAGGGACTGCAACTTTGCTTATAAATACCTGTATATCAAATAATTAAAAACTTTTCTATATTTCGTTAACCTACCTGTTAACCGAACCTTTTAATACGGTTTGCATTCGAACCCTAACCCCTCTAAAATCGCCGTATTCATAGATTTTGAAATTGGTATAAATGGTATGCAGAGGAGTCTAATAATTAGCTGTAATATTTAATTGACACTCAATATACAATCACAAAACCTTTAACACCTCTTCATATGTAATATCCTCTTTATCCAACTGTGACAGAAGTTGAGCTTTATTGATCGTCATGATTTTGCTATCTTCTATCGTAAGACAATTCTTATGATTATTATTTATTTGCTGGGCTGCATGCCGAGAGAGACCTAGATTTTGCAATGCAATTACTATCCTATCTCTAGTTCCATACTCAAGAAGTAAAGCCCAATTCTCACCGGCATTTTCTTCACCTAGGATATTTTTTAAGAGCATGTGGTAATGATTGAAATACTTTTCAAATTGAAATCTTAAGACTTTTTCAATGTTTTCAATTATATCGCTGATTATCTCATTTACATGACTTTTATCACCAGGATTGAATGGTCCGACGTTTTGATGATTGACATAAAAAGTTGAGTTTGTCTTTTGAAAGTCTATCGCTTGATTAATTATTTGATTTAAAGTTTGGCCAGATATCCATTGAATCATCAATAACGCGAAGTAGCGCAATGATTTTCTGTTATTAATTCCATTTTCAAATTCTGCCCAATTATACATTTCATAAAATGTATCCAATATTTCCAGAATAGTGGAATAGGAGAGCGTATATATATTAGGCAGTTTAATCGTACTTTGATTAGAATTCAACAAATAATTATACGCACGATCTTGAACTCCTACATCAATTGATTGATTAGAGTATAATATTGAAACGGGCACCTGAACACTCCTAGATTTTTCCTTTGCCAACTCAATAATTTTCTCCTCATTATCTCTAATCAACTTATCAATGAGTGGACTTCTATACTTTTCTGAAATCTGCATGGTATCAATGGATATGATATTAGCAATGTATTTCAGAATATCCTGTTCCGTTTTTGTCCCTTTAATTGACTCATTCTGTAAAAGGCTCTCAATCTTAGTTATGTTACGTTCAGTATTACTTGATACTGATGGCTCGATTTCAATTTTTGGACGTGAAAACAAGCTAGTGTCCTTCCATAGTTTTTCATCATCCCTTATGCAATATATATTTCCGAAAAGCTCTTTTGTTAAACGTCCAGCGCGACCTACAAGATTCCAGAAATCAATTGGTTTAAACTTTGAAAGCCCATTCTTATTTGAAAGAATAAACAAGTTCTTGGAAGGCAAATTGACACCTTCCAACAGAGTAGAGGTACAAAAAAGAAATTTAATTTTTCCTTGACGGAAAAGATCTTCAATGATATTCCTGATTATTTGAGGAAGATTACCATAATGGTAAGCCACGCCATATTCAAGAAATTCAGCCAGATAATAATCTTTGTGAACATAGGATTTTATTTTTCGAATAGCAGTTCTTACCTCTTTGTCATTTGTGAGTTTTTGTTTTTGCATCTCACAGAATTGCCGGGCTCTCTCAATCGTTTGAGTCCTAGAATTACAATAAACCAAATTGCTAAACTCCGATGATAAGAATTGAATAACCCCATAGATATTCTTAAATGACGATAGAAAGTTATTTTCTATGACGTGTTCTTCACCATCTATATACTGAGCGACCCTGGAGGCTATGTAATCAATGAAAAATAAATTCTGAGCAACAGGTGATTCTTGCGTTTTGAAATGATTATTTCCCGAGTCCTTATTAAATAAATTCAATAAAGCCTCAGGATTTTCAACATTAGGGGATGCGAAATATAGTTTTGAACCAGGGTACCTTCTTAACGTTTTTTCAACAGCCGTATAAGTAGTTATACTTCTGATATCTTTCTCTGAAGCTATCTTGTGGGCCTCATCTACAAAAAGAAAACCGATCTCTGGATTCTCTTTCTGAGATAAGTAACTGATCAACCTTTCAGGAGTTAAGATTAATATATAATTCGAAGCAATTTTATCTGAAAGCTCTTCAACGTTCGAGTTTGAGAATAAACGATAATTGTTTTTCTCGATTTCACTCCCTATTTCATTACGTAACTCAATAATAAATTGATTTATTAAAGCACGGGTAGGGACCATAATCACCATGTTCTCTTTAGGCTTATTATTCAAAGCCTCTTTAATGAAAATCTTTATAATGAAAGATTTTCCCATGGATGTCGGGCCAGAGAAACTAAAATAATTCGATGATTGCAGGCTCTCAAATAATTGGTATTGAACATCTGTGAAGGAAATATCCAACCTTCCAGGAATCCTTTGAATATTCTTTTTTAGATTAAAGTCGACTCTTCTTTCTATTGGAAGCGATGTGGATGTATCCGATTGTGATTTTATGAAACTTAGAGCAGGGAAGTTTCCAATTTTTGAAAGAACCGCCTCAGAATAAATTCGGTAAATGTTATTATTTCCAAATTCTTGGCTCAAGCTACTTATTATCTGATATGATTTATTTCTAGCCACAGAATCATCTGAATTAGAAAGTATATCTGCAAACCTTAAAAGGTCAGTAAGTTCTTTCTTAGTCAAATTCCCATTTTGATGCGATCTATGTTGAAGTGGCCTGCTAGATAAAGAAGAACTTTTAACAAATAGATCATTGAAGTATTTGCTACTAAGTACATCTTCTTTTAGTCTGTCAATTATTGTAGTTGTCATGGTTATTTGTTGATCAGCTCATTAATCATCTGGACGCGAGTGGAACCTATGTTCGAGATAGGTAATAAGTAGATATAAATCGGATATCCCCTGAAAGCTTCTTTATCAATTTGAACGTTAATTAGCTTAATGCACTCCATCACAGTTTCGACTACTCTCTCCCTAACCTCTTTCCGGTATTCAGAATTCGACAGGTTCCTAAATTCGTTATCGTCAATTTGAAAGCCAATGAACATACCAAATGCTTTATCCATATTGAACTGATCTTCTGAAGCATTTGGAATTATTATGCTTTTCAATATTTGATATTGTTCATCATCAACAGATTCCTTAATCAATTGACTATTTAATAGGCCTATTTCAAAACCAAAGTCTTTAAAAGATTTATCAATTAAATCCTTTATTGATCCAAATGCCTTTCTGATACCGGCATCTAAATCACTATATAACTTTGATTCACCAAAAATCAATTGATAGTCATTAGCAGCTACATTTTTGATATGAATTCCATCTGATCCCTTTACATTATCATTAGCCGAGGTTTTTATTTCCAGTTTTGAAATTATTTTCGGCGCATTTAGATGAGACTCAAGAAAGCAATAGAGTAATATTTCCCCAAGTTCCCCTTCTTTATTGTCAGGATCTTCATCAATAATAGCCCGGCTATTTCTTAATTTTTGAACGGCCTCTTTAAATTTTCTGCCACCTAGACCACCAATCTCTTCTTGTGTTCTTCTTGAAAGAGCGTATGTAATTATGATATCGTATAAACTGTCTTGAAGTCTATCAAAATCGAATTTATTATTTGAAATTATTGGAATGAAAAGATTCAAAGAATTACCCGATTCCAATTTATGATCATCCAATTCATGATAGAACAGCTCTAAGAATTTATCATCTATTTCACATTTTGGCAGCAATGGTTATTGTTTTCAAAGTTCAATGCTTACAAATAAGTATATTCTAATTAACTTTTCAAATACCCCATTTGCGAATTTCTTAACAAGGAAAAGGGCTGGAATTCAGAGATTCGCGACGCAGAAAAACTAATGGTACGTGAAGATTCAATAATCGTACGCCAAACTACATTTTGAATTCGTCAAGCAAATAACTGTTTTGGATAAGAAAGGTATTCCCAAACAAAAAATAAATATCTATTCAATGAATTAAATTGAATTCGTATGTAAAAAGCCTTACGTTTAGCAAGGTCAAAGTGAATAGCTGGGGAAAAATAGAATTAGAATTGATCGTCTCATGTTACTTTGAGATGATGAGCTTGGAGCTTAAAGGCCAACCCTTTACCAAAGCATCTTATCGAAAACGGCTACTTCCACTCCTCAACAATAGATCAGAAGGCTCTATTGAATTCAAATTTCAAAATATTAGTGCGGTACTGATCAAACTGGGCCAGCTCTATATCAAAGGATATTTACCCAGGTTCAATTATCAAAAGGCACTTGAAACACAAGTCATTAAGCATATAACGCTTACCCCTGAAATAGAACTCCTCTTTCAAGCATTTGTTGAAAAACGAATTGAACCTATTCAAAACATTGATTTCTCGAAAGTACTGGTAGAAGCTCCTTCTCCAAATACAAATATTGCCGCAGAACCAGAAGTAGCGTATGGCAGAATTCCAATTAAGAGGAACTACCTAGAACTTGAGCAAAAGAATACGTCGCTTGGCCTCCAAGGTGAGGAATTCGTATTTGATTATGAGAAATGGCAATTGAAAAAGTCCTCTTCTGGAAAGTTAGCGAACTCCGTTCGTTGGGTATCCAAAGAGGAAGGTGACGGACTTGGGTTTGACATTCTCTCCAGGAACCCTGATGGGACTGATAAGTACATCGAAGTTAAAACCACGAAGCTGGGCAAAGAAACTCCGTTCTACTTTACAAGGAATGAACTGTCTTTCTCCGAAGAAAACGCCAGTAACTATCACCTGTATCGTCTATTTGACTTTGAGAAGAAAGCGAAGCTTTTCCAGAAACAAGGAGGACTTAGTATGATTTGTCACATGACACCAGTATCCTATAAAGGGTACTTCTAATACTTGAATTTACTTTTCCTTATGTAGTGTTATAATGAGAGCGAGGCGGGAATCGAACCCGCGGATAGTGATTTTGCAGACCACCGCCTTACCACTTGGCTACTCGCTCTTAGTCGGCCCGCCGGGGATTGAACCCGGAACCTTTACCTTATAAGAGTACTGCTCTAACCTTTGAGCTACAGGCCATCGTTGTTTTGTACGCCTACTGGGATTCGAACCCAGAAAACACAGATTTTAAGTCTGTGGTGTATACCAATTCCACCATAGGCGCTTTTGTACGGAAGAAAGGAGTCGAACCTTCAAACACCTCATTCTGAATGAGGCGGCTTTGCCTAATTTGCCTACTTCCGCATGTACCCTGTGAGGGACTCGAACCCCCAAGATCCTGAGTCTAAGTCAGGCGCGTATACCAATTCCACCAACAGGGTATCTAATAAGATGGCCTTCCAGGACTCGAACCTGAACCATTTGAGTCAAAGTCAAATATGCTTACCGATTACACCAAAGACCATTATTCAATACATGTGTAGGAATGGTAAGACTCGAACTCACATCTTTGGGATCGAACTCCAATATTCTATCCAATTGAACTACATTCCTATTTGGGTGTCTCCGGGACTCGAACCCTGGACTCCTCCTTCACAAAGAGGCATTTTACCAGTTAAACTAAAGACACCATATCGTACTCCGTACGGGACTCGAACCCGTGTTTCTCGAGGGAAAGTCGAGTGTCCTAGGCCAGCTAGACGAACGGAGCATCAAATAAGTCTGAGGAGTAGGATTCGAACCTACGACCCCCTGCTTCCAAAGCAGGTAAACAACCAACCGTTATCTCCCCAGATATAGCAGTACTGACGGGACTCGAACCCGCAACCACCCGAGAGACAGTCGGGCACTCTAAACCAATTGAGTTACAGTACTATTTCGTGGAACAGACAGGAATTGAACCTGTATCTCTGGGACTTCAATCCAGCGCATTGACCACATCTGCCACTGCTCCATACAAACAAAAAAAGCATCCCGTGTTAGTGGGATGCTTCCTTATTTTGACTTGATATATCTTTATCTAGATCATGTCATATTCACATCCCTTAATACACGGTCTTGTTCCAACTCAAGATCAAGTCGAAACTGATCCCGCGGTTGACAAAAGAGGTCTATATGTATGTGTATTAAGTTCATTTTCTTTCTGTGTTTGTGTTGTTTATCAACGGTGCAAATGTGATAAGGGTTTCCGAAAAAACCAAGAAATATTTTTAATTAAATAATTGATTATCAGTTAGTTAACTACCAAATAGGCAATAGGATTCCACCCCACTCACGGCGGGTTTTTTATGATTACCACAACTGCCTGTCTCTCAATTGTTTGCTCATTCAGATCCTATCGCTATGCTTTTCTAAGCTTCAAACATTTTTTTCAAAATTTGACATAAAAAAAGCGTCCGACTTTCGTGGGACGCTTCTGCTTTTTGATGTTTTATCTATGTTCTTTGACTATAAATTCCAGTTTTCACAAAGCATACGCGTCCCGTCCCTTGGTTCCAAGGGCAGAAATTGACGAAAATCGTCGAGACATATATGCTGTAAGTGTTTGTTCATTTCATCGCAAAAGTAATGAATTCAATTAACGCGCAAATGACAACATAATGTACGCAGCACACCGAGATTTGATACAAACATGTATTTCTAAGATCATCCAGCAACAAATTCCCCCTCACCTACATTGAGTTACTTACAACAACTAATCCCGTTAAAGTGCAATTTCTTTTGGCGAAATTTGCAAAGGAAAAACACATACTTTTCGAAACCTTTTGTTCGTTTATGAGTCTGTACTAGTCATTAAGAGCTTCGGAATTCTCACTATTTGGGCCTTTTCTACACCACCCCTACGGAGAAGGTTATAAGTATCGTACAATCGATACGAATGCATAACAACGAACAAATGTTAACAAATGGAACAACTTTATCGCGATCTTGTGAATCGCTTAGAAATCGAAATCGAACAATTCAATCCTGCGGAAGCTGAATCAATACAATCCGTATTAAAGAACATCCAAACTTGCCTTAGACTGAGAGACGAACTCAAGAATCTGTATTTGAAATCCGACCATAATGAAGAAGAACAAATAACATTCTTCAAGACGATTAAACCTAAATTCATCTCAGAGCTGCAATTCCAAAGATATGTACAGCACTACCTCCAGAATAAACCTTTCGGCTATCCCAAGCTAACAAAGGCCTTTATTGAAGATCAAATTGAAAGAAACAGCTTGATCTTTCGAGAATACCCAGAGCTGTACAAATACAAACAAATGAATTCCGAAAGCTCCGATAAGGTATTCTTTACTCATAGGCCTTATGATTCAAACATTCATAATCATTTAGAGTTGCCTCCTGATCCAGCATTCAGTTCTCCTGCCGATACAACCCTATCAATCCTATTGGCCACAGAGAAATTTCAGTCCTTTTTAAATCGAGAGCAGGCGGCCTTAAAAAATGGCAAGTTGTCACCACCTTGTCAATTCCCAAAACCTTTAGAATGGGAGGGTACGAAAATTGAAATAATGGAAAATATATATGGTTTGGCAAGTCACCCGAACATGAAAAGTGATGTAAAAGTCGTCGCAGAATGGTTTGGACTGATGCTCGGAATAGATTTGACCAAAATTTACAGAGGATTTCACTCAATAAAGCAAAGGAAAGAGCCAGCTACCTTCCTGGAAGAGATGAAAATTGCCCTTATCAGGAGAATTAATGAAGAAAATGAAAAAAATTAGTGACAAGGTGGTGACAAGTTGTCAATAAAAGTTATTTCCACCTTACATATTTGGGCCATTGAAAACAAAAACAAATAAACGTTTCTTATGGCTACAGAAATCATCACTAAAGAGGATCTCCGTGAATTCAAAACAGAACTATTGGGAGATTTACAAACTTTGATCCAAGACAATGACGGAGGATCAAATAGGAAATGGCTAAAATCCTCAGAGGTGCGTAAGATGCTGAAAATATCAGCTGGATCACTACAAAACCTCAGAGTAAATGGCCACCTACCTTACACCAAGGTGCAAGGGATCATCTTCTATGAATACCAGGACATCATAGATATGATCGATAACAACAAGTACAATAACGCCTGATCAAGTGTGACCATCACGTGAGCAAATCACATGGATGTAAACTTTATCAGTCACTTCAATGGCTTAATGGCTAAAGTACAGGAGGATGACAGGCTCAATGCAAGTCATGTCTCCTTGTACTTGGCACTTTTCCACTATTGGAACCAAAGCCGATTTAGGAATCCATTATCAGTGGACCGGTCGGAGCTTATGCGGATCTCTAAGATTGGCTCGGCTAATACCTACACAAAGTGCCTGAAAGACCTACATCAGTGGGGATACATTGAATACAAACCCTCACACAATCCATTTAAAGGTAGCATGGTACAGTTCCTATATTTTGGAAAGAACTCCGGCAATAGCCCCTCCAGCAACTCAATGCAACCTAAACGAATAACTAAAGGCGTCAATGAAAACAAGAACTATGGAGAACCGCTCTAACATATTCCCATTCCAAGAATGTCTCTCCGTCCTGGAGCATTCCGGAAAGCGATTCTATGGAGATCACTTTCATATTGTGGAGGAGGATCATGAAGTAATCTTTAAGCTCCTGGTGTATTTCATGAAAGACCAGGACAATGCCGAAAAACTGGGTATCAGCTTCAGAAAAGGCATTCTATTGACCGGACCGGTAGGTTGTGGTAAGACCTCACTTATGAATCTGTTTCGTTTCATTACTGCCGCACATAATCATCATGTCATGGCCTCCTGCAGAAAGGTTTCGTTTGAATTCATTCAGGAAGGCTATAAGGTTATACAACGTTACAGTGATCAATCTTTCAGGCATAACAATCAGGAGTGGCGGCCTAAGACTTATTGCTTTGATGACCTGGGCGCTGAAGACACTTTGAAATATTTCGGAAACGAATGCAATGTGATGGCCGAAATTCTACTATCCAGGTACGACCTATTTATTTCCCAAGGCATGCTTACTCACATCACTACAAACCTCAACAGTACAGAAATGGACGAACTCTACGGCAACAGAGTACGGAGCAGAATGAGGGAAATGGTGAACCTGATTAATTATGAGAATGGAAGGGATAAGCGATGCTGATTAAACGAAATACTTACGGATTTAAGTTGATGTTGAAAAAATCCTGTCTTTTAATCTCGAAGTAATCTAGCATTACAGCAACTATCCCTTTAAGCTCAATGTTCAGATTATCTGGATGAATTATGTTTCTCGCAAAACTTGCTCGCTCGAACTCAATAGCTACTTTAAAAAGATTTCGCGAAACTTCAGACTTTGAAAAATATTCTCGAAGAATGTCCATTTCATTAGTCTCAATAGACTTTCGAATCGAACTTGGGGAAAGATCAGATCCTGCAATTTGGACTGCCATTTCAATAGTACGGTTGACTCCTTCTCTACCTAAATTGCCAAACTTCAACCCGTCATTCAAAGACTCGTGTCTTAGTTTTTGCTCCATAAAAGCTATATCCTTAAGAAGAAAATCCAGAATTATCATACCATGAGAAAGGACAATGTAAAGTGCTCTCAAGGCCGTAGAAGCTTTCTGATGATCAAAGACTCTTTGAGCAAAGTATTTAGCAGTAATCAGATTTGAATTGAAACCGCTAAAATCCAATTCATTTAAGAGCATTGATTTTGACCTCTCATATATAATCTTCCACGATTTATTATTGTGTGTTTTAAAGCTTTTAAATCTTAATAGTTCTTCTAAAAATTCTTCTTCTGAATATCTTTCAGTAAGACTATAGTTTAGTTTTTGAAGGAAACTTCCATCCAGAATTTTTACTCCATTTTGTTGCCCATACATACGGACAACTTCTCTTCTATCCATTGTGGCCACAACACAACCCTCAAATTCCAATAGTTGCTGCAGACCTTTTGCCCAAAGGATTCTCTCAAATGCTTTTGATGATTTTTTGTTCTTTAAATCGACATTCAACCGTTCCCTCGATAAGCTAGAAAACCTACCATAAAGAAATAAATCAACATCAGTTATTTCATTTCCTTTGAAATGATACTTTACACCTCTTGCGACATAATAACCAGCTTCCAGGAAATACTGACGCAATTTTTCTTCCATCAATTCCCCTTTGAATAATTCAGCTTGTTTCCCCATTTTTAGTTGCGCATCGTTCTTAGGAGTTCTCCGACATTTATCTTCTTTGAGGTGCTTTTC
The DNA here is from genome assembly GCA_033344775.1 of Cytophagales bacterium. Classification (NCBI taxonomy): domain Bacteria; kingdom Pseudomonadati; phylum Bacteroidota; class Cytophagia; order Cytophagales; species Cytophagales bacterium. Next base: position 517,610 of record JAWPMT010000007.1, on the reverse strand, counting down.
TTTCGCCTTATTCTCATTCTATTATCCTCCGGTCCCGTATAATTTGTTACACTCGAGCTCTTAAAATCTAATTCTAATGATGCTTGTTCGGCTGAATCACCTTTTTCAAGAACATCCAAGGCTAATCTACCTATATCAAATTTGAGTAAACGCATGGAGTACAATGAACCGCGACTATGCTTTAATTCGATAACTCTATTTACCACTAGAACAAGATAATCCTGTCCTATAGCTGTACATGGACCAACACTTTCACCTCGCAGTAATTTCCGGATAGTGTTGACCAGCATCGAATGCCCTTGTATCTGTCCTCTATCTGGACTACTGATTTTCATTCCATACGTCAATGAAGCAATAAAGGCTTTTGCCATATCTAAAGCATCATCTTCAAACGGGTTACCAAACTTTGAAAAAGAGGACGGTTTTGTTATAAAGACCATTGAGTGCTGATTGTTACTCACTTCATTGAAATCATACATCGCAATTGACTGTAATTTGGAAAGAAGAATGCTTCCCAATATTCTGATAGCTGATTCTTGCGTTATACAGCCTTCCGATTTAATCAAGTTATCGACTTCAGTAATTTTCCGGGAATCTTCATCACTCAATGAAGACAAGACTTTGGAAGTTTTTGCAATCGCGTCTCTTCTAAAAAGATTTCCATTGAAGTAAACCTTTTCAGAATCGAATTCTTCGTAATCAATTAATCCAATTTCTTCTGAGAGTTGAAACAACTTCTTATTCTTTTCGGAACTAAGATGATAGGTGTCACTGATATATTCTTTGACTAGATCTCCTTGAACGGGTCTATCTGAGCTATAATTTGCCAGTTCCAATGATGCTTTCTGGAAATCATCGGTGGTCGAATCCTTAAAAATTTGGGAAGTATGATCCAGAACTTTAGAGGTAGTGATTCCTAATACTGAAATATCACCCTTACTAGAAATATCAATCAGTTTCGCTTTTTGCAGGGTATCTTTAATAATAGGTAGCTCTAGACGCTTATTTATATTGGAAGCCTCGGCAATAGTGTTTACTTTGTTTGCGTTAAGATAACTCTGTTCCTTTGAAGCCGCCAAGCTTGATAAAAACAGTCCGCATTTACCAGCAAGTTCAATATCTTCGAATTCAGGAGCGTTCTTGAATTCCCTAATTTTCTTCGTGTGGTGAATTACCCATGCACCTTGAGTCCTTTCTTCCATTGTGAGTTTATAGGAATGATTTTACGCGATACACCCAGGTATATCACTATGTGGTTTCTTATTGAGATTACAAGGAACTAACGCAAGAAACTAAAAAACGTTTTGTGAGGTAAAGGGCGTCATTTTCGCGCAAAATCTATTAATCTATACCAGATTAACCGAGTTCCGTGCCAAATTCGATGTTGAAAAATTCAAGAAATAAGCTTAAGTACTCTTCCTGATAACAGTACTACATATCATCTCTATCTCTACCACGACCTTTTCAACTTTCAAGGAGATTTCATCTTGTCCTTCATAATCAGACCAAATAACCTTTTCAAGCTTATCAATAAGTTCAGACTCTTGGACGTAATTCGATTCCTTATTTAACATTCTGACTCTAGCATCGGCCAATCTAAAGGCGGAAGAGATTAATTTATTTCTAGTTCGAATTAATTCATCGAAAAAGGAAGTATCACGTTGATTAAATACTGCGGCAAAACGAAACTTTAGCGATTGAAGTTTATAAAATGTCTCTTTCACTGTATTTGCTCGCTCAATGGTGACATAGGCGGAATTTCGAATTTCTGTTTCTTCAACTGTCTCATTTTCTAGTTTCTCTCTTGTTCTCCCTTCACTAGACCAACTGAAGTCTTGCCGAATCATCGCAATATTTTCTTTTGCTTCATAGACCAAAGCCAAGATCTCTTCGGCTAATTCATATTTCCTTTTCCACCTTGTTTCTCTTCGCCAGGAATTGATTCCATATATTCCAACAATAGAGGCCAACAGAATCGCAAGAGTTCTAAACCCTGCCAATATCAACTTTACAATCTCTGTTTCCGGGAATTCCATAATATGATAACTACTTCTTAATCCTCTTATATGACTCAAAGACTTAAACTCAGCAATTCATCGATTAACATCTTCAGCAAAAAACCTAAATAACGGAAAAACACATCAACTGCCTGTTATATTTACTAGAAATGTTGCAATAAAAGGTCGATAACTTCGGAACATAAATATGGATTTCAGTTCAATCATTGCTTTACTTAAGACCTTAAAAACCATCAAATCCAGTGTAGGAGTACTAATTTCATTCAAGGATTTCTGGCAAAAGCACGCCGTTGGCAGTGCTTTTGATCAAGCTTTATCCAGCACCTTGATCAAAGTTGATGAAAATTACTCAGGGCGTCTCTTCGGAGGAGATTTGCGGCAGGTATTCAATAAACCGGAAATTAAAGCTCAATTGCAAGAAGTATTGTTTGCATATGGTGAAATAGATAAAGAAGAGTTATCCAAGGAAATCTACTTTAACAACCTTCCAGAAGACTTCTTTGAAGTTTTCATGTCTAATTATTTTAATGAACTTATTCAACGTGAAGAGACAAGAAAGTCCTTAGCTGAGTGGGCAAGTTCACAAGATCTTGTTTCAATACAGGAAGGAGTCTTTCGAGTAGAAGAGGAATTGCAAGCGATGAAAAGCCTTCTGGTTGACCTTGCGTCAAACAAGACGAAGCTAGAAGACTTATCGCCCATCTCGTATCCAAATGTTCCGAAGTATTTAGAACGCACACTGGTTCCATTTCTTGAATTTACCTCCTCCAATCTCGAATATGATCATGTTTCACATCAGCTTTGGAAGTCGGATTCAATCAGACTTGAAGATTTACTGCTAGAGAAAGATAGAATTGTAATTCTTGGAGTGGGTGGTTTCGGGAAAAGCGTTGAATTCAAAAATCTGGCTTTTGTCCTTTCGAATCAGGATACGAAATTTCCAATTCACATCAATCTGGGAGAGTATGGCAATGAAAGTATTGAAGACCTGTTACGCCTCGAATGCGAGCAATGGTTACTAATCCCTCCAGAAAATATCATTATAATCTTTGACGCGCTAGATGAAGTTCACACATCTCAAAGCGACTTTTTCATTAGGAAACTTAACAAGTTTTCGAAACTGTATGGAAGTATCAAAATAGTAGTCAGCTGTAGGAATAATCAATATCCGTTAGATCAAGAGGGAAAGGGCCCATTAGAGGGGTATGAAACCTATTCTCTTGCTCCACTGAGTACCGGAGTTATCCTTCACTACTTAGAAGGAGAACTAGGAAAAAAGGGCGAAGAATTCTATACGAACTTATGGAACAGAAATTTACTGGACCTGATTAGATCACCGTTTTATCTTATCAAGATCACGGAATTGCATATTGAGAATGGGTTCTTGCCAGAAAAACGTTCTGACCTTTTTGACCACCTAACAACGAAGAAAATCGAAAGCGATCTCGAGAAATTCAAACTCATAGGAGTTGACTTAAGAAACTATACCAAGAAAATCAAAAAGGAGATTTACAAAATTGCATTTGTATGTCAATGTCTTGGTAAAGGCTCGCTAGATGAATTCGAAGAATTACAAGAGATTGTTCTTGATCCTGAAATGTTACAACGTATTCAAAGATCTTTTTTGTTCAATAGAAGTGACGGAAACAAATGGGAATTTGAGCATAACAATTTCCGAGAATACTTTTCTGCCATTTTTTTAAGAGAAATGGGATTCGATTTTATCAAACGAATAGCCACATTTCCGCCATCCAATAAGATAATCAAGCCTAATTGGGTTAATACCCTAACCTTTTTAATTGGAATCTTAGACGGGAATTCTGATTTAAACAAAAACGTGATCCATTTCTTACTGGAGTATGAGCCGGAACTGCTATTCCGCATGGAGAAAGAGAAATTGGATTTATCGACCCGATTGAATTTAGCGCAGCAAATAGTAATGAAATATGAGAGTAGAGACTTGTGGGTAAGAAGTGAAAAATTCAGCACCCATGACATCTCTCTTTTTATTTCTGGCAGTCCTGACGCTTTCGAGTGGTTAAAGGGCAGACTGAATTCTAAGGATAGCAAGATTCTCTTACACACCTTAGAATTTTTAGAAGGCTTCGAGTTTAATTCTGAACAGAAACAAACAGTAATAAAGAAACTAATAGTTATTCTGGGGGAAAATGGTATTGACGAATATTTCTACTACAAGACGGTAAAGCTTTTATTAAAGTTAGAAGTGCAAAGCGAATCCATTATCGAATTATTGCACTCTAATGAAGGGTTTGGTAGAAGTCAATATATACGAGCAGGATTGTATTTGTTTATAAAATCCAATGGACTGAGCGATAAATACCTTTCGCTATTAATTGACGGCGCGTCACAGGTTAAAGATCTAGGTGTAACAAGGAATTCAAAACGAAGAAGGAGAGACGTTTTCACAAATTTGGAATCGGAACACTTGATTGAAGCATTTTCCAATATTCATAGTCGCGATTCTCTTATAAGGCTTATTGATTGGATAATTCAATTACCGAGACATTCGGACCTTTCTGATCAAGAAGGTATTATTGAAGCCATCGTAAATAAGTGTCAAGACTATGATCTAAAAGATCCATTAATTCTTGATTCTTTTGTTAAGCTATTGATTTTTGTTGAACGCACCCACATACCGAAATTAGAAAAGAAATTATTAGATTCAATAGCAAAAGCAAGTCTTCAACATAAAGTATTTCGGAAACTCTTCCAGAAATCCAATAGCCACCAGGATGATAGTTTCTGGGTCATGTCAAGAGTCGCTGGAATTGACGAAGTAAAGTTGGTTTATGACAGCTATGTCTCCAACAAAATCTCAGATGACTATGTGCGAATATTTAGAAACACATTAAGTGGCGAGGACAAGGAGGTTCGAGAATGGTTTCATACGAAAATCAATGAATTCTCCGGCAATAAATTCCTGTATGATCCACCAGAACCATCGTGGGACGAAATTATGAACCGAAAGCGTAAGGAAACTATCGATTTCCTTCATAACAAAGAGGCTCTAGTTCAATTGGCTCGAAGGATTTTTGAAAAATTCGGCAAGGAAATCCTTTTCAAAAATGAAATGCTACGTCGTATTACCCGGAAAGAATTGGATTCTGAACTCAATGAGAATTTTGCTTTGGACATACTCAGAGGGATCTCCACGGAGCAAGGAGTGACATTTGACCAGTTCGTGAATCACATTGATGATAGTAAAACATGGGAGTGGATCCAAATGACGGAGCTCGTATCACAAGAAAGAAGTCATAATGTTGCATTACAACCTAGAGATATTCATCTGTTAAAGTTATGGACTGAAAAAAACCTTGCCGATTGTGACTTTAAGACAGCATTGACGGAATCTGGAAACCAGATTTCTGTTAAACGATTAGAAGTATATATCACATTCTTAATACGACATCACGAATTTGATGTTCCTTATCATGTGATCTTAGACTTATTATATATGGCATCATCTTACCTTCTATTGGGAATAGAGGGTGATACAGAAGACCAAAAAGTTGATAGGCCTACAGAGCTCTTAAGGTGGATATCTGAGAAATGTGGGCTTGAAGAAACTAAAGAGAAAGTTTTAGAAATTCTATCTGAGAATCTTGCTCAAGATGTGTTCACGAACTTAGCTTCATTCGCGGCAAGTCAAAACATGATTGACTCATTACCATTTATACTTTCAGCGATTAGATCAGATCGTTTTAGAGATCACCAAAAGAACAATCTTCTAGATGCTTATTTTGAACTCAATGGCGACATGGAACAACTAACTGAGGACATTCACAGATTTCCTTTATACACAATACTCCACGCTCTTGATCTGTTGAATGACAATGAATACCTAAGACTTGAAGACCTTTGTTTAACATTATGTGAGACAATTGAAGATTCAGACAAACAGCTTGAGCTGATCCAACGAATGATGAATTTTTCATTTGTATCAAGCTGCCGAGAACTATTCAAATGGATTAAAAGAAATAATGATCTACCGGTTAGGCACGGTTTTCAATCTACCATAAGTGCAAATGATACTCTGCTAAGCAAGACTTATAAAGACCTCACTGATATTTACGAAACCTTGATTAAAAAAAATCTAGGAGACTGGGATTTCGATGGTCGCCGATCTTATTTAGAGTTGATACTTAAGGCTGGTACTTTGTCAGAGCAGCCTTATAACTATGTAAGAATGAAGTTGCACGAGTGGATGGAGAATTATGACGGTCATCATTTTCTTTATTTTAAAATCCAGGAATTAGACACCCAATACTACCAAACAGTCAGCCCTGTTATGACACTCTCCGATATCCTTGAAACCATAGAATGAACGGTGGTATTAATTAGTAAAAATGGAACTGATCGCTAAAAGGACGAAAAACCATAATAGGGTACTTCCAATCAGTTGTAGTGTAAGAAAAGGTATATAGCTGTCTTTTGCGAATTGATTTTTCTTTACTGTAATTATGCTCCTAATTGAGTAACCAAGAAAGAAAAGAAGGATTATCGGCCATAAAATCACCAGGATCAAAACGACTATAATCTCAAAGAAAGCTGGAGAGCTTAATCCCGCCCCCTTAAAGATTCTGTAAGTCGCTCGAGCAGTATTAGAAATAACTAGAGACCCAAAAAACACATAGTCTTTCAACCAATTATCCAGACAAAAAGGTAGCCAATTAAACAAAAGATACCAGATTGATTTATACTGTGAAATCAGAACCTGAAAGAATGGAGCCCACTTATAAACATCCTCAGTTATGTTTACTAAGCCAATAGCACCGAAAAGTGTACTGATTATCATCCAAGTCTTTTGAATGGGATTTAATTTCGACATTTCAATGTTTGGACTCTACTGTTTACCTTCAAATACTTCCTGCCAGATACTAAAAAATTTCATAGCATGATCGGGATTTGTTATATCTACCTCCTTCGATAGATTTCGGGCATTGAAATTGATGTAGTTTTTTCTGTACTTATTGAATTCTTGATATGCCTTTAAACCATAGCTGTCAGGACCTGGAAGCACAACACCAAACCTATGTTTTTCATTTAATTCTAGGTCAAAAACTACTAACAAGGATCTTATCTCAAATGGTTTTGTAATGATGTTAACTCCCAATAATTCATCTGGAAATCCTTCATAAAACAACGGGATATCATTTACAATCTTCTTCTCGGGACTGTTTATTTGATCCCTTAGTTGAGGGATAGACTTTCCCAAAAGAAAACTGTACCCCAAAGTTCCAAAAGCTATCAAGTACGCCACTCTTAATAAAGAGATGTCTGCCTTAGGATTTGGAATATTCACTTTAAAATTTATACTATTTCCCTCAACTGAGAAATACTCGACTAACTTCTTCGCTCCCGGGTGCATACTTGGTGGCCTGAAGTGGAAAGTTGGGTTACTTTTAGTCGAAATTTCAACTGGAATACCTATTGTATCATCAAAAAAGAACTTTGTTTTCATGGGTGTAACACCCATTGTAAATTCCCTTACTTCAACAAAAGTTCTAAGCTTATGATCTAATAAATGCCCTCCCTTAGAATTTGAATCTTTTGCAGTTAAGGCAACGACGTGGCCTTTTAAACTGTTTGGGGGAGAATGTTCTAGTGTCAAATGATCGGTATAAATATCATTTAGCCCTTCTTGATTGAATAGCTTTAGTGAAAGGGGACATAGATATTCAGAATCCGCTGAACTGTAATTATCATCTTTACTTTGGATAGAAACTCCAGGATAATTTCGAACAAAAGCAAGATTCTTGCTGAACTTATTAAACAGAGCTAATTTCTTTTTTTGTCGGGTGTTCACTTGATCATTTCAACTTATGCAAAGTTACAAAAGTCACTGAACCATTTTCTGCCAAAAACTAATAATCAAGAGATAGGGGCCTATTAAGTCCAATAGTTATTCCCCTCACACCAACTAACTTTCACGGTATGTTTCATTTAACAGATTACAATCATGAAAAAGTTAGCTAAAACTTTAATTCTAGCACTTCTATTTGCACCAATGTTTTTTGCTTGTACATCACTCACAGGTGACCTGGAAGAACTTAATAAAAGTACTCCAGATCTCGTTACGCAGGAGTCTGGAGGAGGCGAAGATGATGGTGAAGATTTCCCTAAAGGAGGGCAGTAGTCTACAATATGAGGCTGGAGAAGTCTGGCCTCACACTTCAATCCATCAATTTGATATTACTAAATTCCGTTATATCTTTTCCTCATAATTCTGTCATAATGGTTTCACCCTCTTGTGATAGAACCCCAGCAAATCGCCTACAGCAATGGAAAAGATACTTCTTACCTCTATCAGTGTGGTTCTGTGCTTATACTTGACTATGGTCAAGTTATCGGCTATGGATTATCAAACAACTAGAGAAAAAGTAAAAGAACTACGCAAATCAAACCCCGAAAAAGCAATTATAACAATTGAGGAAGTACTAGACGAGCAGGTTATAACTGCTTTAGAAAGAGCTGAATTGAATTACTTACAAGGTGAAATTTACTACTTCGAATTATCCGATAAAGAGAATGCCTTGGGGCAATTTTATAATGCTTTAAAACACTTCAGGTTAGCTAAAATTCCAAAAAGAGAATACGACTGCCTAGTCGCCATTGCCCTATCATTTCACAACCTGTTTCATTACGATTTAGCAGTGAGTTATTTTGAAGAAGCATTAAATGTAAGTGGCTTAGACACATTAGGAATAAAGAGGGCCGAATACAACCTGGCAAGAACTCTTCGAACTCAAAAGAAATATAGCCGAGCTGAAATTATTCTAAAGCAACTCTGCAGTTTCTATGAAACGACAAACAACCTGGGAAGGCTCTATTCTTCAAAAACTGCCCTGGCACTTAATTATTTAGATAGTGGAGCTTACGGTGAATCCTTACGGCTGTATAATGACGTACTAGATTATGCTGAATTCAATAATGACCAATCAAGAAAAAGCAGAGCTATCAACAGCATTGGATTTATTAAACTGAAGCAAAATGAATTCAAGGAGGCCGAAGAATTTCTATTGAGAGGGTTAGAGTTGAAGAAAGAATCAGCTAACCAACAAACCTTACTGGTCAGCTATCTCAATCTTGGGGAATTATATACCGAATTACAGAAACCAGCACAGGCTTTAAAGTATTATCAGTTAGGGAGTGAATTAGATCCTTCGGCAGTTAATCACTTGAATTTCATTGAGGCATTGGATCAGCTTATTCTCATTTCTAAGGATCAAAACGATCTGGCATCTGTTGTTAAGTATCACGAACAGATAGCTGAAATCCAGGGACCATACGTAGCGCTCAATGAACGCTTAGAGCAAATGCATGCTCGTTACCGCGCCGAACGAGTAAAGTACATGCATGACCAGCTGGAGTTAAAAGATCAATTGATTCAATCCCAGAATCGAAATATCATTATTGGGATCATACTGTTTGTAGTTACCATCATAGCCGCAGTGGTTGTGATCATTCAGCAGCGGAAGAGAGCAGTAGATAAAAGTCTTCGTGCCTGGCTCATGGAAAAGAATAAGTTGCTTTACTTCATTGCCGGCCGCTACAAACTCGATCTGAAAGAGGTTCAAAAGGAATTAGAAAATCGCTAGTCAGCTTTTTGGTTCTTCTCCAGTAATTCGATGTACTTTTCTTTCAAGTCCGTGTTTTCTTTTAACAGGCGCTCTTTTGTCTTGTACAGCTTGATATAGATCTCAGCAATTTGTTCTTTACTGTAGCCCTCCAGGTATTGGAATTGATCAGCAGTTGATACTCCGCTTTCCACAAATTGATCGTGAACCATGCTTCGTTCTTCCCCTTCTGTTTCATCACCTCGTGATACAGAACTTCTTTCCATATCCTGGGTAACAAACTTGCTTGGGTCTAGGTTGAAGTAATCCATCATCTGGATAAACTTCTCCAGTTTAGGAAATGCCCCGTTTTCGTAGGAGTTTATATTGGACTTACTCAGACCAAATAATAGCCCAAACTCTACTTGTGAAAGGTTGTTCTCGGCGCGTAGTGCCTTCAGGTTCTTACTAAAGTAGTTCAATGTCGCTCTTGGTTCAGGTAAACAGCTTATCGAATCACAATATTATTTGCGAACAATAAAATGATACCGATGCATTTATCTAGGTCTAAACTAAGGAAAAATACAGGAGGTACAACACTAACAGCCTTAGGTACTACGACATGGTACGGCGTGATTCAAGTAATGCGATGTACTTTTCCTTAAGGTCCAGATTTTCTTTCAAGAGACTTTCCTTCGTTCGAAATACCTTAATGAAAATCGCTCTTAGTTGTTTTTTTGAGAAGTCTTTCAAGTACCTAAACTGATCAGCTTCCGAAACGGCACTTTGTACAAAATGATCATGCAAGATGCTCATATCAGTTGATTCCGCATCATGGTCACGATATACAGCATGCCTTGTCATGTCTAGGGTCACAAATTTGCTGGGGTCCAAATTGAAGTGATCCATCATCCCGATGAACATTTCCATCTTCGGGAAAGCTCCGTTTTCATAAGAGTTGATATTCGACTTACTCAGACCAAACAACAGACCAAATTCCACTTGCGAAAGTTGTAGCTCTGCACGTAGCGTTTTGAGGTTTTTACTGAAATAGTTCAACGTAGCTTTTTTTATTCAAACAATAATATCTATTATTGAACTATAATATTGCTTTTGAGTAATTTAATAATTCTTAACAAGAAATATGTTAGTTGTTCAAGGGTGATTTATTGAAGAACTATAGATGCTTCGGATCATATGATTACTCCCGGACCACAAGAATCCTCTGTAAGTGTACACTTACCCGCACTGATGCAAGCAAAGCTCTCCGTGTTCAACAGGTTAATCAATGAATACCTGGAAGAAGAGGACCCAGAGACACATGGAGTTTTGTATCAGGAGTTGATTAAGCAAGTGCATTTAATGATGGAAGAGAATCGTGATCTAAAGACGTTGGTGCATTTATTTCACAAGACTGGCATTATAGAAGATTATGGCGTCATGATGGATAGAGAAGAATTTAAGCATGAAGGAGAAGGTTAATTTGAGACAGGTGGCGGCCATGTGACTCATGATTGTTATCTGAACCCAATAGCGGGTAGGAAACTAGGCCTACCCCTATTACTCCTCATAACTGACAATATGAAAATCAAAGCTTTCAGATAGGACTACCATCCTTTTACAGCTGATAGCTGTTTGCAAAAATGAAAGGCCTGGTGGCAGGTTCTTAGTGAGGGAATCACAGGCCTGACATTTTTGATCTGTTGCGAATGAATATAAACCTGTGAATTGGTGCAGGTCTATGCTGGTTGTATTTGCAGTGGGGTTACCGCTCCACTGTTTTTTATACCAAACGAAAGATGTATGCTCTGTTTGGCGGAGTAATACCGATGCTGGTTCTATGGCAAAGTCGGGGCGTCACGTCCTCGACTTTCTTCTTTTAGGATAAGCTAAAATGATAGTTGAATTAGATACTGAATTGAAGGAACACCGATGCTGAAAGCCGGAACATCACACTACCGACTTTCCTAAGGTTCTAAGACAAAAGTGTTTCCACTTTGAGAGTAAGATATCAGAATTGAATGAATTACACACTCTAACCAGAGCAACTATCAACACATACTATGATCAGAGGAAGTAGCTTGAATTCCACCTATTAAGTCATTATTTACATTAAACTTCAGTTCTATTGCGCTAGAATAAGGTAGCCTTGAGGATGTCTATGCCATTTAAAAATCGAATTGGTTAATACAATTGCCTCCAGGAATTCATCAAAGCTATCAGGCCATCCTGGTATTCTACCATAAATCTGTTCCTCCGGAACTTCTGGAGCAGATTTAAAACCCTTACTTTCTCCCCGTTGATACCATTCTAACCAATCTGAGTTCACGAAAACCGTCCATGGTGTTTCATAATTTGCAGGTTGATGATCTCCAATAGGTGAACCACACAATAGAACACCCAATTTTGAAAGATCGGATAGGTCTTTATCTTGAATGATTGGTGAAAGAATACTTCGGTAGTGTTTTGCCATCTCACCAACGGTCAAGTATGCAAATTCTTTTGGCGTAATAGAAGAGGATTGCTTCTTAATAGTTGCTTTAAATGAATGCCTTTCTTGGGGAATCCCAATTGTTTCCAGCACAATTTCCTCATGCCTTCTTTTTACTTCTTGCAAATGGGCTACCGTCCATGTTACTACATCTCGATCAATCATACGAGCATGGGTTCCACATAACCATATTCCATTTGATATATCCTTTCTCTGTTCTGCTGTTAAAGTTGCATCATAACGAGGACCGCCTGGAGCTGCTGCAGTTATGTGGGCAGCCTCTCCAATATTGTTAACAGAATCCGGGGCTTCCGCACTTGGCCCTATTGTCACCGCTCTACATATGGAGCATTGAAACCCAGACCGCTTTGCGAGTATTCCTCTAGTTGAATTGCTGAATTCATCTCTCATAACTCAATTAAACTCATCAATTAACACCCAAAATTCCTAATGAAATAACCCTGAAAATAGAGTATTTTTTCTAAATCAGACCCTCAGTTTATTCACGGGATTTAACTTGTACAAAAGTGATAAGAGTACTGTAATAGCTCTGTAAGAGTAGTGTAATAGTACTGTAAGAGTATTGCGACTATATATAAACATATTAAACATTTAAAACTTGATAAACAAAAAATGTTTGTCAAAAAATTTTCTATCTCCACACTTGACGTAACAAGGCGGCTTTAGTGGGGTCCAACCATTATTTAAAAAGATACATTCGTTACGGTATGTATTATAAGACCCAGTAATCTTGGATGATTTTGTAGACTTTGGGCGTCTCCCTGCGGGTCGGGCTCTCCACAGTACACGGTACTTTGTTGCGATCCCTGACGCGACGATTTCTGCGGAGGCACCGCACCCTTTGCCCTCTACCTTTTAAATGATGTGAAGTTTTGGAATTATAGGTGTCTCCCAATCAGTAGTTCGTTTTCTTTTCTTTGGAGGGCAAAGCGTGCTCTGAACTGCTCCTTACTTTTATTTGATTCTCCGAAGGCCAAGCAAGAGATCTGTAGTGGCCGCTTATCTAAAGGCCAACCCTTTCGGGACCACTCCAGAACACTTGCTTTTTGGCCTCCAAGTTTATTCCGTGGTTTGCTGCTCAATGACCCACACACATTTGCTGCGTTCCCTCCCCATCCCGATAATATCGGGGGCTAACCTCCCTTGTGGTCCTGTAGCTCCTCGGCGGCTCACACGCACCAAAAGCGTGTTTAGTTCGTCTTCCTTTCTCTAGTTCCCCATCTCACAGGGTCCGGCAAGAGATCCAGAGTGAAGGGGATAGCTTTCAGTTGGTTGAGGTTTCTTAAATGGAAATAAACCTTTGATAATTTAATCCAGCTTCCGACTTTCTTCCACTCCGCAACACTTGCCTATTGCTACACACCAATGGAGGAACTGCAAAAGGCGGGTTTCGCAGGTAATGCGGCGTGGCGCACCGGTTGCCCTGCAGGTTTCACGCCAGACTAGCCAGAGCCTATTCCATTAGTGTTCTATTTCAAAGGCATTCCATACACACTGGCTCCCTTTCAGGTCTTCGAGTCTGTCATGTTACCTGCTTTGTGCTGTCCTATGCGCCACAGCAGTTACCCTGGCCACTGTAGCCCCTTTCCTCCATACGCGCAAATCCGTTTCCCAGGCGCTAGTGTCCTGCCACTGCTCTAGTTAATGCGAGCCTGCGGACTCGGGCAGTACCGTATCAGCCGCACATGGCCAACGCTGGACCAAAGCTGCCACGCACTCCCAGGCGGCCTAATTCGGCCTTCTTCTGGCAGGCTGCCCTCATACTCGCTTACGGCTCGCCGCACAGACGTCCGCAACCCACTCCACTGCGTTCCGCTCATTGCAGCCGCTTTCCATCCGCACGCTGAAGGCTCTTTTACCTGCACTAAAGATGATGATTAAGGTACCCACCCAACCCACCCTTTGGTTAGGTTCATCTTTAGAGCTTAGGAGAATTAAAGTTTATGATCGAGATTTAATTGAAAACTATTGACACATGAAGTTTACAAAACCATTTAGAGGATTCTTATTAGGTCTAGTTATGGGAACCGTATTAGGCTATTCTTTGCACGACATCATTTATTTAATTCGGATATTGTCTGATCAATTTTCGAAAGGTGAGTACTTCGCTTAGTTGTTTCGGATAGGAATTCTCTCCAAGCAAAAAAATCCATCAAAGTTAAGGGGGTTCCCGCTTGGCTTTCCCGCAATTAAAAAAGCAAGGCGAAAGCACTGGATTGTTTCCTTATTGCGCTTTGCCTTGCTTTTTTCCTCCACCCCCTTTTTTGATGGCTTTCTTTTTTTCTCTTTTTTCTTTTGGAGTCAATCACTTGAGTCTTGACCTGGCTAAGGCTACAATCCATTTCAAAAACATCGAAACGAAAAAACTAACTGTAGCGCCAACCATGGCCAAGACGATTGTCCGGCCAACATCATGAAGATGAAGCGAAGGGATAATCGAAAGGACTGTCCCTCCGAATATCCCCGCCTTTGAACTGTACTGACTAAACATCATTATGCGTCAGGTGCCGGATCCGCTACTTCTGGTGCTTCATCAATCGCAATGATGGTCAAAGGATTGTAAGACCCACTCTTCAACGGGTACATGATTCCATTGACTTCTTGAAGAAAGTCCAGGCCAAGGACCAAGAACATGTCCAACTCGCTATTGGCAGTAGTCGGAACATTGAAATCACTGGCCGCTTCAGTTTGAGGACCAAGCTCAATCTCAGGGCTTGCGACCTGATTGAACAAGAAGCTTTCATTCTCGAAATCAATCTCCGCAGCTGCGACCAGGAACTTGAAGTGAGTTGCCCCGGAGGGAAACGCCACGGTATTGCCAGGAATGAACTCTGGGATTTGAACGCCCATGCTGCCAGCTGCCCGATCAACCACCGGATCATACTGCGCATACAAGGTCGAGCTCAGCTTTCCGTCGATGTTGAAATCAAAGCCATTCAGAATGTTCAGATCTCCTGCAGTGACTTGGCGCTCACCTCGAGCATTGGTGACATCAGTCTTAATCACTCGAAGGATTTCCCTGGTCAACCTGCTGGTAACCTTGGAGTCAGATGCGTTTTGGATCAACAGCCTGAAAGCATTTCGGATGATCCGACCTGCTTTGCCTGCCCGGCCAAACTCAGAGCCATTTTCACGGGTCCGCTGAAAGGCTGGATCATTCTTGATACGATCCGCATCAACCCCGCCTTTCTCCCTGGCTAAATAGCCGTCTTTGCTTTTGTAGAAGGACACATCCCCGATGGTTCCCTCTAGTTTAATGATTCCTTTTTGTCGTGCCATAAAACTTAAAAAATTTGGTTTACGGCTGAAAAAACGCATATTTAACCTAGAGCAGATACAGAGAGATTCCGGCTTTGATAGCTATTGGTACTTATTGCCGAACATGCCTCCTGGAAAGAGCATGGATAAAGCATGACAACTAAGAAATGAGGTTAAAACGAATCATAATCTATCCCAAGGATATCCAGCGCATTACTGGCAAAAGTGAGCGCTACGGGAGGCTTATGCTTCAACGAATCAGAAAGCAACTAAAAAAAGAGGATCACCAGCTGGTGACCCTTCGTGAGTTTTCTGAGTTTACCGGGATCGATATGGAGGAGGTAAGGGAGTTTATTGATTAGTAGCTCTACCAAAGCCCGTCCCGCCAAGCTTCTCTTTCAGCGCTTTCATGTCCTCGCTTACTTTCTCCTGGACAACCTTCGCATAGACCTGGGTAGTCTTCAAATTCTTGTGACCTAACATATTTCCGACCGTTTCAATCGCTACACCATTTGAAAGCGTGACTGTCGTTGCGAAAGTGTGCCGGGCCATGTGGAACGTAATGTTCTTGGTGATCCCGCATAGGTTCGCGATCTCTTTCAGATAAGCATTCATTTTTTGGTTTGAGATCACTGGTAGCAAATGACCAGAGTTTACGGTTTCTGGGTGGTCCTGGTATTTCTCCATGAGCTCACTAGCCTGGGGTAACAAAGGCACATTAGAGGAAGATCCCGTTTTCGTTCTTTCGACAAATATCCAGTACTCACCATCCAGCCCCTTAGAGATATGTTCAGGTGTAAGTTTCTTCACATCGGCATAAGCCAAACCCGTGTAGCAGCAAAAGAGGAAGATATCTCTTACCTGCTCCAATCGCTCTACCTGGAATTCCTTTTGGTACAAGTCCGAAAGCTCCTCTTTGGTTAGGTAGCCTTTCTTGACTTCCTTCAGTGTCATTTCAAACCTTGCGAATGGATCACGCTCGATCCACTCATTCTTCAATGCTAGGAACACGATCTTCTTGAAATAGCTCAGGTATTTCATCGTGGTATTGTGGCCAATGTTCTTCACTGATTTGAGGTAGAACTCAAAGTCTGCTATGAATGCATACTTTAGTTCTCTCAGCATATAGTCGTCTCTTTGGTACTGATGCTTAATGAATCGTTCTAAGTGCTTCAGAGTCGTCTCATATCGCTCCAAAGTACCCTGGGAATACTCTTTCCCCAATTGAGCTTTCATTTGACTGTTATGATGCCTGAAGAGTTCAAGTAGTGAGTGTTGCTTATTCGTTTTACCCAGGTAAATGTTTTTGATGCTCTGAGCAGATATGAATTGATCTTCCTCCTGCAGTCGATCATGGATCTTATCCAACTTTACTCGCATCTTATCCAGGTGCCGATTGATGATCCTGGCTTGTTCGCCTGTACCTCTCACCCTTCCGGCGCTCACATTCCATTTCTCAGGTATTACCTTTTTACCAGTTGATATTTCCGCTCTCTTGCCATTTACGGTGATTCTGGCCATGATTGGCGCTTCACCTGTCTTTTTACTGATGCGGTTACTGAGAAACCAAAAGAGAACGCTGAAAGTGTTGTTCATAGTAATTGTTTTAGAATGTTACTTTTTATAGTCGTTTGGCATGGATCGAGGGTTCGAATCCCTCCATAAATGTAACCTAAAAACACCAAAAAACCTCATTTAGAGGCAAAAAAGCACATTCGGTTAACAGAATAATTGTTAACCTGTTTGTAGACCAATTATATGAAAATACCTGGAAGAAATGGGGGTGTTAAGAAACAAAAAACCCTTCATACGTGCAGTATGAAGGGTTTTGATTGATTTTGCTTTCTTAAAAGCAGAGGAGGAGGGATTCGAACCCCCGGTACCTCTCGGCACAACGGTTTTCAAGACCGCCGCATTCGACCACTCTGCCACTCCTCTGTGATCTTTTGCGTTTAGAGTAACTACCTTACTCTTGATTCTCAAATCGAGGCAGGCCGCCGCAATCGACGCGTCCGGCTAGGACATTTTGCCACTCCTCAGTGATGTGATCTAAAAATCGGATCGCAAAACTATTGTTTTTATACTTCAATCCAACTATTCGATCGCATTTTTTGACTCTTTTCTGAATTAACATCGAAAAAGAAAGCCCCTGATCTATGACCAGAGGCTCCATTCAAGTTTGGGTTTATTCTTTTACTGGAAGAAGATCCCTCTCAAGGAAAGAATTTCTTCATCAGTTATCGTTGGAACGGACGCTCCATACGTTGTATTGATCGTCTCAATAAACGCGTTAGCAAACAAAGCGTAGCCTCTTGGATTAGGATGGATTCCATCTGTGGAGTAAATACCTCCAGGACTGAAATCCGGAGCGAGTGTTTGGCCACCAATTTGGATACCCAGAGTCCCGTCAGCTGCGGCAACACCAGCAGGCGTAAACGCCAATGCCGTAGCTTGCTCTGGAGTTAGTCCAGTAACATCAGCCAATAAAGGATAAATATCTACTACTCCAACCATTGTTTCACCAGCGGCTGCATTTGTCGCATCCACTACTCCTTGAATGATTGCGGAATAAGTCGCTGCTGCAGTGATGATCTCTGTTTGCTCTTCGATGGTCAGCACCCAGCGATCAACAGCAGGGATACTTGTTCCCACTCCTCCTGCGAAAGCTGCTGCTGCTGGAAGCGGAACCAAATCCGTAGCTTCTGTGAGTCGATAATTTGGCAATCCCAAGGCACTGAGGTCAGTCAGGTTCTCATCTTCCATAACAAAGGCACTGCCGGCAGAAGCTGTAAAAGCAATGGTTCGACGATCTGCTTCTTCCTGCGTAATTGCACCTCCTAATACGGCCAGATCTAATCCGCCATTGTACGCCGCATAGGCTGCATTTAGTGCATCAGCACTTGCCTGATCCAACGGAATTGGATTGTAGGGAACTGCTCGGAAGTATGGCAAGAAAATAACAGGGGCAATGTTCATCACAACTCCCTTGGCTCCAGTAGCAACCATCGCTGAAATCAATGCTGTGTATTGTCCTTGAAAATCTGCAGCAGAAGTAATCTGGATGCCATCATTGGCTCCTCCGTTCACTGCATAACCCAGGATATCATTTCCACCCAATGAAGAGGTGAAGAATGTTGGTCCTGTTGCAATCGCATCAGTCAAGATAGAAGAGCCGGAGACACCATCGACACTTGGATCCGTAGCAAATCGCTGATAGAAAGGATTAAATGCTGGATTGGCCTCCGCATCTGGGCCTCCCGTTGCAGGTGTCAATGCTTGCGCAAGAATGATACCTCCAACACCGAAGTTGTTCAACTGTGAACGATCTCCTGAATATACCGTAGGCAACTCACCGACAGTAGGCTGAGGTGCTAAAGCAGCGATGTTCAAGAAGAACCTTCCATTGATGCTTCCATCCTCGTTCACACCGGTAAAACCATTGACTGAATTAATGTCAGGCTGATTGAAAGTACCGCCTCCAACACCTTCTGTCATCAGTTTTTGTGCGATCTGAGCAGGATAGCTATATACTTGTCCATCGGTATATAATGCACCATCCATTACACCGGCAGCAAAGGATGCCCCGAATGAGACCATGTGCTCAAAATTGGCAGAACCAGCCGACCCAGTGGCTGTAGGAGATACAGGCACTGGATTAAGATCTAATTGATCTTGTACCAGATCATCTTCTGACGTACAAGAAGCGATCAAAAATGCGGCCGCTAAAATGTATATTAAATTCTTTTTCATGTTCTTTTCTTGTGGAATGGATTAGTTCAAGAATTCGTCAAAATTCAATTGGATAAAGAAGATCGCCCCTTGACGAGGGTTTCCGAATGAAGTAGTGAAACGCTCATTCAATACGTTCGAACCACCGATCTTAACAACTGTTTTCAAATCAGGAAGTTTGTAAGATACCTGCGCATCCAAGGTTCCGAATGCTGGAATAACAGCAGTTCCGAATGAAGATTCCCAAAGGAATGCTTCCTGCCATCTCCAGGCTACATTAAACCCGAAATTATCAGTTACTTTCCTGTTACCAAATCCAAGATTGTATTTGTATTGAGGTGTGTTAAAAGAAGCAATAAAGCCTTGATCCAACAAGTCCTGCTGAGAAATCAATTCATTGTATGATACGTTTCCTTTCAACGCATAACCACCATTCAAAGTGTATTCGGCACTCAATCCCCAACCTTGTGAACGAACGTTACCGTCTGCATTGATATCTACACCGTAAGCTTGCGTAGCAACAGTTCCATTAAGGATCGCCGCCTTTCCTTCCGCCGTAGTTGCATCAAATCCAGCAATTGGTGTTTGAAGTTGCGTACGAATATCACCTGTTCCGAGCTGATAAGCTTGCACCGGAGTAATTTCAGCGATGAAGTCCTGATAGATATTATAGAAATAGAACCCATCAATTAGTAAACGACCATCTGCAAACAGACCTCTATATCCACCTTCAATCGTATTCACTTTCTCAGTGGTGAAATCCTGCTCCATCAATCGAGTGGCTTCAGGGGTCAATTGATCAATTGAAAGTTCTCCAGCCGCTACCGCCGCCAAGTCAGATGCCAGATAGGAAGCAGAAGCGTTCCCTCCACCGATCAGATTATATCGATTCAACAAGAATCGCGCGCTACCGATCAAACGTCTTGATACCACATCAAGATCAATAAAGTTATCCTGAGTAGTAGGAATACGGAAACCACGTTGGAATGAACCTCGAATGTTGTGATCAGGTGCTACTTCGTAAACCGCACTAAAACGCGGTGAAAACTGACCAGTGAAGAATTCGTTTTTATCATATCTCAATGAAGCCTGAAGGTTCAGAGCGTCGTTAGCCAATGATTTCTTCAACTGAACATACGTTCCCCACTCCGTGTAAGAGATTTCATCACCATTGTCTTCCAAAGCAAATAGGGTCGCTTCAGAGTTCAGGTTGAAGTTTCTGAAGTTGGCTCCAGCTACTATATCGATCCAATCTATTTCATTTTCAAAGTTGTAGCTACCCTCGTAGTGATACATATTGGATTTATCCAGGAACAAAGCACCACCATCAGCTATAGAGATGCCTCTGATTCTATTGAATGCTTCGTTAAATGCAGGTGTTCCAGCTTCCCAGGCAGGTACACCCAGTGCTGTGTTTCCATTAACTCGTGCATCTTCAGTAACCGCTTTAGCGATCGCATGAAGCTCAGCAGCACTAGCAGTCAAATCCGCCTGCAATGCGCCCGTGTAAGCTCCGAAATAAGTTGGTAAGTAAAACTGCTGATTGATTCGTTGAGTAACCGTGTTAGCTGCATAGCTATCACCACTATTTTCCTGAGTCGTATAAGCTCTCAAGAACCAGTTAGAAGCCTTCAACTCAACTTTACCAGTCCAGATCACGAAATCATCAAGAACGAATCGGTCGTTAGCCGTATATACTGTACTACCACTACCCCAGTTATACTGTACCAGCGCCTCAACTTTATCACTGATACGATAATGTAAGCCAGCACCGAATTTGATACTCTCCGTAGTATTATCAACAAAAGAATTTTCAAGGAATCCGGAAGGAGCAAAAGCACCTCTTGCACCATCAGGAAGCAAGCTTCTAATTGCACCAACAGAAGCAGCTAATGCAGGATCATCTCCATTGATCACAATATCAGCCACAGTTCCTACATCGATATTGAACTCACCATAGGTGTTTACGCCATCGTATAATGGGTTATTATTGGCATTCAAGCCTAACTCCGTATTTCTTGCTACACCTAAACCACTCTGATCGCGTACGTCTACCCCTACAAAATCATTAGCTCTTAAATACGATCCAGTCAATTTGAAGGCAAACTTGTTATTAAAAGCCTTTGCGTAACGAATGCCCCAATCTTGATAAAGGGAAGCATCGTCATCTTCATTGTCAATGTGGTTTACACCTAATTTACTGTAAGCGGAAAGGCCTTGGTACTCGAATGGACTCTTACTCTGCATCAAAAGAATACCTTGTAAAGCGTTTGGACCGTAGAGTGCCGAAGCAGGTCCAGGGATCATTTCTACACTTTCCAGATCCAGTTCGCCGATACCTACCACGTTACCCACGGGGAAGTTCAAACCAGGCGCCTGATTATCGATACCATCGATTAACTGTACAAATCTTGTGTTACCATTGGAACCGAATCCACGTGCGTTGACAGACTTAAAAGTCAAACTCTGAGTACTAAAATCAACCCCATTCAGGTTTTTCAAGGCATCATAAAAATCAGTAGAAGCATTGTTCTGAATGTCGAGGATATCCATTCGCTGAATAGATACCGGAGATCTCAAGGTACTCTCCTCAACACGAGATGCTGAAACTACTACTTCTTGTCCAAGCAGAACAGATTCAGTCAATTGAATATCAAGTGAAGTAGTTGCCGCATTTGTTATCTCAATTTCTTTCTGCTCATACCCTACACTACTGATGACCAGTGTAAGAGGTGGTGCGGATTGAACGGAAAGATTAAAATCTCCCTGGAGATTAGTGATGGTTCCCAATACAGTACCTTTTACCAGGATGTTCACTCCCAGCAATGGCTCACCCGTATTAGCATCCGTAACACTGCCGGACAGTTGTGTGCCTTGCGCGTGTACGAACGAAATAGTATGCATGCATACTAATAGGGAAAAGAAAGCCCTCGTAAATATTCTTTTCATATAGTTAAGGTTTAGACATCTAATAATTCTTTAATATTAGGTAAAATTTTTGTGACATTGGATAAAAAAGTCCATTTAAGGGCATTTACATTGGATTTTTTGCAAAATCCGGTGCCGAACAAAAATTCTGACATGGAACGGCAAACAATTCACCCTACCTATTCAGTTTACCCTTGTTAGCCTTAATTAATAAAGTGAGTCACACAACCGAATAATAAATTATGATCAATCTGGAGGGCCAGGTGGCCATCATCACAGGAGGCGCTAAAGGCATTGGCGCAGGTGCTTGTGATATATTCTGTCAAGCTGGAGCACAAGTCGTATTATGGGATGTCATTGATGGAGCTGCTACAGCAAATGCATTGACAGAGAAAGGCGGCAAAATTGTCTATCGCAAAGTCGATATCACCAACCGTGAAGAAGTAGATAATGCAGCAGGCTGGGTGCTCTCAGAGTATGGCAAGATTGACATATTAATTAATAATGCAGGCATCATTCGCGATCGATCTTTCCTTAAAATGTCTGAATTGGAATGGAACAGTGTCATTGAAGTGAACCTAAAAGGTGCCTTTAATACCTGCAAGGCTATTGTCCCGATCATGAAAGATGCCAATTATGGTCGTATTATCAACACCTCATCTATTAATGGATTGGCAGGTGCTTTCGGACAAACCAATTATGCTGCCTCTAAAGCCGGAATCATCGGATTCACAAAATCTCTGGCAAGAGAAACAGGTAAATATGGCATCACGGTTAATGCAGTAGCTCCTGGCTTTATTCGAACAGACATGACCGATAGCATGCCCGAAGAAGTCATTAAAGCAGGCATTGCGATGATCCCGGTCGCGAGAATAGGCACACCGGAAGATATCGCCCACGCTTATTTATACCTGGCTTCACCTCAAGCGGGATTTGTTTCAGCCTTCACTTTAAGTGTAAATGGAGGAGCACTCGCGATCTAATTAACCATGGGAGTAAAAAACGAACCGTATAAAACGATCCTTGAGCATCTGGCTGAACTAGAGGGAATGTTGGGGCAAGAATTGGGTCTGTCGCCCTGGACAACAATCACCCAGGAACAGATCACCACTTTTGCGAAAATCACCGGTGATGAACAGTGGATACATATTGATGTAGAGCGCTCCAAAAAGGAATCTCCTTATGGAACGACCATCGCTCATGGATTCATGATTCTATCGCTGGCCTCCAAGTTTGCTTATGAAACGATGCATATAAGCGATGTGGGCATGGGGCTTAATTATGGACTTGACAAGGTTCGCTTCATGAATGCCACACCTTCTGGAGCCAAGGTCCGAGGGCGTATTTCACTTATGGAATACGAAGCCATTGATCATGGTGCGAAATACAAAGTAAAAATCATTTTTGAATTGCAAGGACAGGAAAAACCCGCTTGTGTGGCAGAATTCCTGGCTCATGCCTATACCTCGAAGAAATAAAAATATGCGCAAGGATCTACCTGAAATTCTGGATCAATTCAGGGCCTTCATGGCCGAAAACCTGACTCCCTTAGAAGAAAAGTATCACAATCGACCATGGGATGAAGTAGTCCCACATTTAGATCAGGTTCGGGAAAAAGCAAAAGCTGCTGGGCTTTGGACCCCACAAATCCCCGAGGAATACGGTGGGATGGGACTTTCAGTAGCTGAATTTGGTGAAGTCTGTGCAGTACTTGGCATGAGTCCTTATGGCTTTTATTCTGTGAATTGCCAGGCACCTGATGCAGGAAACATGGAGTTATTGATTGAGTTTGGAACAGACGAGCAGAAAAAGCAATTCCTTGATCCACTTACTCGTGGCGAAATCAGAAGTTGCTTTGCCATGACCGAACCAGAATTTGCTGGGTCTAATCCTACCATGCTAGGCACTACAGCAATCCAGGATGGCGATGAATTTGTCATCAATGGACATAAGTGGTTCACTTCCAGTGCTGATGGCGCATCATTCACCATTGTGATGGCAGTAACTGATCCTGATGGCGATAATCCGCATAAAAAAGCGACACAGATCCTTGTCCCATTAGACAATCCAGGCTACAAATTCGTGAGGAATATTCCGATCATGGGCGAAGAAGGTTCTGGTTGGCACAGTCATGCGGAAGTGCGCTTCGAAAACTGCCGAGTACCTGCTTCTAATGTATTGGGTGCGGTCGGCGAAGGTTTTGCATTGGCTCAGAAACGTCTTGGCCCTGGAAGAATCCATCATTGCATGCGTTGGATGGGCATGTGCGAACGAGCCATGGAGTTTATGTGCGAGCGCGCGGCCACCAGAGTGATCGCTCCTGGAAAAGTCCTTGGTGATCAGCAGGCCATTCAATTCTGGATTGCCGAAAGTCGTGCCGAGATTAATGCGGCTCGATTAATGGTTCAGGATGCAGCACAAAAAATTGATACGGTAGGTGCCTCGAGTGCTCGCCAGGAAATCAGCATCATCAAATTCTATTGTGCCAATGTACTTCAAAATGTGCTGGATCGTGCCATTCAAGTGCATGGAGCTTATGGTATCACTGATGATCTCTTGATTTCATCGTGGTATCGACTGGAACGAGGCGCAAGGATTTACGATGGTGCCGATGAAGTGCACAAAGCCCGTGTAGCAAGAGACATTTTGAAAAAATACCGAAAGAAATAACCAGCTAAGTAACGCATTAATATGTCAGATTGGATTGACCAGCCAAGAGCCATTCGCGAAGGCGAAGGACTGAATGAAGAAAACCTCCACAAAGTATTACTGGATCATGTGCCGAATTTGTCTGGCGACATCAAGGTACATCAGTTTCCAGGTGGTTTTTCAAACCTGACTTATTCGGTACAGGTAGGTTCCCGCGAATTTGTCTTACGTCGGCCTCCTTTTGGGGCGCAGATCAAATCCGGGCACGACATGGGCAGAGAATACAAGATCCTATCCAACCTCAACCCGCAATTCAGCAAGGCGCCTAAGGCGGTTTATTATACAGAAGATGAATCTATCATTGGTTCTCCTTTTTATCTAATGGAACGCGTTCGTGGTGTGATCCTTCGTGCAAAAATGCCCGCGGACATGCAGCCAGATGAAACGCAAATGGCAGGCATTGCCAATTCCTGGTTGGATACGCTTGTGGAACTTCATTCTGTGGATTATGATTCGGCCGGCCTTTCTGATTTGGGAAAACCCGAAGGCTATGTTGAGCGACAAGTGGGTGGCTGGACCAAACGATATTTCAATGCAAAAACAGATGAAGTTCCTTTATTGGAAAACGCTGCAAAGTGGCTCAGTGAAAATATTCCGACACAAAGTGGCGCAACCTTGATCCACAACGACTTCAAATATGATAACGTGGTATTGGACCCTCAAGATTGGACACGTGTCATTGCGGTATTGGACTGGGAAATGACGACTCTCGGGGACCCCTTGATGGACCTGGGAACCAGTATTGGATACTGGGTCAATGGGAATGATCCCGATTTCATGAAACAATTGGACCTTACCCCGACGCACCTGCCGGGAAATCCTTCAAGAGGTGAATTGATGAATCGGTATGCAACAAAGACCGGAACAGAAGTTGGCGATGGTGTTTTCTATTATGTCTTCGGATTGTTCAAGATTGCTGTCATCGTGCAACAGATCTATTATAGGTATAAGAAAGGATTGACCAGGGATCCCCGATTTGCAGGCCTGTTGGATGCAGTACAGGGCATTGGCCATATCACACATCAGGCCATTTCAAAAAAGCAAATTGACGACCTATTTTAATCGCTGATCTAAAATCATGTCTAAAAACCCACTATACGATCTGATCGAATTGGAAGAACTGGACACTAACCTGTTCAGGGGACAAAATTATCCCGCTTCCTGGGGGCGTGTATTTGGAGGCCAGGTATTGGCACAGTCACTGAATGCAGCAGATAGATCAGTTCCAGATGATCGCCAACTGCACTCGATGCACGGTTATTTTATTCTCGGGGGTGACCTGGCTGCACCTATCATTTATCAGGTGGAGTGTATTCGGGATGGCAAAAGTTTCAATACACGCCGAGTGGTTGCTTTCCAACATGGCAAAGCCATTTTCAATATGTCGGCTTCATTTCAGGTTAAGGATGAAGGTTTCTCTCACCAATATCCGATGCCAAATGTAACCTCTTATAAGGACCTGATCTCCGATGAGGAATGGATGCAGCAAAATGCGGACAAACTTCCCGAAGCCTATAAAAAGTACTTAATGAAACGGCACATCGAATTTCGGCCCGTAGAGCGGATCGATGTATTCAGCATGAAGCCACAACCACCCATCATGCACATCTGGATGAAAAGCGAAGAGCCTCTTCCTGATCATCCTTCTTTTCACAAGCAAGTTTTGGCGTTTGCATCGGATTATAATTTGATGACCGCTTCTGCCCTACCTCATCGAGGGAAATTTAAACCAGGACAGATCATGATGACCAGCCTGGACCATGGCATGTGGTTCCATCAGGATTTCCGCGCCGATGAATGGCTGTTGTTCGAAGTAGAAAGTACCGTCACCAATGGTAGCAGGGGCTTTAGCCG
This sequence comes from Cytophagales bacterium, assembly GCA_033344775.1. Lineage (NCBI taxonomy): Bacteria > Pseudomonadati > Bacteroidota > Cytophagia > Cytophagales > Cytophagales bacterium. Next base: position 491,025 of record JAWPMT010000007.1, on the reverse strand, counting down.
GGGATCATTCTTTAATGAAAATGGAGACCTGGTGGCCAGCGTAACTCAGGAAGGTTTGCTCAGGATGAGAAGAGAGAAATAAAATATGAAAATGATTGAATTTAAGTCTTAGCTCGAAAGTGACCTTTCACCATTTAATGAATAGGAACTAACCTCATCATGTCAGAAATACTACTCAATAGAGAAGGTGCCATAGCCAGAATTACCTTGAACCGACCGGAAAAACTCAATGCTTTGACCGGTACCATGGTGGAAGAATGGCGAAAAGTTTTAGAAGAACTATCCAGAGATTCGGAATGCAGGGTTGTGATTGTAACGGGCACCGGAAGGGCCTGGTCGGCTGGAGTAGATCTGTCTGCTTTTCAGGAAATCAAAGTAGAACCCGGATTTCAGTTTTGGGAAGATGGCATGGCAGTCATGCATCAACTCGAGACCATGCCTCAGGTGACCATTTGCGCACTCAATGGATTTTGCTTTACCGGAGCCATGGAATTGATGATGGCTTTTGACCTGGTGATCGCATCAGATGAAGCCAAAATTGGAGACACCCATACTAAGTGGGGCATCCTTCCAAAATGGGGTATGACCCAGCGTCTACAGCATTTAGTAGGTCTGAGAAAAGCCAAAGAATTGTCCTTCACTGCGCAAGCCATTTCTGGAAAAGAGGCGGCAAATATTGGATTAGCGAATCTATCAGTACCTGCATCAGAACTGGAAGAAACAGTCATAAAAATTGCCAATCAAATCATTGAGAATAGTGCCCAGACCATTGCTGTAGTGAAAGAACTCTATCATCACGGCAGTCGACATGGATTGGAAGCCGGACTGAAATTTGAAGAAAATTATCAGGCGCCACTTACCGATAAAACTGAGCAATTGGCGAATTACAAGTCAAACCTTAAGCAATAACTATTAACCCCTCATTTGAAATGAATTTCGAAAATCACGTCGTGATCATCACCGGAGCAGGTTCCGGGATCGGTGCAGCCTCCGCCCTTCAATTCGGAGCTTATGGTGCTACCGTGATCGTCTCCGATATCAACGAAAATGAAGCCAAAAGTACCGCAGACACCATCAAGCAAAATGGAGGGAAAGCCGAGGCGGTAAAAACAGATGTTTCCAGTTTTGAGCAAGTAGAAAGTTTGGTGAAAAGCACGGTAGAAAAACATGGTAAACTAGATATTCTGGTCAACAATGCTGGAATTGGTCCGCGTCAGATGCTCAAGGCAGGTGACCACACCCTCGAAGATTGGGATCGGGTAATCGCTGTGAATCAAACCGGGGTTTTCTACGGCATGAAGTGTGCCTTGCAGCAAATGGTCACACAGGGAAATGGCAATATCATCAACGTTGCCTCTTTAGCGGGATTAAAGGCTTCCGGAAAAAACCTCTCTTACTCCGCGAGTAAGTTCGCTGTGGTAGGTATGACGAAATCTGCCGCACTGGAATACGCGCGCCAAAACATTCGGGTAAATGCCGTTTGTCCGGGGTATACAGAAACCAATCTTTTGGGTCAGCTATTTTCCAGTAAACCGGACATGGAGCAACGCTTGCTGGCTTTCATGCCTATGGGCAGGTTCGGAGAAGTTGAAGAAATAGCGAATGCCATCACCTGGCTGGCCTCTGATCAATCCAGCTTCATTACCGGGCAGACCATTACCCTGGATGGAGGGTCGTCGCTTTGAGCAAGTCTGAAGTAAATATCAGAGAAGACCTGCAGGGACTCAACGAACGCAAGGCACTCACATTTGATATCAATCGTCCGGAAGCAGTAGAAAAAAGGCATCAAAAAGGCCTGCGTACTGCGCGTGAAAATGTGGCCGATCTATGTGACATAGATACTTTCGTGGAATATGGAGCCCTGGCCATTGCTGCGCAAACGACCAGAAAATCGAGAAAAGAACTGAGAGAACAAACCCCCGCTGATGGACTTGTTACGGGTATTGGAGCCATCAATGGTGAATTGTTCGGAAAGGAAGCAGCCAATTGTGTGGTGCTCTCTTATGATTACACGGTTCTAGCAGGAACACAGGGAGCATTTAACCACAAGAAGACCGACCGCATGATGCAGGTCGCTAAAGCGTCTAAAAAGCCAATCGTTTTTTTCGTGGAAGGCGGCGGCGGACGTCCGGGAGACACAGACTTTTATCCAATTTCCGTCGGCGGGCTTGACTTAAGCACCTTCACGGAATATGCGGGATTAAGTGGCAAGGTACCTCGTATTGCGATTGTGTCCGGCTATTGTTTCGCGGGTAATGCCTCTATTGCCGGTAGTTCAGACGTGATCATCGCTACTGAAAATACTTCCATTGGCATGGGTGGTCCAGCCATGATAGAAGGCGGCGGACTGGGGGTGTATCATCCGAAAGAGATTGGACCCGCACAAGAACAAGCACTTAATGGCACCATCGATGTACTGGTTCAGGATGAAAAGGAAGCCGTTGAAGTCGCAAAAAAATACCTTTCTTACTTTCAGGGAGACACAAAGGATTGGTCAATAGGAGATCAAAGAGGTTTACGAGAGCTTCTTCCCGAAGACAGAAGATATGGTTACGATGTAAAAAAAGTCATTCACCTTTTAGCTGACGAGGGAACCGTACTTGAATTAAGGAGTCTCTTTGCCAGGAACGTGGTAACTGCTTTGGCACGAATAGAAGGCAAACCCGTTGGAATTATTGCTAATAGCACGAGACATCTCGGAGGTGCCATTGACAGTGATGCATCGGACAAGCTTTCCCGATTCATGCAATTATGCGATGCCTTTGGCCTGCCGATTGTTTCGCTTTGCGATGCGCCCGGATTCATGGTTGGACCACAAATCGAGAAGACGGCCATGGTTCGTCATGCCAATCGACTCTTTATCACAGCAGCCTCCCTCCAGGTTCCGATTTTCACCGTTGTGCTTCGAAAAGCCTATGGTTTAGGCGCAATGGCGATGGCAGGTGGCAGCCTTTGGAAGTCCTTTTTTACCATTTCCTGGCCTTCGGGGGAGTTCGGAGCAATGGGGCTGGAAGGTGCTGTAAAATTGGGGTTCAAAAAAGAACTGGAGGCTTGCCCTACCGACGAAGAACGAGAAGCACTTTATGAAAAGCTCGTCAACGAAGCGTATGCGAAAGGTAAAGCCATCAATGCAGCGCCAATGCTGGAATTTGATGAGGTGATCGATCCTGCCGATACCAGAAAATATCTGATCACCGGACTCAACTCCGCGGAGATCAAAAGAAATGAACGAATGATAGATAGTTGGTAAATGAATACACTGAAAATAAATAATAAGGGAAATTATGTGGTCGTCGAGCTGGCACGTGGAAAAGTGAACGCCATCAATGCTGAGATGGTCGCTGAGATCAGAACCCTTTTCAAGGAATTAGATCAGGACGAAAAGGTAGGTGGCGTCGTGCTGACGGGTAATCCAAAAATCTTTTCGGCAGGACTGGACCTGATTGAATTGATGGGCTACAATGAGGAACAAATCGAAAACTTCCTCCGTGATTTTGGCACCATGCATGTAGAGTTGAGTCGATTTTCCAAGCCATTTATATGTGCCTTAACCGGATTTAGTCCGGCTGGTGGAACTGTAATTGCGATCACTGCTGATTACCGAGTGATGGCCGATGATCCGAAATATTCCTTAGGGCTCAACGAAATGCAGGTCAATGTACAGATCACGCAAAACCTGACAGAAGCTTACGCTTTCTGGTTAGGCCGCAGTTTAGCAAACCGGTTCATTCTTGATGGCAAATTGTTGAGCCCACAAGAAGCAGAGCAGTTCAATTTAGTAGAAGAGATCTATCCTCAGGAAGAGGTACTGAATAAGGCAGAAGCCAAAATGCAACAGTATTTACAAGCAGACCCGGACATCTTTCAGTACACAAAAAAAGCCTTAAGGCAACCTTGGTTTGCTGCGCAGAATCTGGATGCTGAAGGCGACCTGAAGCAAGCCTTAAAAATCTGGTGGAAACCCGAAGTAAGACAAAGAATAACCGCTCTCATTGAGAGCTTTAGCAGTAAAAAGAAATGAATAATAAGCAGCAAATCTTAGTAAAGAGACCAATGGGTCTGCCTGAAGCAGATACCTGGGAACTTCAAGAAAATGAGACTCCTGCATTGGCAGAAGGTGAAGTATTGATCAAGAACCACTTCATTTCATTGGATCCTGCCATGCGTGGATGGATGAATGATGCCAAAAGTTACATTCCACCGGTAGGCATCGGGGAAGTGATGCGAGCAGGCTCGATTGGTGAGGTAGTTGAAGCAAACAATCACCCTAAATATAAAGTAGGTGATACTTTAGCCGGATGGGGCGGTGTTCAGCAATACACTGTAACTAATGGCGAAGGGTTCTATCCGGTAGACCCAAGTCTGGCACCCTTGCCGACTTATATCGGAGCATTGGGAATGCCTGGCATGACGGCTTATTTCGGCATTTTGCAAGTTGGTAAGATCAAAGAAGGTGAAGTTGTCGTTGTATCGGGAGCTGCTGGTGCTGTAGGCGCTGTAGTCGGACAGATCGCCAAGATCAAAGGATGCTATGTGGTAGGTATTGCGGGTGGACCGGATAAGTGCAAATACATCACCGAGGAATTGGGCTTTGATGCTGCCATCGATTACAAAAATGAAAACTTGCGAGATCGCTTGAAAGAGACTTGCCCTAAGGGCGTAGATGTCTACTTCGATAATGTTGGTGGTGAAATGCTGGACATTTTACTGACCCGCATCCGCAGAAAAGCAAGAATCGTGATCTGTGGGGCCATTTCTCAGTACAATAACAAAACTGAGATCAAAGGGCCTAGCAACTATCTGTCATTGTTAGTAAATCGTGCCTCAATGGAAGGTATGGTCGTGATGGACTATGCTAGCCAATACAAGGAAGCAGCCATGGAAATGGGCATGTGGATGATGCAAGGTAAAATGAAAGCTAAAGAAGATGTTTATGAAGGCATTGAGAACTTTCACGAGACCTTTTTGAGATTATTCTCAGGAGAGAAATTAGGTAAGCTGATCCTGAAGGTGAAGCCCGACTAAACCTATTAAAATTACCAATTTTAACAGGCTCAGTTTGACAAATTTGATAGTGAACCAATGGTCGGATTGAGCCTGATTTTTTATGCACTACATTACAAGGCATCAAAAGGAATTGCCCAAATTCACCATTAGGCCCCTAAGAGAACTGGATTGGGCATTAATTAATATGAAATCGAAAATCAACGATTTATCTCTAAATTTGTTGCTCTTTTATAACCAATTACAACATACATGAAACTACTGACAAAACGATTACCATGGATTGTGGCACTTATGATCATGATCGCCTCTTGTCAAAATAATGATGACGGAATTACTCCGACAGGCAGTATACAACTTTCATTAAACCCTGTCATTACAGAAAACAGCGGACGGCTTGAAGAAGGCGATCCGGCAACTGTTGTCATTTCAATCAATAAGAGTGACGGAACCACCGTCCTGGATAGTGAAGAATTTGACGTATTACAATTCAACGATGCTTACTTGATCGAACCTATTGTTCTGGAGGTTGGCACTTATACGGTCGAGGAGTTTCTTGTACTCAACGAGAATAATGAGATCATTTTTGCCGCACCTTTGGAAGATGCCTTATTAGCTTCATTAGTTGAAAACCCCCTACCTGTAAGCTTTACAATTACCTCAGATGAGGTCTCAGATCTGGCGCTTGAAGTAATCAGCACGATAAACGTCGATCCGGAAGACCTGGGATATACTTCACTATCATTTCAAATCGCCCCTACAAAAAATATCTTATTAAGTGTGCAAACATTGAATAGTGATGCTACTGCGTTCGTCTTTACAGCTTCCGAATTAACCGTCTCCGGAGATGGCGATTTACTCTACTCTCGATCGCTAGGGGATTCCATCAATCTGGTACGTCTAAGAACAGATTACAATGAAGTCACCTTAACCGTCAAGCTCGATGAAAACAATTCAAAAACTGCTGTATTAAATGCTGACTCCATTGATTATCATACAACCGTTCCTCTAAATATCACATTTACTTCCTGTAATGCAACTGCTCCTACCACAATCGATCAGGATGTATTTGCTCAATATTCGTTTACAGGAAACGCCAATGATGAAAGTGGTAATGGACTGGAAGGTACACTTGGCGATGGTTTTGGTGGCAGCGAACCTGTGCTGACTACTGACCGATTAGGCCAAAACAACAGCGCTTACGAATTTGACGGCACGGACTATATCGACTTAAGCGAATCTTCACAATTCAATTTTGCAAATCACAGTAACTTCTCAATATCGGTATGGTTTGACCCTACCAGCGTAAATACGGATGATGTACAATATGTGGTAGGCAAATACAACTCAGCCAGTGACAATCGAAACTGGAGGATCGATGTGTATAATGGTGAAATCCGTTTCTATGCATTTGACCAGGGAGGCACAACTAGCAATCAATTAACGACTTCCGCAGATGAAGATTGGCAGAATATCATTGTCACTTTTGACGGAACTAACTATGAAATGTTCAAAAATGGGACATCTGTGGGTACAGTTGCCAATACGATCACCTTTAAGTCGTCCTCTTCTACCACAAAATGTGTCGTTGGGGCTGCTCATCATTCGGATGGTCTATTCGATAGAACATTTTCAGGAAAAATTGATGACTTAAGATTCTATAGCAGGGCAATTAGCGCTGAAGAGATCGAATACCTCAGTTGCCAATAACAACCTGATCTATCGAAGATCCAAAAACTTTAAGGGTGTCTGAAAAGTCACTCTTTTTTTGTGCCAAAGCAGTTTAGAAGGCATGTATATGCTGAACAGTAATACGCATATCTTTTAATTTAGCTGCTTACTTCATAAATGGAAAATTGTGACGAGAAAGCATTTTCTTCTTTCCAAAACACCTATTGAGCATCATTCGGGCAAAGTCGTAACGATCAGTGACTATTATCTTCACCTGGGAAGCGAGCTCGAGCATACTCATGTGGATCATGCTCGTATTGGAATTCATTTGATCGGTGACATCTTTGATTGGTTGCAACCCGAAAAAACCAATGAAGAGCTGCTTTCGGTTTTAAAAGCACAATCCCTGGAGCAGCTAATCCTGGAATTCGACCAGTTTTCAGGGGAATTCATCGTCATCTTCCAGATTGATGAAAAGATCTTCTTATTCAATGATGCCTGTGGACAAAAGGAAGTTTATTATGATGCCGACTTTCAGGCTTTTGGTTCCCAGCCAAGTCTACTAGGCCTAGTAGCAGATTTACGAAAGCACGAAGCTTCATCTTCGGCACAGGACTTTTACACATCAAAAACATTTAATCGGAATCTACTTTTTGTTGGCAATAGCACACAATTTCAAAATGTTGTTCATCTGACGCCCAATCATTACATCGATGTTCATCAGAAAGAAATCAACCGATTTTTCCCTTTAGAAAAGCTTAAATCACGTACGCTCCAGGAAGGCGCTTCTCAAGCTGCGAAAATGATTCGCGGCTATGTTGAAGCAGTTGCCACAAGGAAACCTTCGAAAATTGCTGTAACCGGAGGTTATGACAGCCGTGTCTTGTTCCTGGCCAGTCTGAACAGCGATAATTGCGAATATTTTGTTTTCCGGCACAAGGGCATGTCAGATCAACATCACGACATTAAAATTCCACGGGAATTAACCACTGCTTTTCAAAAAGAATTTGATGTCATTGATGATCTGGAAACCTATGAAGTGACTACCGATTACAAGGATCACATCGATTTTCCCCGGTATCCAAAAATTGACATCAATGATGTAGATCGCTCTTTCATAAATGGCAACGTCAGTGAAATAGCAAGAAACTTCTTCGGCTATGGAAGCTGGTATACGGCGGAGGACCTGGCATTCATCTCTGGAAACTCAATTCATCCATTTGTTGTCGATCAATATGAACAGTGGCTCAAAAGCAAACCGCATTTCGAAAGATTCGGGTATCATGTACTCGACATGTTTTACTGGGAGGAAAAAATGTCCAACTGGGGGGCAAAAATGAAAACAGAAGCAGCTGCTTTAAGCAGAGACGTCATTTCACCCATGAACTCACGGGCATTGCTAAAAACATTGCTTAGCGTAAATCGAAAGTACCGGGACTCACACTTCAACAAGCTCTATGACGAAATCATCAGGGAACTTTCGGATGGGAATAAAGCAGCGATAGACCTACCGATAAATCCGGACAAAAAACAGGACATGATCCGAACAATGAAAAAATACAGGCTTTACAATCTGTATCGAAGATTGGGGATCAAAACCCGAAAATTGAAAGTTTGATTGAACCCATGTGATTTTTCAGGATGTTCTTTTACAGTTGATCAAAGATCAAGGCCGCTCTGCATAGACAAAATAATGTCTGGGAGTGATTGTCCTTAAAAAAGGTCGAATGCCAATTTTCTTGATGGGTGCAATATGTTTTTCATCTTTCTTGATTGACCATCCGGCCTTTTCAAGCAGCATTTTCACTTGCTTTGCCTCAAATTCATGATAGTGGCAATCGTATGGATCATGATCATTCCAATAGGCTTTTGTAAACCACATGGAGAGGGGAACAGTAATGACCAGTTGTTTTCCAGCAATGGCTTTTAACAGTGGGAATGGAGAAACCATGTGCTCCAGTATCTCGAATCCTACCACCACCTCATAGGTAGGGTCACTAACCACCTCAAAATCAAGGTCCAGGTCCTGCCCTACATTCGTGTTGGTGATATCATACCCTTCATTGATCAGCATGTGTGAAAACGGATTGTCAGGGCCCAGGTTCAGAATCTTTTTACCTTTCAAATCCAAACCGTTCATGAACTCCAGCGTATTCAGGAACCGACGATGATGGGTTTTGAAATACGCGCCATCCTGATCTATTTCTATCATGCTTCGTGTCTATTTGGACCCAAAGTTAATTCCTCAACCCATGAGTTCCACGACAACCGAAAAAGACCTCCTCAAAAAATAATTTACTGAATCAATCAGTCTTTTAGTAAGCTACGGGCAATGACCAGTTTTTGAATCTCTGAAGTTCCTTCTCCGATCGTGCAAAGTTTTGCATCGCGATAGTACTTTTCTACCGGGTAATCTTTAGTGTAACCATATCCACCAAAGACCTGCACAGCTTCATTGGCCACAGAAACGGCAGTCTCGGAAGCATACAATTTGGCAATAGCCCCTGCATGATTGACATCTCCTTTGCCCGTGTTTTTGAATTCGGCAGCCTGATACGTCAGCAGTTTTGAAGCTTCTACTGAAGTCGCCATTTCCGCCAATTTGAAGGAAATACCCTGAAAATTGCTGATGGATTGTCCAAACTGCTCTCGCTCTTTGGAATAGGCTATCGCAGCATCCATGGCCCCTTCAGCAATCCCGCAACTCAATGCGGCAATAGAGATCCGACCACCGTCTAATACTTTCAATGCCTGAACAAATCCATCCCCTACTTCTCCAATCAGGTTTTCGGCTGGAATTCGGCAATCTTCGAAGATCATCTCGGAAGTTTCGGAAGCGCGCATTCCTAGTTTGTTTTCTTTTCTTCCGCCTTGGAAACCGGGAGTTCCACGCTCGACAATAAATGCAGAAGCATTTCTCTTGGTGTTGGGTTCACCCGTTCTTGCCACCACTACGGCCACATCACCTGAACCTCCATGAGTGATGAAGTTTTTCGCGCCATTGATCACCCACTCGTCTCCCTCCAGAACAGCCGTCGTTTTCATGTTCCCTGCATCAGATCCAGTATTAGGCTCCGTCAGTCCCCACGCGCCAATCCATCCGCCAGAAGCCAGCTTCGGCAGGTAAGTATGCTTTTGATGCTCGTTGGCGTGATAATAAATGTGGCCCGTGCACAAAGAATTATGTGCTGCCATAGACAGACCAATAGAAGGGTCTGCTTTTCCTAATTCTATGATGGCCGTGGCATACTCATGATAGCCAAAACCGCTTCCTCCATATAGTTCAGGAACAAAAACCCCCATCAATCCAAGCTCACCCATTTTACGGAATAACTCCGAAGGAAAATGTTGGGCTTCATCCCATTCCATTTTATAGGGTTCAATCTCTTTTGCCGCAAAATCCCGGATCATTTCCTGGATCATTGTTTTGTTTTCTTCAACGGCAGCTGGGTTCACTTCTGTTGCAACCATAAGGGGTGAATTTTTGGGTTAGAACAAATATAATTCTTTATACCATTAAAATGATCTTATAATCTTTCAAAAATCAAGCCAAACAAACGTTTACTAAAAAATTTAATTTGGCGTTTCATTGATTGACCATTCATAATCCATGTAATCAATATCGGCCTCTTCTAATATTTTCTGCTGCACATATTGATTCAAGAATTCTCTCAAAGAGCCACTTTTTGTAAAGTCTCCGCTAAACCACTGAAATATTTTCGAAACTTCGGCCTTGTCTGGGCTGATGAGGTTTCGAGCTGGGTCATTTAAGAATTCAACCGCTTGTTCCTGCAACTGCTCTTCCAACTTTGAGGCCTTAAATGCTTCCGCACGTAACTTCGGGCAAGACATGGAAGCACAATTGATCGCAAAATGAATCCTCGGCTCTTCAAATATTTTACGTAAAATGTTGTGCTCTATGTTGTTCAAATCATACTTTTCTCCGGCGATTTCAATGAATTTGATGTCCCAGGGAGTATTAACAAAAGGAACCTGCACTTTAGCACCAATGTCTTTGATGCTCTCGACCGGATAATGATCGAGGATCAAGTCAATGGTAAACGCATTGTAAAGATTGATCCAGTATGCCAATTTCTCTGGCTCCGTCCAATGCTGATCATTCGGAGGGTTGTCGGTGAGTAAGTCGAGGTATTGATCCAATTGCTCACGATCTTTTTCAAATCCTCTATAAGAAACCAATCCGGAGGCGTCTACATGTTTTTTGAGCAAGACATCAAAAATTTCATGCGATATCGGCTGAGTATTAGCTTGTTGCGGATCCAATGCATTGCAGCTGGCCATTAATACAGCGATAATGAGCCCATAAAGAAGTTGAGGCAGAGACAAGTATTTTGTTGCTTTTTGAAAAGAAGCCATTATTTTACGAGTTGCGAAGTGCGAAAATAATCCTTTGATACACCTAAATGGTAACGTTCATGTGTAGCATAAGGTCGTGTAATAAACCTAATTTGTTATCCAAATGACACAGTAAGAGCTATGGATATTATTTTGGAAAATAGTCAACTAATTGCGCTCATAGCCGGCTTTTTGATCATTGCGATCGCGGCAGATCGCATTGCGCGTGTTTTCCAAAAAATCAATCTACCACTGATTACCGGAGTGATCATCACGGGAATTCTAGCTGGTCCTTATATTCTGAATCTAATACCTGTTGAGGCAAGTACACAGTTAACATTCATCAACGAAACTGCTTTGGCTTTCATCGCTTTTGCGGCCGGAGCCGAGCTTTACTTGCGTGAGTTACAAGATCGGATTAAAAGCATCAAATGGAATACATTCGGCCAACTGGTCGTCACATTCGTCCTCGGCTCCATTTTACTGGTTTTACTGTCGCAATACATCCCCTTTTTAGCAGGCAAAAGCCTGGCGGTAAGAATCTCAATCGCTACCATTACTGCGGCGGTATTTGTCGCCCGCTCTCCAGCTTCGGCCATTGCCGTGATCAATGAGTTGCGGGCAAAAGGCCCTTTCGTGAAAACCGTAATGGGCGTGACGGTCGTCAAAGATTTTCTGGTCATTGTTTTGTTTTCCATTTGTTTGTCTTTGGGGCAATCATTGATCTCTGGAAAAGATTTCAATTTTGTTTCTATCCTGTTCCTTTTGCTTGAGCTCGGATTGTCCTTTGCTTTAGGATTTTTCGTTTTTGGGTTCTTACTCAAAAAAGTACTCTCGTTCAGAATCAGACGGGATATAAAAATCGTGATCGTCCTTCTGGTCGGTTATTCAGCTTACTACTTCTCGGGAATGGTTCGGGATTATTCAGGTCAGGTCCTTTCACACTCCTTGTTTTTGGAACCGCTGTTGATGTGTATCCTGGCAAGCTTCAACGTGACCAACTACAGCCGATACCGCCCCGAATTCCTGAAGATCCTTCACGACGCGAATACCCCTATCTACGTAGCCTTTTTTACCCTAACCGGCGCGACTCTATCGGTCAATGTACTGGGGGAGATCATCGGAGTAGCCCTGATCCTGTTCGGCATCAGAATTGCAACCATGATCATTGGTGGCTATGTGGGTGGCATGCTTGCCGGCGACCCGATGAAGCAAAATCACCTGGGATGGATGCCATACATCACCCAGGCAGGTGTAGCCCTGGGACTTACGACGGTCGTTGCCAATGAGTTCCCAGACTGGGGACCACAATTCTCAACAGCTATCATTGCCATGATTGTACTCAATCAATTCATTGGGCCACCCTTATTCAAATTCGCGATTTTCCAGGTTGGAGAAGATCGTACCAGAGGAACTACTCCCGATTTTGATGGGATCAATGATGTGATCATTTTCGGTTATGAAAGCCAGTCACTTGCCCTGGCCCGACAACTTAAAGACAATGGCTGGCAAGTAGAGATTGCTACGAAGAAAGAAAAAGGAAGCTTCACCGAACCAGAAGATTTTCCAATCATTTATTTCAAGGAAGTTTCTAAGGAAGTGTTCGATGCGATGGATATGCCTAAAGCCGATGCCATTGTGACCATGCTCTCTGACGAAGAGAATCTAGAAATCTGTGAACTGGCTTATCACGAGTACGGCACGAATGATCTGGTGGTAAGGCTCAACAACCGCTTTAATTCTCAAAAATTTGTGGACCTCAATGCCTTGATCGTGGACCCTTCTACGGCCATCGTGAGCCTGATGGATCACCTCGTGCGATCACCGCAAGCCACATCCCTTTTACTGGGCATGGAAAAAGGTCAGGATACCCGAGACATCAAACTGGGCAACGCTTCGCTACATGGAATAGCCCTCCGGGACCTGCGCCTTCCTTCGGACATCATTATTCTTTCAATTTCCAGAATGGGTCAGTCGATCATCAGCCACGGCTACACCCGCCTAAGGATCAATGACATCATTACCGTAGTAGGGTCGATCGAAAGCCTGAATGAAGTGCAATTTAAATTTGAGAAGTAAACCCACTTAATGCGCTGTTTTTCAGCCTCACCTTCTTATCGCGTAAATACCTAAAATTAATAGAAGACCTATGAATAAGATCGTGCCCCATATTAACACAGCGTTTGAAGAACCTACAATGGGTTGATCATTTCCAGACACTACCAAGGCACCCCAGAAATAAGGGTAACTCTCAATTTCTGTGGCACTTTGTATATAATCCAGTTTCGCCTGCCGGAGTGCAGCTCCTTTGGTTTTACCCTGTGACAAATAGTCATAGAATTTTTCAATGATAATGCTGGAGACCCGATCATCCACTTTCCAATGGCTCATCACAATACTCGGAACACCTGCATACTCAAACCCTTTGGCAAGACTTAAAATCCCATCTCCATTTTGAATTTGCCCAAACCCTGTATTACATGCGCTAAGCACAACCATACTGGCCTTCAGGTCCATGTTGAATAACTCGAACGTATGTAACATTCCATCCTCCAGACTGTCCGTGTGTTGCTGAAAAACTAACCTGGAATTAAGGGGATCACTATGATCCACAAAGGCATGACCAGCCATGTGCAGAACTCCAGTGAAATCACTTTGAGCTTTAAACGCGGATTCGGTGGCCTCATCTGCCAAAAAAACCTCGCCTTTCAGATAATTTTTAATAGCCTCTGCCTCTTTTTGATTCCATTTCAATGGTGTTATGGCATCCCTAAACTGATCTGAGATATCGAGAACCTGTGGAAGGTCCTGTGACCTATAGGAAGGCGCAAAACTGATGACATATTCTTCGGCTGAAACCTGAGAAAGCTCTTCATTGTCACCGTAATCATAAACCACCTCATAATCCTGAAGTAGGTACTTATATTCCTGACTTTCCGTTTCCCGCATCGTCACTTCAAGCGGCAAATAGCCTATAAAGCCATCAGGAACTACCCTCAATTTCTTAATTTCAGACCCCTCAAATGGGGTAAGTAGTGGTGATATCAATACATCATACAATCTCTTCGCGTCATCTTTCACAAATTCACGATCTGACAGTTTCTGTCGGTAGGTCACTATCATCTGGTCCAGTGAATCTCTTGAATAAATAGGTACCAGCATAAGAGAATCATGCGTCATAGCAAAACCGTAGTACAATGAATCAGTTAAAAAAAATTCAATGACCAGCTCATCTTCCGAAAAATCCTGTCTTCGAGAGGCCAGGTCTTTTACTGAAAAATCGTATTTGAGATGGTAATAAGCCGGAAATTTCTCCTCTAATATGAACTCCAAAGAATCCTGGGTTTGAATCAGACTAAAGAATTCATCTTCAAGTTCCGCTCTTTCCAGTGAGTCTAACCCTTTCTGAGTCATCTGGGAACGAACAAATGAAAATTTCTCTTTTAACTGCCTTTCATATGTGACGATGGAATCCGGAACATCACCAAAATTTTTGGCATCGTTCACAGCAAGCCAATCTAGCAAGGTACCTGTTTTGGCTTTTCGAGAAAAGTGATAAATATTTTGAAGGTAGGTTTCCTGATTAGTCTCATGATAAAGCCTTGCCGCTAACTTCAAAGCGTTCTGGTATATATTCTCGGCAGAAGCCGCAAACTCAACTTTATCTGAATACTGAATGGCTCTCCTTCTCGTCAGAGCTACTACTTCATCAGCTGTGATGAATGCAGATAATGCATGAATCAAGGCATCTTTTGTCCCTTTCTGCTTCAAGATGCGAGCCTTAGTATCGAGAATAGACAACATTAATACATTATCGAGGCTTTGAACCGGCAATGGGTTTTTGGCCAGATCCTCGTCATTAAAGTCCTCTGTACAGGCAATCAAAGATTTCTGAATATAAAATTGAGCCTTATCTGTCTGACCTAGTTCCAGATATACCTCACTCAAGGACTTCAACACCGTGGCCACCAATGGATATCGCTTACCAACTGTTCTTTGAAGTCCTTCCAAAGCAAATTCGAAATTATCAATTGCCTCTTCGGGCTGCCCTAAAATCTGATAACATTTGCCTTGATTAATATAAACACCCAATAAGTCACGATGATCCTCACCCCAAATCGCAGACAGAATATCGATCGCTTTTTGACTAAATTCCAGTGATTTTTCATAATTACCTGCCCTCAGGTAAACCTCTCCTAAATTCAAATTTAGTGCTCCAGACCGGAAATTATCGTTTGCCACATATCCAGTCTGAATGTCAAGCGCCGTTTTCATGAGCGTAATAGCTTCCTGATAGTCTTCCGCAAACATCTTGGCTGCACCAAGATCATTAATAGCCCACGCAGTAACATAATGATTAGGCCCCCAAGTTTCTTTACTTAGATCCAGACTTTGTTGAATATATTTTATGGCAAGTTCATATTGCCCCATCTGCATATGGATAAGGCCCAGACCATTGTACTGCGCGACTAATCCCCGTTTATCAACCGATTCTACATCCTTCTCAAGATTAAGTGACTTCTGGCGAAATTTCAAAGACTGACTGTACAAGCCTTGTTGATAGAAATTACTGGAATATATGCTGTAGATGTGAGGAAGGTTATGATCGGATTCAGGACTGGCTAATGCAAGGTCAATGGCTTTCTCAATCCAACCCTCAGCAATTCTGTACTTACCTTTTTCCAGATAGACCGTTCCAATCTGTCGATGGATGGCGCTCAGCTTCGGATGTGATTTTGGCAAAATATCCTCCCGCAAGTCCAGACAGAGCTTGTAATAATGTAACGACGAATCTGTGTTACTTAAATCCGAGAAATAGGTCCCAATATATTCCAAGGAAAGCGCATGAGAGACATTATTACCACCCGTTCTTTCAATGTTTTCCAATAGGTTGGACTTCTCATATTTCAATGCCTTATCCGCCTCTCCCTCAAAAGAATAGGTATGCCCTAACTCCAGTTTGGATCTAAAATACTGCTCCCAAAGTTCGAATTCGTTAAAAAGTTCAGCTGCTCGTTGAAAAGAGAGACGAGCACTGTCATAAGTACCAGACTCCCGAAAGCTGATGCCCTGACGTAAGTAAGCGTTGGCCCGGGTTGTATCTGAGGTTATCTCCGTTTGCGCACATAGTTCAGAAGACATTAAGCCTAAACATATTACCAATAGTACTATTCCGTATTTCATGAGTTGTTCCTGATCATTTTTTCATTCTCAAAGACCCACATAATAGCGAGATCGTTGCTCCAGATGAAGTTATTTGCTTGATAATTCGTGAGGTTCTTTTAAGGCAACAAGGTTAATACGATTTTAGCATCTAACATCCTTTATCAGGAATTAATGATTTTCATCAACCGGCTCCGTCCTTGATAGCAACAATTCAAAACAAAAAGGAGCACCATGAATGCTCCATTTTTAACTAATCCAAATGTGTGAATGTTGCTCTTATGAGTAACTACCGGTTAGTTACCCAAAGCGGGTGATCGTTCCATCTTCAGGTTTAAGAAGTAATTCGGCTAAAATTTAAAGAATCCAAAAATCCAGCACCAACTACTCCGATCAAGCATGAGGTTTAACCTGTTATCAAGTGTTACCATACGGATAAGGATCATTTAACTTATTTAATCTTGTACCGAAACAATTGGTTATTTGCAATATTGTTCATTCTCAGTGGTCTATTTGTAGAGGCTATGCCACTAAGGACTGCCACTGACTCACTTATCAATGGTTCTTTGGATATCGTGCTTCAAGTGGAAGAGCTGATCAAAACCGGTCAATTATCTAACGCTAGATCCCTGCTAACTTCTACCACAATTGAGGAATATGAGCATCCAATTGATCCAATTCAATTCAACTATTTGACAGGCCTACTACATTACCATGAAGGAAAATATCAGCTAGCCATCCCCCTACTGAGAGCAGCTATCTATGATCACCCTACTGATATTTATGAGGAGAAATGGAACCTAAGACCGCTGGAGGTTATGGGTCATGTGTATTATTACCAATCACAATTAGATTCCTCCATCCATTACTCGCTCCGGTATCTACAGTCTTTAGAATACTTCAAAGATCAGGACCCTCTTACTTGGAGTGATCTTTGGAAGAAGGCGGTGTATAGCATGGGGCATCTCTACGTTGAAAGAGGAAATTATCAGGCGGCGCTGGAGCAATACAAACTTTGGGCAGAGATTGCATCAATAGGTGCAGAAAAAAACCTGGCCCTAACGTACCGCGGAAGGGTCTTAATCGAAATAGGCGCCACCCATCAGGGACTGGGTCTATTGCAAAAAGCAATTGATTCAATAGATGCCCCCCTTTATCCAATCCAGTATGCCTTGCAGGCTGAAGCTTATTTGAAGATCAATCAACTGGACCTAGCAGACCTTCACATTCAACAGTTATTTGATTTGTTAGCTGAGTACCCCACCAATTCATGGATTATGGCAACAGCAGAATTTACGAAAGGGTGCATTTTATATAAACGGAAGGAGTATGAAAAATCTATTGATTTTTTTCGGAGGTCGATAAAAAAATTAGCGCATCATGATCCAAATTCTCAAATGATCATTCAAGGCTATACCCAATGGTACAATAGCCTTATCGAAACCCATCAATTCGAAGAAGCAGAAGCATTAAGCAAGGCACTTTCCTCTAATCCCCGCCAAAAAAGCTCAGCGCATTGGCTCCGGTATGAATTGGCTACTGCAAAAAGAGCCATGTACATCGGTAAACAAGCAGAAGCACAAGAAATACTTCAAGACATACTTGATCGGAACACGCGTGAGTTAGCCAATGGATACGTCCGGCACATCGATCCGTGGCTTCAGGCGCAAGCCAGGATGAACCTGATCGCTCTCAACCAAAAAGCTGAAATTGAACCTTCAGACTCAACATTTAATCAATATTTAGAAGTGGATGAGGCAATCAATGAATTGCGGATGACTTACTTATCATATGCGGACCAAATCGGATTGAGTGACACCATACATGGCATGTATCAGGAGGCAATTGATTACGGATTTCAATTGTATGCCAATGATCCTGATCAAGACCTTTTAAACGACATTACCTGGTTGATAGAAAGAAGCAAATCCATTAGCTTATATCACCAGTTAGATTTGAAAGGACGCCAATCACAATTCGTTGATCAAAGCAAAATCAATCAGGAGTTGAATCATTACTATGGACAACTCTTCGGAAAAAAGGAACAACAAACCTTGCTACAGGACACCTTGGTCAAATTAGAGGAAGCAAAAAATCGATTTACCCAAGAAGAAAATTTCGGTTTATCAATAGGCAAGCCCATCCTCCATCAACTATCAGAAAAACTCGATAAGGACCAAACACTGATCAGCTATTATTTCGGGAAGAAGTACTTGTATCGCCTCATCCTCAATCAGCAAAATCAAGACATTCAATCACTCGGACCAGTCACTATCATTCAAAAAGCCATCCAAACCTTCAATCAGCAGCTATCACTTCGTGATTTCTCCAAAGAAGGAGTATCAGACTTCAGTGAGTCAGGGAATAGCCTTTACCAACTACTGTTTGATGCCATCTCGTCGGAACAACTCACCAAGCATTTGACCATCATTCCTGATGGACCTTTATTTCAGGTTCCTTTTGAATTGTTAACTACAGAAACATCCGGCGAAAACTACCGATCCTTGCCTTATTTACTGAAAAACCATGTGATCAATTATAGCCAATCATTATCCCTGTTGGATCATTTCAACGATATAAAGAAAACAGCTTCACCACACGTGATGGCCGTCGCGCCCAGCCAATTTGAAACGACCGAACAATTGATGACTTCCATGCCATCAGTCAGCCGGGATTTTGGTCCTTTAGCCCATAATCAGGAAGAAGTTGAGTATGTCCAGGAACTATTTGGAGGGATCGTGCTTAAAAGTGAGGCAGCCACGGAAAGCGCGTTCAGATCAAACTTCAAACCGAATGCTATCCTGCACCTGGCCACACATGCATACAATGACCGGGTGACACCCGACAACTCGTTCATCTTTTTCCAAAATGACAAACGAGATAGCCTTAATGATGGCAAGCTGTATGCCTGGGAAGTCACCCAATTGGAGTTGACCAGTCCAATGGTGGTATTGAGCGCCTGCAACACCGGATTGGGCAAAACCTATCTGGGCGAAGGTCCACAGAGTTTAGCCTCTTCGTTCTTTCGAGCAGGCGCACGGTCGGTGTTGATGTCACTTTGGAAAGCCAATGACCTTACAACCGCCAATCTGATGCAACAGTTTTATTCTCATCTGAAAACCGGGAAAACGAAAGATGTTTCGCTTCGTAAGGCCAAGTTAGATTTTCTGGAAAACTGTGATGAGTTGTATGTTCACCCTGCATTTTGGGGTGGTTTTATCGTTGTTGGTGATACGAGATCAATCGATCAAGACAGGAATTACAATTGGTGGCTGCTATTGATTATTCCTACTTTGGTGACCTTATGGCTACTCAGAAAAAAGAGGACATACAGGTAAAACAAGACATCAGCATCAGCGATGCTCCCATTATGCCATACCTATCAATTGTTTCTTGGTCTCCTAATGGTTTCGTATAATCAAATGCTCTGGGTGGGATTTCGGAAAATTTTTAAGCTGCCTGAAAAAGCATAAAAATGCCCTAGGCAATCAAGCAAAGGGCTTTTTAAGATATTTTAAATCTTTCCAGTCGTATTTGGACGAAGTTTCGGGAGCTGTGTTAAGGATTATTTTTTCCGCGATGGAAACCATCGATCCTGAACCCAATTTTTATTAGCCAGGGTCGGTTACTCAAGTCGTTGGACCGATGATTTACATTGTAAAGCAGTAGGGTGAAAAGTGTTGCTTTTCCAATTCTGAAATCTTTTCCTGCTCCTACGAACAATCCCCAATCTTTCACAAGGCGCGAGTTGGCCGGTTCGGAACCAAAAAGGGAACGGTACCATCGTTCGGAGTATTCCCCCCACAGAAAAATAGAAGGAGTCAGGTGATACCGTGAAAAGCCACTCCAGCCGTGGTTATCAGAATTAGGCTGAGATACTCCTGAGAATTGTTCTCGAACCCCAAAGCCAAGCCCGGTCATCCAATGTTTGTTCCACCAATAACCCAATTGCAATTGGGTATCGAGCACCAGCGGATCCGTGGATGGCATGTCCAGGTTTCCGCCAAAATACAATCGGTCTGCAAAAGGTAAATCCGACAATGAATTTCGTTTCAACCCGTTTTTAGGATCTTCTATAGAAGGTAGCTTTTGGTATTTCTGTTTGAGCTTTTCCGTACGCAACATCGCATCCTGAAATTGCTGTGGGTCGACCTTGTCAAACAACCCCTGGGCATCTTTGGGTGAAATGAAATTTGGATTCTTCAGTGCGGATACTTTTTCAGAAAGTCCTAGTACCTCTTCAGGTAACCCAGCACCCTCTCCCAAGGGCAATTCAGGATTATCCGGAAAGTACTCACTAACCTGTTGTTCGGCATGCCGCTCGGCCTCCTTCTCAGTGTGATTGGTCATGGCTTCCCACGTCAGCGAATCACGATTCAAATCAGGTAATTCGTAAGGTGTACCGGAAATTCGGTCCTCTAATTCTTGGGCTAAAGCTGCAGAGTCCGATGGATAAGGAACGCTTTGTTTGATGGCTTGCCTTCCCTCTCTGACCCACTGTGCCGAATCTTTCGCCGCGTATTGTTCAATGGTTTTCTGGTGTTTATGGGATAGTTTTCCTTCTGTCA
The DNA here is from genome assembly GCA_033344775.1 of Cytophagales bacterium. Lineage (NCBI taxonomy): Bacteria > Pseudomonadati > Bacteroidota > Cytophagia > Cytophagales > Cytophagales bacterium. Next base: position 470,263 of record JAWPMT010000007.1, on the reverse strand, counting down.
TCAAACGATCCACTAAGGCTACCGAATCTTCTTTTGAGCATACAATAGCATCCGGATATTGGCTCCGCTCCTCTTCGTATAACCTATTGAGCTTTTTTCGGGCTTTAACATACTTGCGCGCTTCTTTGGCTTGCCGCTTATAGGCCTTCCATTGCGCTTTTCTTGCCTTGACCTCTGCCTTGCGATGATTGAATTGACCCACGGCTTTTTGATGCTTCCCGGTCGCCTGAACCTTACTGGTGACCTGAGCAAAAGCCCCTACTCCAGCCAACATCCACCAAACAATCAAGATGACCCTTCCGATTTTTTCCATATATACTGCTTATGGGTATTAGTTGCATTGATTGTGGAAGCGTTCCAGTTAAATCAGGATTTGTGAAAAATAAAAGAGCGTAGCAGGTGCTACGCTCAGTGATGAATTCTTATCGTTTTTCTCAGATTCCTTAAAAGAAACCCAAGTCTGGCACGGAAGTAACTTCCGCGCCAGGTAGAAAATCGTAAATTTTAACCTTGAGTAAAAGTGGCCTCTTTTCGACATCCAAAACACTTAGTGCCTCCAAACTTTCTATAATTCTCAAGAGCTTTATCAGCTTTTTGACTGTCTGAGTTTCTGTATTTGAGATATTCGGCTTCAAAATAGTTCATAAGGTTTCTATTAATTCTTCGACCGTCTTTCATTATTGTGATATCGTACAACAATGCAGCCCCTCCTACAACTGGATAAAAATAACTTACAGTACTTATAGTCCCATTTTTAATCAAATTCCCTGTTGCAGCATTATTGTAACTTCCTGTACGGTAAACTTCTGCTTCTGCTTCATAAATGTCTGTCATTAAAAAGGCCATATCAACAATTAGCGTAGCTCTCCCCAACTTGCCCGAAAAGTTTTTGATAGAAGTAATTTGGGAGTTCTCAACCAGGAGCCTAACCTCTTTCACTTTCAAAGATCTTGGATTTCCAACTTTGATACGGTTTATGGGCAATTTGCCCCCTTCACCTACTTTAATTGACTTGACTTTTAGCTTAGACCTTTGCCGAGGTAGATCCAGGTTATTTGCTAATGTAGTGCCCCCGGCGGAACCAAAGGATAAAGCAGAATTGGTATTCCTTAATATAGTCATTATGGACTCCATCTTTTTCTTATCCACGCCATTGTCCAAGCGAATCAAACCTTGGTCTTTCGCATACTTCTCACTATAAGGTTGGTTATGAATAATACTTCCATCAGTTGCTAACCACTTTTCCAAACCTTCCAATTCAGCATGAGCAGTCACATGATTTTCACTAAATGCATAAGGACTATTATATACATATTTTTCCGCTAACGGATCGACATTAAAGAACCTTCCTAATTCAGGCATAGCATTTCGCCATTTATATTGATCCCAATTTGTCTCAGTCTGATGCTCTTGACCTTGGAATCTCCATAAGTTTTCCAGATTACCGTTTCTACTTCTTGAGTTGAAAGTCAACCCAAACGGGTAATACTCATCTGACTGCACTACATTGGTCTTACCCTGATACACATTGAAATCGTCAAAATGAACGGCAATTGGCTCCGCATTTTCATTGCTCAGGTAAGTCAGAAAATATCCCTCTCGATCAGGTATGATGTCGCTGATGGACAACTTCTGGTGCACCCCAATTCCTTGGGCCGCCGTACTCACCTGGGTAAATCCCGAAGTGACAAACTTCATGTCTTCATCGAACAGGATGTAGTTGAGGAACGCCCTGGGGGCCGTGTTGTTGGTTCCTCCTTTGTTTGCTGCATTGAAATCTGTAATGGCATCATTAAAGGCATCGGAATTAGCACCTGACACGCCTTCGCCATCCACAAAACTGTCGGTGAAAGCCCCAAACAACAAGTTGTAGGCAGTAGGTAAAAACGTATTACCAGCAGGAACTGCTTCGTAGTTTGCTTGGACACTTAGGTGAAGGGTGTCCGACTTATTCACTTTCAGCAAGAGCATCGCTCCTACTTCTCCGTTTTCATCCAATAATTCTACCCGGCTACCGCCTGAAGTAGTATTGGCCTGGGCATTCACGTGTGGATGTAGTGCCTGGAAGCCATTGCCCTGACCTGCCTCAAACGTACCAATCGTGCGGTAATTTTCGGGAGTGGTAGAAAAGGTCAATCGGTTGTTCCCCAGGTGATCTGCCAGGTGGTACTGGTAATCAAAACCTGCTCCTTCACCGAGTGAAATAAGACGCCCTGCCGCATGTTGGATCAAACTTAAATCATGGTCTTCATAAATAACACTTGCTCGATAATCCGTTTTGGTCACCACACCCTCAATGTTCGCTACTTTTTGCAGTTTAATTCCGGCTGCATCGTATATGAACTGAACGGTATTGCCGTTGGCAAACTGTACCATCTCTGGCAGGTTAAGGAAGTTGTAGCTAATGGCAGTGATGTCCTTGTTACGATCCAGTGTCATGTTTCCATTGGCATCGTAAGCATAGTCATCTCCAGTATTGGTACCATCTTTGAATCCACCGATATTTGCCCCATCGTCGACCTTCATCAGGCGATTGCCCACGTTGGTATACTGCAGATCATCATTCAGTCCGTTTCCGGTGCCGTTTCGCTTTAACGTCTCAATGTTGCCGTTCAGGTCATACGTTAACTCCGGCACATCATATTGACCAACGTTGCCGTTGTTACTGAAATGATCGGCCGCTGCAAGTCGGTTCAATTGATCATAGGTGAATGCATAACCCCTGGTCTTATTGTACCCTACATTGCCATGACTGCTGTACTTGATAGCACTGATGTTACCATCGTAGGTCCCAACATTACCCATCTGGGCATCTTGCGTGCTATAATGCAGCTCCATCCCAAACAAGTCCAGGTTGGCCTCCGTTGGATCAGCATTCAGCTCCGGATCATTGATGGACTTCAACCAGCCACGGATGTTGTATTGGTAATCCAACGACTGCTCAAACACAGGATCAGCAAGGGTGCTATGGAGATTTTTCTCCGTTACCTGACTGATCTCATTGTAGGTATGGGCTTTCAACAAAACCGAATCCTGATCATCGAGTTGATGCCAATGTTCTAAGACTCTGCCTGAATGATCATACACGAAGGACTCATTGATGATATGCTGCTCCAAATCATCATGGATACGACGCGATTTCAGCACTTGACCAATAAAATCGTATTGGTTATAAATCGTCTCCGTTCCTCCGTCCAAGTTCTGTGTAGCAATCTGGAGAGGTCGCTTTTCTTCATCAAAATAGGTAACTGACCATAGAAACTGGTTTGTACCCAAAACATTGGTTTTCGTAGCAGAAACTAACCCTTTGGTAGAAGCTGCTCGGGTTACAGCACCCCATTCTCCAACAGGATAAGAAAAGGCCAACACCGCAGGAATACCGGTCGGCGTTGTATCGTAATAGGTTACCGAATGTACTTGATCCACCTGGACAGGATAGGTTTGATTGGTGTAGCTATGTAACGCACTTCCTGCCGTCTCAAAACGATTACTCCCACGGGCATCGGAGCGAATGGACTCCAAGGTACCCGTAAGTGTCGTAAGACCCGTGATCACAGGGCGGTTTAGCTCATCGTACTTGGTAAATAACCACTGGTTATTGGCTCGTTGATTACCATCTTGCGAAAGCAATAACCGATCCCACCGATCATAAACCATCAACATATGGTCTGCACCTGGCACCTTTTTCTTGATCACCCGATGCCTGCCGTCATATTCGTATTGAAAAGCCCAGAGATCCAGTAAATCTGGAGTGATTACTACACTGCCTGCCAATGACTTGATGATCGGCATGCCTGCAAAGCCTGAAGGTACGGTGACTCGGACGCCCTCCAGGAAATAAAACTTCTTGTTTGCATCTCCGGATTGCAATGTGTAATCTTCTGTCAAGACCGTGTAGTCTCCAATGGTACCATCGCCCGCACCTTCTTCCAATTGTTTGACGCCTTCCGGTGGAACGACCACCCTCAAATCACCATAGATGTCGTAGACATAATAGGTATCCGCCCAGGCATCCACATCCACCTGATTCCTTTTCAGTACCATTTCTCCACTCTTATTCGTGTAAGTAATGGATTGGTTTCCATCTTCATCAGCTACCGTTACCTTAGTCAGCTCTCCGGCCTCATAATATGTACCCAGCAATTCTACAAAGTCTTCACTGAACCAGTGATATACTTCTTCAGGACCGTTCACTTCATATTTCATGGTCACTGGATGCGCATCTGGTTGCCAGGCTTCTCCCGGTGCACCTTGTTTCAGGGGTCGGGCCAGGGGGCTCTTCTCCACTTCCGTGATCCCGAAAGGAAAGGTACTATGTGCGATGCCAGGTGTTTGCCGATAGAATTGATGTTGCGGACTATTTTCATAGGTCCCATCTTCAATGGCGTCTGGTTGGTAGCAGGCCGTTGTTCCATTCGTAAAGGGCAGGAAACTTTTGAGGTTCTGCCCCAGTCCATTGTATTCCATAGGCTGTACCACATCCAAGCCAGAAGGAGAAGCCTGCCAGGCCACTTGCTGGACTGAACGACCCAGCCCATCCATGTATTGATAGGCAAGATCTTTATAGGACTTATCTCCATAATAGATATCATCAAAATCCTTGTCCTCTTCTCTGGCACTGTATGTTGCCACATAATTGATCTCCTGATCCTTCAAGGGCACAGTTATGGTCACAATGGCCGTCGAATCGCTTTTACAATCGTCTGTCACGACTCGTCTGAATTGAGTGGTCTCTTTGATTCTTCCTGTAGGTGTAAAACTTAAATCGCTGGCATCTGGAATAACCTCCCATTTTCCATTCTCAATTTTTCGAACCCAGGAATAATTCAATGTTCCATCACCACCCGATGGGGCACTCACATTTCCCAGTTCGCCAGCGTATTGACCTTCCTCAATGGTTTTTGATCCATCGACCTGCCCGGGGTTCAAGGGCGTATCTTTCATTTGGATCGTGACAATGTTAGACCCTACACTACCGCAATCGTCTATCGCGTATCGTCGGAATTGGGTCAGAGTGGTCAATTCATCCGGTGCATAGGTCAAGCCACCATGTGATGTACTGAGCCAGGTCCCTGTATTCCCTTCACGATATTTCCATTCGTAAGACACACTTCCGGTTCCTCCTTGCGCCGCTCCATTACTCCCCAAAGGCTGAGGCTGATCACCTGGACATATGATCTGATCACCGCTGATCTGCCCTGGGGACACTGGATCAGCAATTTGTACTGTGATTTCATTGGAATAGAGTGTACCGCAACTCCCGCCGCTTTGCACCCTGAATTTAGTGGTTTGGGTGATCGGCCCACTACTGATGGTAGATACGAAAGTCGGAAGAGGTGTTTGAACCAGTTGGGTCCATGAGCCTCCGTTCACACTTTTCATCCATAGCCCATCCGGACCGTTCACATCGGAAGCCGTGAGCTGAATTGCTTCACCACTGCATACCTCCGATTTTGAAGACACAATTGAACCCGCAGAAAATCGATTGATGATCATTGTGGCATTCACTGCACCTTGCACTTCAAGTGTGAATTGACTTTTATCAGATGGAAAGTCTACGTACACTTGAGGAGTGATACCGAATAATCGGACACCATCCAGGTACCACTGATGACTCCCTGCGGAGAGGCCACCATTACTTGATTCAGCCTGATAGAGGACATCTTGCTGTTCACCGGGACAGATGACTTGTGGGCCCGTAATTTGCCCATCCTGGGCCTGGGCAAACCAAACGATCGCCCATAATATGCCTGTCAATAGGTATTTCATATTCATATTTTTAGCGATTAGAAGTTTTGATTGATGTATTTGTACTTGTGGATCTTCAGGACATTCTGATCCTGATCGCGGACAGTAAATAAGCGACCAAACGCATCATATTCGAAATGTGTCCGGTAGCCCGTTTCGTCGATTACGGTGGTAGGACCGAAAGGCTGCTCATGAATGAAGATCTTCAACTGCTGATGCTGCGTTAATCGAGCCTGCAAGGCAAGAAGTTTAGTCAAATAATTACCTCGATTATTCAGATCCTTGAACCATCCACGGTTTACCCCTAGCGCCGACAAGTGTTCTGATAGTTCGGTCTCGGAAACATTGACCAGAGACGCCACCAGATCGAGACCATTGTAGCCCCATAAAAAGGTGTTCCGTATCTCCTCAGAATCATTGGCGGTATTACTTGGAAACGATCTGATTTCAGTGATAAGATAATCTCCATCATAGGAATTGGTAAGTTCAACCGGGTAATGTGGGTCAAGAGTAACCACTTCAGCAGGCACCTCTGATGGATCACGATTCCAGGCAGCGTAGGATAGAGGGCGGTTACCCTGATACGTCAATCGCTCTCCAGAAACTTGCTCGCCATCTACCTTGGTTACTTGCTGCTGGATGAGTGCAGGCCGGTCAGCAAGACGTATCATAGAAGATGAGATCACTTCTCCTTCACTATTGGTTGTTTCTGTTCCGGTTTGGAAATGATGATCATCCGAATCGTATTGGTACTGAACCTCTGAGGAGATTGTACCATCATCTTCGTATATAAAACTAGTTGTCCGGTCCAGATAATTCCAATTGGTATTGTAGTAATAATAATTAGACTTATAATCCGTCTCCGCACAATCACTACAATCTCGATGTACCACTTTTAGGGTCTTGAGCGCAGTGATAAAAAGATCTCTATCGATCGGCGCGTCCTGATAATGATTGACTTGTAATCGCTTCAGAAGCAATTCTCCTCCTACCAATTCAAAAGTTTTAACAGAATCGGTTTTCCCATTCTTAAAAGTCAAGTCCAGGGCAGGTACAAACGGCTCCTCCTCTGGCTGGACTGGCATCTCGTTGACGAAACCGTACTCGACCATGCCATTCATCTTCTTGTCATTTCCAATGGCCGCATTTTTGGTCCAATCAGGTGGCGCTGGATTGAATAACCCACTGTCCTTGTCTTCATTTCTGATTTTATAGTGCTTCACCTTCGTATACCCGACATGGCCACCACTCATCGTCGCTATAGGAATCGCCGGAGAGGAATTGATGTTGATGTAAAGCGACATGGCATTGATCTCACAAGGATCCGCCAGGTCGGCATTCCCCCAATGAAAGTTGTAATCGAAAGGATTGTCTTGGTCAAGGGGTGGAAAATCCTCCCTGGTAACATCTCTTGTATCAATTTCATAGGACCAACTATTGTTATCTCCCTTGATCCATATAACTGAAGTAATGCTAAGCGTATCATCTCCTACGTAAGGCTGAATACCACCTGAACCCGACCCATCCCCAAGATCAGGAGGATTTTCATCAAAATAATCAGTCAAATCCAACCTGAAATGCTCGCTCAGGTAAGCACCGAAATGAGGCAAGGTAAATACGACACCACTGGATTTCTTCCGTGTAGTATCACCGATGGTATATTCATACATATCATGCAGATACTGATCGGATATGGGGTCATAGCTGGTGATCTCTCGTACTCTTAGTCCACCAATTTGGGCAAAATCCATCGCCCGGTATTCATCCACTACCACCTTTAAATCAACAGGAAATCCGTAGGAAACCGCCCTGATGCGATAAGTTCCTGCAGGCAACAAAAAACGGTTGGTTGCTGAAAGATCAATACCTAGTAGTGGAACAGGAAGCGTACTTTCAGCTTTTTCAAGGGTTTGAATGACCCAATCATTGTTGATCAACTTCTCTACATAAAACCCAGAATTCTTTCCTTCCACATCCGGTTCTTCTGAAGACATAAGTAGGGAAAGAGAAGCTTCGTTTTGGACAATGAAGTTCTCAGAAATCCCCGTTTGAGGATTCTCTTCGCTTCCTTCCGAAACATAAAGTTGCAAAGTCTGTGTCTCTCTAAAATTCGGATGTGCTACATCGTGTAGCTCGTAATCGAAACTTGTATAGCCTCCTGTCGGATGTATGATCTTGCTTAAAGTACCAACTTTCGTCTTTTCTAAGTCAATGGATCGGTCTGCGCCGTTTGGATTGAAGTGATAAGCTTCGTCTCTCCAATCAGGCACGAGGTTTTGATTCGAAATTTTTCCGTTGAAATACCCGTAAAAATCCTGTGCCGTAGAATTCAGAGAAGGTACCTGAACCGGTGAGAAATATTCAAACTGCTTGAGGTGTATTTTGTTGCCGGAACTATCAAGGGCAACCTGATCAATACCATCCAATTTCAACTTCTGCTGGGCAAAATAGCTGTGATTGAGCTCGTAACGTCCAATCTTCTCCCCGTTCTTTTTAATGGTGATGGTTTCAAGGGCTTTGCTCCCATTCAAATCATTACGGTCCAATGTGTCTACCCCAAATTCAATCAAATATCCATTGGAAGATTCGATGCTTGCCAATCTTTTTGCCTTCACCGTACTTTCAGTGGTACAGAAACTATTTTGTGGTGAATAGTTATTTGAACGTATCGTCGAAAAGCTGTAGATCTGAAATTGCTCAGATTGCGAGTAAAGTGATTCATACACCTGCGTCTCATTCTCGTAACTAAAATTTACGTATTCTGACCCGTAGCTCATCTTTGTCAGATACCACGCGTTCTGTCGCTCCACCACACCGACTTCCTCAGTACCATTCGGCTGGCATTTCGTAAGGGTAGAGGTATATTCAGCAGCAGTAAACTCATAAACCAGTCCATTTGGCGCAGTTATGGTCCATGAGAAGTCCCCTACAACAGGGTAGTTGGCCTGTCCGTTGGCCGCGGCCGTAAAAGGATGTCCGATATCAAGATCACTTGCACTGAGAAGAACGGGCTCACGGTCCTGGTTGAATACAAACTTGGCGGACAAACCCGGCGCTGACAGATAGAAAACATCTGGTTCCAAATCTTTCTTACCGGAAGCAATATCTTCTACAATACCAGGGGTATTTCCCTCAACAGCACTGGTTTCGCAATTCAGTACATTGTACAAAAAATTCCCTTCTGAATTAAAGTACTGAGCGTTGTGAAAAAAGCCTCTTTCCTCGCCCAAAGCATACTCATCCGGGAGGCCCCGTATCACCCGACTGACACTTCCTCCGGCGTTGAGACTCCATCCTGCTCCAACCCAGGAAGCATGATCGGCCACCTTTAGTCCTGAAGCGTGGTAACTCAGGGAAATGGGCACCGAAAACTGTTGCATTGGAATGGTGAATATCGGTACTCCTATTTCAGGAACACCTGTGTAATGACTGACCGGCACATCAACGTATTGATTGAGGGCGGCCACCGTGGGTGAGGGGGGCACCACATCACCCGATGGCTTCAAACTCTCCTGTGCGTATGACTGAACCGCCCAGATGAGCAAGCCTATTTTAAGTCCGTATTTGAATAAATTCATATGACTCTTGAAGTTATTTTTATATCATGTTAGATTTCTGAGACCTACGATCCTGTAGACAGCAAGCTGGAATTCTTTCATTCTTCCAGTGCTTGAATCCTTGTTGAAAGGTCTGAGTAGTTGTCTTGCATCTGTTTCAGCTCTTTGTTCAAGTCTTGTTTATCAGCATTGAGCTGAATGACATGCAAAGTCAATTCCTCGATCTTTTCGAGCAACAAAGCATTCATTTCAGCCAGTGCTACTCCCTCCGTTTGTACTTCTTCTGCAGAAGGAATATTTGGGAGATGACCTTCTTCTTTGATAAATGTTTCGATCTCAGAAAGCGACTTCAGGTCATATCCTTCTTCGAACACATAATCCGGCCACGGAGCTACTTCGCAGATGATCTCTTTAGAGCGGATGGTGCCATTAACCGAGAGCTTTTGGGTTGGGTCAGCAGTGCCTATTCCGACATTTCCGGAAGTTCCATCAATTGTAAACCTGGCGATTGATCCTGAGTAAAGGCGAAACAAGTTGCTTTCATCGTTTGCGGAAATACTCCAGTGGTTTTCAGCTACTGCAGGAATCAATTTAATTTCCGCTTGCCCTCCATTACCCTGGGCGCGATTTCTTACAATCAATCCAGTCGAGCTTGAAGGAGACGCCCCTAGGTTGTAATCAATCTCTACTTTGGCCTGAGGATTGGATGTACCCACCCCAAAGTTTCCACTAGGTTTGATCCAAACAAGGTCTTGGAATCCATTACCATCGACATTTCGGAAAACAATATCTTTCGAATAGGATGAACCCAGAAACAAAGCATCGTTCCCATAAATCTCATTGCTGTCAATGAGCAATCCGATCGAACCACTTGAAATATTTAAGAAGGCATTTTCCGGTGTGTATTTCTGCCCGAGAGTCGTGGTTCCCCTGATTTCCATTTTACCTTGAGGGGTGGAAGTCCCTACGCCTACTGCGCCATCAATAATGGTTTTTGGTCCCTGGACTACAATACCTCCTTCGAAATCGCCATCGTAGTTTAGAAATAGTCGGTCTGAGGTGTTGTGCACCATGGCCCTTTGAAGTGTCTTTGATCCTGCGTCTCGGGCATTATTCAACCCTAATCTTAGATCAGTACCTTCCAGCAATAAGTTGTGGCTGATCAAGGCATGACCTCTGACTTCAAGTCTTTGAGAGGGTGTCGAGGTTCCAAGTCCTACATAACCATTACTCTCTAGAATAGTCATCTTAGTAGATCCGTCCGTTTGTAACTGCAGGTTATTGTTGCCTAATGAACTGAATACACCTAAGCTTGAATAAACCGGCTGATTAAATAAAAACTTTGATCGATCTGTGAAAATATGGGCCCAGTTAGCATCTCTGGGGCCAAAATCAATATATCCATCAGGGGTGCTAGCTCTATGGCTAAAAGCACCGCTGTAATTACCATATACAATGTCTTGTCCTTGGACACTACTCATGATCATGATGAGCAGGCCAATCATCCAGTATCTTTTCATTTTCTATTGATTTAGTTTTTGTAAGAGTTCGTCTTGTCGTTGATTCTGTTCCTGAAGCTGAATGACATGTAAGGTCAATTCCTCGATTTTCTCCAAAAGCAAGGCGTTCATTTTGGCTAGTGTTACCCCATTTGCTTCCACTTCTTGCGCAGATGGAATACCGGGTAAGTGGCCTTCTTCTTCGATGTATGTTTTGAGTTCTGAAAGGGGTTGAAGCTGGTATTCAGGTTCGAATACATAATCCGGCCAGGGAGCTACCTCGCAGATGATTTCTTTGGAGCGAATGGTGCCATTGACAGAAAGTTTTTCCGTGGGGGTTGTAGTTCCTATTCCTACATTGCCATCACGATCAATTTTGAATTTGACCACATCATCTGAAAACTGTTGAGGGGAACTCCCTGAAGGGAATCGCCAAACTTCAAAAGAATCATTGTGACTTGCAGTACCCGCATCTAATTTCACGGACCATCCGGGATTGTTTGGATCATCCAATAGAAAACCAATACTGTAATCGACAGTCAGGTTCTCACTGATGCCAATGATGTTTGGAGCAGTTGACAACCTACCAATAGAATTCACATCATTTCTGCTAAGGGCTACAGTAGGGTCGTTGTGATGTATGGTCAGTTCTTCCACTGGGTTCGTTGTGCCGATTCCTACAAATCCATTATTTAATATAGAGAACTTACTGGCTCCATCTATTTGAAAGCCTATTCTGGAGGTTGAATTCCCACCCGCATAATTGAGATAAGCATTCCCATCAGTAGATGTGTTCAACTGTAAGTATCTACTACTAGAGAAGGAAGTTCTGAAATCTCCCCTTACTTCAAGTTTTGATTGTGGATCGGTGATCCCTCCGATGCCCAGGTTTCCATTTTCCAGCAACGACCATTTTCTCACATATCCGGTACCATTGTTGTACATGATACTTAGGTTATTTCCGTTCTCAAAGGATCTGGGGCCGGAAAAATGCCAAAACCCATTGGCATTTCTGAGATTCAAAGCGGATGAATGCGTATCATCCCTCCCTATGGTTGCACTGCCCGTATGTGTGTCTTGACCGTGTACATTCAAATCAAGGAAGTACACAAAACACAAAAACGCGATTGTTCTGACTCCTATTGTTCTTTTCATTTTGAATTATTTTGTAGTCTGTTGTTTTGATTAGGCAAACGTTCCAAAAAAATTCAATTCTTTTATCAAGACATCTAAATGCGTGTCAACTTCAAATAGGATTAAGTAGAAAAAATGCACTCAGTTGAGGCATTCAGTTAATCCAGTTGCTCCAGTAGTGCGGATGCTTCTTTTTTAAAGGAGGAATTGCCTTCAGCTAGTGTCTTGATCTTTATTCGGGCATTATCAATATCATCCAGCGCCAGGTCAGTCAATGCGGCGAACCAAAGAATGGTATTGGGATAAACCGGATCTTCAGCAGACAACTTTCCCCAGATCGTTCGTGCTGCCGCATAGTCTTCCACTCCCATGTAAGCCACTGCTAAATACAGTTCGGCAAAGGGTTCTTTAGCTACCACCAATTGTTCCAGGATGGGTATAGCGGCTTTAAAATTACCTTGATTGTAATAGGTCATTGCCCTGGAAGCAAGGCTATCTCCTTCATCTCTGGATGTCATGGCATCTGACAGGGGCTCAAAATATGCTTGAGCTAATTGCTGTGGGGATAAGTCTGGGGAAGTGAAATAGTTAATGGCGAATACTGATAAACCAACCGCAATGACAACAAAAGCCGCTATTCGCCAGTAGACTGTAAATGAAGGTTGACGATTGTCCCTCATGACTTCACCTACCACTTTTTCAAAAGCGGTGATCATAGGGTCTTCATCCACCACTTGCTGTATCCGCTGGTGATGTTGTAGTCTTTCTTGAAGTTCGGGATCATTTTTGACCTGCGCCAAAAAGTCTCTTTCTTCTTCCGCAGAGAGGTTCCCTAACAAGTAGTTTTCAATGAGTAGGTCGATATGTTCCTGCGATTCCTTCACTGTTTTTTCAGTTCCAGGTATCGTCTGTCCTTACTGATCATGTTTATCAGTTCGTTTTTGCATCGAAATTTTTTCTTTCGAGCATGTGCTTCATTATTGAACCCGAAGTACTCCTTTATTTCCGCCATAGTTTTCCCTCGAAAAACGAAAGTTAAGAGTTTTTTACAGGCTTCATCCAGTTTGTTGAAGTAGTACCGATAAAGTTCCAAAGTTTCTTGTTCTTCGATCACTTCTTCCAAATCCTCCACCTCAGGTTGAGTCGAGAGGAACTGCTCATATTTCGCATGAACTCCTTGTCTTCTAAGTTTCTGCAACCAAAGTTTTTTTGCAATCGCAAAAATATAGGTGGTTAATTCGTGATTCAGATGGAACTCGGGATCCTGAATTTTCCGGTACACCGCAACCATGGCTTCCTGAAATACATCCTCAGCATCTTCCTCAGATCCTGAATTTTGCTTCAACCATTGTTTCAAAGCAGGAAACAGTTGATCGTATAATTCCTGGATAACCTGTTTATCCCCTGTTTTGAATGCTTCTATCAATTCTGTTTCGCTTCCTTGGTACCTATCAATGGATCACAAAAATAGTATTTCTCCTCTTTGTATTCCTTACTTGCAGCAGTTCTATATGGCGTTTTTCTGCCCGGATCAATCTGGTTTTCAGCTTTAAAATCGTTCAGCAGTACCTTCCATCTGCCAAACCGGATGTGTCAACTCAAATTCCTTAAAAATGGACTTGGCTTCCTCGACCGACCACTTTCTCCATTCAGGATCAAGGTGATTACCGTACCATTTTCGCGCAAACGGCCAGATCTTGCTGATGGGCTGTACATCGCCTTTGGGCATTTGGTGTTGTGTACACCACTCATCCACTTGTTGTTTGTTCCGAAAGAACAACATGGTGCTACAGGTATAGATCACATTGTCCCAGGCATTTTTCATGGGAATAGGAAAATGCACCACCGGGTCATCTTCGATCTTTCCATCCTTCACGGAAATTTTCAGTATTTCATCCTCTGAACCTAAGGTGGTTTGGATTGTCAGGTCTTCATTTATTAATGCAGCGGCACCTAACGAACACCAGGCGCAATTGCTCCACCACTTTTGACGTTCGGACTGAAGAAAAAAATTGGTTGGTGCCAATGAAAATGGGTGGATCACCCAGACTTTAGGGGCATGTGGATGGAGTACTACGCCATGAATTTCCTGTAATTCCTTCAAGGCAGCGATGGCATCATTCTGGCCCACCTTAAAATGTGTAGCAATAATCTCGAGTTCCGGGGCAAAACCATGTTCAATGATGTGACGAATGAGAAAGTAATGTAGCTCCGAAGTATTCATCGATTTAAACTTTGCCGATTTTTAACTGAAGTGGGAATACAACGTCCATCGTTCCCTTCCATAAAGGAGCAAGTTGCTCAGTCACAGGACCAACAGGGTTAACATGATGTTCCTGTATGTATTTCTGTACAGAGGACCAGGAGTTGAGATACCCTTCCATGGCATCCAGAGACCACTGGACTTTCATGGTCAATGAAGTGTCGGGTAACCTAACCTCTTCAAAAGGAAACGGAATGGTGGAGTAATGCTCATCGATGTGCCGTCTTTCGGGAGCCCAGTAGGAGCCAATTTTATCCGTATAAAATTCCCAAATCACTGTATCGATTTCCGGAGATGTTTGAGACAATTCATAGCACCAAAATGCCAATGTGCCTCCTGGTTTTAATACCCGTTTGACTTCCTCATTGAATGCTTCATGATCAAACCAATGGATCGCTTGCCCGACTGTGATCAGGTCAATAGATTGATCCTTGAAATTCGTTTTTTCAGCTCTACCTACGGAATATTGAATATTAGGCTTTCGAACGGCAAGCGAAATCTGGTTTTCACTTACGTCTGTGGCTTGAACTTCATCGAAATGGTTGGCCAAATATGCTGCAACCTGCCCATTACCGCAACCGACATCCCAACTGGCTGATCTGCCGGGAGTATGTTCCAGAATCAAATCGTAGAGTTCGTCTGGATAGGTGGGGCGGTATTTCTTATAGGCGGAAGATTGCTTGCTGAACAGGTCCTTGGCTGCTTTCATTTGCGTTTTACTAATTCATCCACAATGTCACACATCGCACCTTCAACATACCATAAGTTTTCCTGCGGTTCAAATTGCTTGCTGATCCGGGCATTATCTGTTTCCTGATCTACTCCAATGATGTAACTGTAGTCTCCGAAAAAGTAGGAAGGTTTGAATTTAAGGTCTTCCAAGGCATCTATAGGACCTTGACCATAGGTATCATAGAACTTAAAATCGTAATTGATGCCCATTTCATCCATTGGAAACAAACCGAATTGACCATCACGTCCATGTCCTAAAAATTGCCCAGGACTATATAAATTTTCCAACAAAAAATCGTCTCCGTTTTCCAGGGCTTGATTGCCATTTTCTATTTGTAGTATCCAGCGATCGGTGGGTGCTGCACTGAAGGTCAGATCTTCATATAAAACATTAGAAATTTTCAATACGTCCCGGTCCATGATCACATCCGTGCTCGCCAATACGAAATTCAGTGTCCCACACTTCAAATACCTACCATCAATTTCACAGGTCAATTCAGCGGTACCAAGCATCTCATCGTCGCCTAGTTTAATCTTCAGGAGTTCATCTTCTATGATATATCTACCAGTAGCCACTGCTTCGGCATTGTCATACATCTGAGCCCTGGCATCCAGTCTCGCCATCACTGACATGTCAGCATCCGAAATCCGTTGCAATTCGGTCTTGTAGGTTTCCTGATTGGCAAATTGTGGTTTGATCACATAATCATCGGATGAAACTTTGACTTCACCATCTTCTTCAAATTGAATGCTTATGGTTTTCCAACCACCGAACTCATGATCCTGGCACCGATCGTAGTTTTCATCCAATAGCAATTGACCCATTCCCTGGCCAAAAGCAAGCTGTGAACAGTAGATCAATAGGATAATGCCAAAAAATCGAGTATGCATGACAGATAAATTGATTACGATATTAAAAGAATTTCAGCACACATGGATTTCAGATTTTCAATAAAGTTCGGAGATATCAACTCAAAAAATGAACTTTGTCCATAGAACGATCATCAATATACTATTGGAAATCTATTTCATCCTGGTCAAACCAGCAGTACCTGAAAATGTAGGATTCGTCTGTCGCTCCCTGAAAAACATGGGCCAGTCTCATTTGCGTATCGTAGGATCAGATGCCCATACCCTACAAGGAGCACGTAATACTGCCTATGAAGCGCATGATCTGCTAAATAAGATCGAAACACACGACACGCTTGATGCTGCCGTGATGGACATGGATCTGGTGATTGGTACCACCGGCAAGCCCAGAAAACTGCGCTATGAGGTGGTTCTGAGTGATCAGCTTCCAAATTTCCTAAAAGAAAAGTCGGGGATCTTGTTGAAAGTAGCACTGGTATTCGGGTCGGAAAGCAATGGTTTGAGCAAGGAAGAGGAAAATCGCTGCGATGTGCTTTCTACTATTCCCATGAAGACGACCTATCCATCCATCAATCTTTCACATAGTGTGATGATCTATGCCTACGAATTGTTGAAGCATACAGATCAAGCTAATAAGGTTGTCGAAGTGGATAGCAACAAGGGAGAAGTATCACGGGCCGTCAAGGAGCAATCCAGTGAATTACTTAGCCATTTGAAAATGCAGGAACAACAACCTGGCTTATTCCGAAGGATCATGGATAAGATCGCGCTGATGAACGAGCCGGACACCAGGTTGGTGCTTTCGCTGCTGCGGTACCTGAGGAAAGTGAAGAAAAGCGACAAATAGCAGGCTATTTTCTAACATTTAGATCGCCTGTGCTCTCATTTGTCCGCTGCAAACTCAGCTATAATCATTGATCCAACTATTTTTGTCCGATGCACGCAACAGAATACTTAAAAACCCATCAATCGAGACAATTAGAAGAACTCTTTGAACTCTTGAGGATTCCATCCGTAAGCACCGACTCCAAATTTGCGGATGACGTGAATAAAGCCGCTGACTTTGTGAAAGACAGGTTGCTGGATGCTGGTGTGGAGAACGTACAATTATTCTCTGACGGTCGATACCCAATCGTTTACGGAGAAAAAACCATTGATCCTTCCCTGCCTACGGTTTTGGTTTATGGACATTACGACGTGCAGCCCGCCGACCCTTATGAATTGTGGGACACCCCACCATTCGAACCTACCATCAAAGACGATAAGATCTATGCACGTGGTGCCTGTGACGACAAAGGGCAGATGTACATGCATGTGAAAGCCATTGAGGCTTTAATCCAGACTGATTCGTTGCCCTGTAATGTGAAATTCCTGATTGAAGGCGAGGAAGAAAGTGGTTCAGGCTACCTGAATGATTTTGTAAAAGAACAAGAGGAGTTGCTGAAAGCGGATGTCATTTTGATCTCCGACACCAGCATGATCTCTAACGATACCCCGTCCCTGACGACCGGAATTCGTGGCATGAGCTACATCGAAATAGAAGTGACCGGCCCGAACCGGGACTTGCACTCCGGAACCTATGGCGGTGCAGTGGCTAACCCCATCAACGAGTTGGCAAAACTCATTGCTGATATGAAAGACGAGTACGGTCGCATTACCATTCCTGGTTTCTACGATGATGTAGTAGAGCTCACTGACGAAGAAAGGGCCGATCTTGGTGACCGACCTTTTGATCTGGAGGCCTATAAAGCGGCATTAGACATTGGGGAAGAAGCAGGAGAAACAGGTTACACCACCATCGAAAGAACGGGTGTACGTCCCACATTGGATGTCAATGGCATTTGGGGTGGTTACATTGGAGAAGGAGCAAAAACCGTATTGCCTTCCAAAGCCTACGCTAAACTTTCTACGAGACTGGTCCCGAACCAGAATAGCGATAAAATCACGCAATTACTCGAAGCGTACCTGACTAAGGCAGCCCCTAAATCGGTGAGTATCAAAGTAACTCCCCATCATGGAGGAGAGCCTGTGGTCACGTCTACAACTTCTATTGCTTACCAGGCGGCCAGCGCGGCATTCGAAGAAGTTTGGGGTAAAAAACCAATCCCTACCAGAGAAGGGGGCAGTATTCCGATTGTGGCCCTGTTCAAAAATGAATTGGGTATCGATAGTATTCTGATGGGTTTTGGACTGGATTCGGATGCCATCCACTCCCCTAATGAGCATTATGGGTTGTTCAATTTTTACAAGGGCATAGAGACCATCACGCAGTTTTACGGTCACTTCCTTGAACTGTCCCAAAAGTCGTAAACTCACCACAACCGGAACTTTCGAGTGCCGTTTACTGTAGATCGAAGTAACAGGTTACCCAGTGACGCATATGCAAAGGATTTTCTCTTTCTTGATTTTAAGTTTGACATTGGTCTCGATGGCCATTGCTCAAGTACTGATCCCAGCCAAGTGGCAAGACCAGATCGCTCCTTCTAGCCCCAGTGCGGGTGAGGAAGCTGAGCTCATTTTCAAAGCGAAAATTGACCAGAACTGGTACCTGTATTCTTCGGATTTCGATCCTGACCTGGGGCCCATGGTCACCGAATTCCAATTTGAGGCCAACGACACGTACGAATTGGTAGGTGGGATTGTGCCTCAAAACCCGAGCAAGAAATATGACAGCTTGTGGGAGGGTGAATACACGTATTTTAAGAAGGAAGGAAGCTTCAAACAAAAGGTCAAAATCCTGAAAGATGATTTCGTGATCAAAGGCCTACGTATTTATCAGGTTTGTTCTGACATAGATGGCAAGTGCATTCCTTTTGAGGATGAATTTGAATTTAAAGGAACCAGTGCCAAGGCAGAAGGTTCGGAAGGAAGTTCCGGTAGTTTTTTGACACAACGAGATACGACCGATCCTTATTCTCTGCTTTCTTTCATGATGATCGCGTTTCTTGCAGGATTGACAGCCTTATTGACACCCTGCGTGTTCCCGATGATTCCCATGACGGTGACTTTTTTCACTGGCAGAGGCGATAACAAGAAAAAAGGTGGGATTCAAAAAAGCCTGCTCTATGGTTTTTTCATCATTGCGATCTACACCCTGATAGGTGCTGTTCTTGCCCCATTTATGGGACCGGAAACGGCCAATGATCTGGCCACTGGATGGCTACCTAACGTGATTTTCTTTATTGTATTTGTGGTATTTGCACTCTCCTTTTTCGGATTGTTCGAAATCACTTTACCTCACGGGTTGGTCAATAAAGTAGATGCCATGGGAGACAAAGGAGGAACGGCCGGTATATTCTTTATGGCCTTGACTCTAGTACTCGTTTCCTTTTCCTGTACGGGCCCATTGGTCGGCAGTATACTGGTTGAATCCGCAGGAGGATTGGTGTTAAAACCGATCCTGGGCATGGTTGCCTTTTCAGCGGCATTTGCCATTCCATTTACGCTTTTTGCGCTGTTCCCCGGATGGCTCAATTCATTACCTAATTCCGGTGGATGGTTGAATTCTGTAAAAGTGGTCCTTGGATTTTTAGAATTAGCACTTGCCTTCAAATTTCTAAGCATCGCTGATCAGGCTTATCACTGGCGTATCCTTGACCGGGAAGTGTACCTGGCAATTTGGATCGTGATCTTTGCCTTATTAGGTTTTTATTTTCTAGGTAAGCTTCGCCTCAAAGGCGATGATAAAATGGAGACCGTTTCCGTCCCACGACTCATGATGGCCATTGTGACTTTTTCCTTTGTGGCCTATCTGATTCCGGGCATGGTGGGTGCACCTCTGAATGCCATGGCGGGTTACTTACCACCGATGACTACTCACGATTATGATATCGTGGCAGAAGTCAGAAATGTGATCAGAGAAGAAGGCGGCATCAGCAGTGATGAAAGAACGGCTATTTGCGATGACCCGAAGTTTGGTGACTTTCTGCACCTCCCACATGGTCTTGAAGGTTATTTCGATTATGAGCAAGCTTTGGCATGTGCCAGGTCTCAAGGGAAACCCTTGTTCATTGACTTCACGGGGCATGGTTGTGTCAATTGCCGGGAAATGGAGCAGCGTGTCTGGTCGGATCCGGCTGTCTTAAAACGTTTAAGGGAGAATTTTATCATGGCAGCGCTCTATGTGGATGATAGAAAGGAACTCCCAGAGTCAGAATGGTATACTTCTGAATTTGACAACAAAGTCAAAAAGAGCATTGGTAAGCAAAACATGGACTTCCAGATCACGCGTTTCAACAACAATGCACAACCTTTTTATGTAATCCTTGACGGAAATGGCGAATTATTGGCCGGACCCAAAGCTTACGACCTTAATGTGAGTAATTTTGTGGCGTTTCTGGACGAAGGGAACAATGCACCGAAAAAACCGGGTGCCTTATTCTCAGGATTTACCAAATAGATTAAATGCCATACCTGCCAAGATTAGCAGCATTCGCTTTCCTGATTTTTTTACTGAATGCCTGCCATCAGGACACGATCCCAAATGAGGTACCGATCACAGCCGTTGATACAACGGCTGTAGTGACGGACCCTACGCTACTTTATGGATTTCCTGTCGATTCCTTTCAGGTCACTGAGAAAAAAGTGAAGTGGAACGAAAGTATTTCGGACATCCTTTCGGACTACAACATTCATCACCGACAGATCTTTGAATTGGCCAATAAAGCCGAAGGAGTATATGATGTCCGTAGGTTCAAAGCCGGATACAAGTACACCATTATCTCAGAAGGGGATTCTCTTAATACTGCGCGACAAATGATCTTCGAACCCGACAATCGATCTTACGTCGTGTTCAACCTGGCTGATTCTATCTATGTAGACAAGGTTGATTTTGAAGTGAAAACAGTGGAGCGAGAAATTGCCGGAGAGGTCACCTCATCAGTGTATCAAACCATCGTAGATGCAGGCAGCTCTCCTATTCTGGTCAACAAGTTGGTCGATGTATTTGCCTGGCAGGTAGATTTCTTCCGAATCCCAAAAGGTGACAAATTCAAAGTGATCTACGAAGAAGAACGCATCGGAGATAAAATTGTCGGCATCGGTAAAGTAAAAGGTGCTTACTTCAAGCACTTTGATAAGGAGTATTATGCCATTTACTACGATCAAAAAGGCCAGAGTGATTATTTCGATGAGGAAGGTAACAGTCTCAGGAAAACTTTTTTAAGAGCGCCATTGAATTTCACTCGGATCAGTTCTCGCTATTCGCCCAGAAGATTCCATCCGGTTCAAAAGAGATACAAAGCCCATTTGGGAACTGATTATGCAGCCCCTGTAGGAACACCGATCCGCACGGTTGGAGATGGTGTTGTATTAGAAGCCAGATATGGCAAATACAATGGTAACTTTGTGAAAATCAAACACAACAGCAATTACACGACACAATACCTCCACATGTCTAAAATTGCCCGCGGCATCAAACCGGGGCAACGTGTCAAACAAGGCCAAACCATTGGATTCGTAGGTAGTACCGGATTAGCCAGAGGACCCCATCTCTGCTTTAGGTTCTGGAAAAATGGACGCCAGGTGGACGCACTAAAAGTCGACCTACCCCCCACGGAGCCTATCATCACCAAACATTTAGCGAACTTTTTGCATGCGAAAAACGTCATGCTGCACCGACTAGATCTCCTTGAATGGACCACAAAAAAAGAGCTCGTAGCGGGCATTGCTGAGTCCGTTAATACTAATGAATAATGAAGAGTTCTTTAAATAATGCTAATTGATTTGGCGTATTTCACAATTTTGGCGTTATTTAGTCTGTTAATCATCTGCTTATCATGCCCTTCGCAAGAAAATTCTCGATCCTGTGCCTTCTGACACTTGTTATGCTTTCAGCGACTGGACAAGAACAGTACGTTAAAGTATACGGAAATGCCCTTAGCGCTGAAGACAGTTCTGAGCTTCAGGTGCCCATTTTATATGAAAAACTGCCGTACTATGACGACATGGGTATGGTATCCAGCAGTGCTTCCGGCGCTTTTGAGTTTTATCTGGTCGATGGGCTTGAGTACAACATTACCATCCGTAAGGATGGATTTGAAACCCTGAGTAAGGGAATCAAGGTGAGTGATACCGGAGGAGATGAATCCATGAGCATCAATTTCTATGTTTCACCAATTGCCCAAGCTGAACCTGAGCCAACTCCTGAACCGGAACCAGTCGAAGAAGAAATTTTTGTACTTCAGAACCTGATATTTTCCAGCGGTAGTGAAGTAATTCAACGAAGTTCTTATTCCGCATTAGATGAATTTGCTGCATGGCTCAAAGCACGACCCAGCTATATTGTTCAACTAGAAGGGCATACAGATATTTCCGGAAATCCTGATGCCAATATGAGACTGTCTCAAGCTCGAGTAGAGTCAGTAAAGGAATACATTCGAAAAAAAGGAATTAAGAAAGCAAGGGTACTGACCAAAGCTTTTGGAGGTACACAGCCGCTATCGACCGAGAGAACGGATGCGGCAAAAAGAGCCAATCGTAGAGTGGAAGTAAGGGTAGTCGCACGATAATTTGATATTGAATAACATGAGAAAATACCTCATTTTTTGTCTGGGATTTCTACTGGGAGTCGCCTCAATCGCTCAGGAAACTGTGGTGTGGGGAGCGGAAGTACTGGACGTTTCAAGCGAGTTTGGACCTCTGGAATATTCTGCTTTGCAAGCCTTACATAAACCTAATGTCCTTCCACGAGGCGGAGATGATCCCAATGCCTGGCGCCCTAAAAGGGAAGATAAGCCCGAATTTATCACCGTGGCATTTGATGAGCCTATCGTGGCAAAACAGGTAGCCATTGCAGAATCTGAAAATCCAGGTTCAGTAACCAGGGTGATCGCTTATGATGAAGATTACAATGAATACGTGTTGTTCGAATTACCTGCAAGGGCATTGCCAATCGAACAGCGTTTGCTAAACTTATTCTTTGAGGAAACTCCTTACAAGATACAGGCCATTCGAGTAGAACTAGATGGAGCTGCAACGCCTGGTTACAATAGTATTGATGCCGTTGGTATCTCTGCTTCAAACATTCCAATCAATGTCCTGATTGATATAGCCTCAGGAATCAACAGAAATGTAAAGGCTGAAAATCTCGGTGAAAATGTCAATAGCCAGTACATTGAGCACAGCCCAATCATTTCGCCTGATGGCAAGAAACTTTACTTCAGCCGCAGGTATCACCCAGACAATGTTGGTGGCGCCGATGATCAGGAAGATATCTGGGTTTCTGAATTGGACGAGGAATCAGGTCAGTGGCTCCCCGCCAAAAACGTAGGACCTCCTTTGAATACTGTGGGACCTAATTTCATCAGTTCTATCTCTGTAATAGATGGAGAGGAAGTATTGATACTGGGAAATAAATATGGTAAAAAAGGACGGATGTACACAGGTACATCTATGTCGACTTATAAAGATGGGGAATACCAAAAACCTGTATCTCTGGAAGTTGAGAATGAATACAACTATTCCCCAAAAGCAGACTTTTTTCTTACGCCCGATGGCGAAGCACTGATCCAGGCATTGGAACGTGATGACAGCTATGGTGGAAGAGATCTTTACATTTCATTCAAAGAATCTAAAGTCAAATGGACGGAACCCAAAAATCTGGGTGGTGTCTTGAACACTATCTCAGAAGAGGCCTCTCCTTTCCTGGCTAAGGATGGGAAGACCTTGTATTTCTCCTCCGGAGGACATTCTGGTTATGGCGGTTTGGATATTTATGTTACACGTCGATTGGATGATACCTGGTTGAATTGGTCCACTCCTGAAAACATGGGTTCCGGTATCAATACTGACCTGGATGATGAATATTTCAGCATCCCTTCGTCAGGAAAACACCTCTACTTCACCCGGGGTAAAGTAGATGATGATACAGATATATTCCGTTTTACGGTTGAGGAATTCTTTGTAGATCCGGAAGATCCAATTTATGCTTCCGTAGAACACCTCGAAGAAGAGGAAGTTCCTGTAATCGTTACGATCATGGGAACTGTGACCAACAGCAAGACCGGAGAAGCATTACCTGCAACACCAGTTGTTGTGAAACGATTACCCGATGGCGTAGCCATAGGCTCGGTGGATGCCGACGATCAGGGAGCATATTCGTTCTCTTTACGCCCTGGCGCTCGATTTGGTTTCGCTGCTGAGAAGGATGGATTTATCCCTCAAAGTGAAAATATTGACCTCAATGACATTGATAAATCGGACACCATTACGGTCGATTTAAAGCTTTCACCGATCATCGTTGGCGAGCCTATTGTTTTGAAAAATATCTTCTTCGAGTTTGATAAAGACATTCTAAAAACAGCTTCCTATCCTGAACTGGACAAACTCTTAGGGTACATGCAGGAAGATCGCATCAAGCGCATCGAAATTTCTGGTCACACAGATTGGAAAGGACCGGGAGAGTACAATCAGAAACTTTCTGAACGTCGTGCAAAAGCCGTGTACAACTATCTGATCCAGAATGGCATCGCGGAAGGAAGAATGGAATACAAAGGATACGGCGAATCTAATCCGATCGATACAAACGAAACGGAGGAAGGTCGTGCCAACAACCGACGTGTTGAATTTAAGATCCTGGAAGCTAATTAAAAGCGACGTTCTCAGGAACGATCAATGTAATTTTCGGATGAATCAGCTATTTAATAAAGGCCTTTGGGCAGTATTGGTCCTGGTATTGATTGCATGCCAGTCAACTACACAAGAACAGCCTGTTGAAGAAGAGCAACTAGTAGTAACAGATCCACGTGCCGCATTTTTGGGAGCGTGGGAAGCCAGGTGGCATACCACACAGGAAGCTTTTCCTGATGTGAGCGACGCCCAATTGACGATGGATGGTGTTTTCGATTTTTCTACAGATAGCATTTCGGTTACACTTTACGGTTATCCGGGCTGCCTTTTCAGCCACGATACCCTCTCCAATCAGTCACGATGGGCACTTTCCGGGGATACTTTGTCATTGATCAATGAAGACAACACCCCTGGTATCACGTATGAGATCAAATCTCAGGATTCCACGAGAGTGGAAATGGTCTTTTTGGAAGATATTTTCGTCACACTGACACGCTAAGACGACTCATGAGACGTGTTAATTAAATGTGAAGTCAATAGCCAACGCTATTATTTTCACTTATTTTGTAGGGAGATACGCCTCTGGTAATTCCGAGCCGGATAGCATCATTTTACGGGTCCGCCGTTTTGGAGGCATTGATATAAAACCACGTTCATGAAAAAGTTTTTCATCATTTTTTTTACCATTATCGGCTTGTTGCTGATCGCAATGGCTGTCGCACCCGTCTTTTTCAAAGATGACATTCAAAAAGCTCTGGATGAGCAGGTGGCTAATAACCTCAATGCAAGGATCTATTACAGCACCGATGACTTTAGCCTGTCGCTTTTTCGTAGCTTCCCAAACCTGAGTGTTGCCATCGGGAATTTTGGTGTGGTTGGTGTAGATAAATTTGAGTCTGACACGCTACTAGCCGTCAAAACATTTGACATCACCATTGATGTCATGTCAGCCATCTCCGGAGAAAATATTGTCATCAAAAACATATTACTCGATGAACCACTGATCAATGTCCATGTATTGGAAGACGGAAGTGCCAGTTATGATATTGCGAAAGCCTCAGCGACTACTGAAGAGGAGTTTCCTGAAGAAACGACCACTTCTGAATCTACAGACATTGCTATTACGATTGAAAAGTGGGCCATCAACGATGGAGAAATAGATTATGTAGATCTTAGCTCAGCCATATCTGTCCTGCTGGATGGTTTGAATCACGAAGGGTCAGGGGATTTCACACTAGAAGTATTCGACCTGACCACCAATACGGTGATCGAAGAAGTTTCTTTCGCTTATGGCAACGAAGTATACCTGAGCCGAAAACGTTTTGAAGCAGACCTTACGCTAAACATGGATCTCGCCAAAATGGCATTTGTCTTCAAAGAAAATCGACTGTCTCTTAACCAATTTGGGTTTGGTGTCGATGGTACCGTGAACATGCCTGGCGAAGACATTGATATGGATATTACCTTCGAAGGGAAAGACATTAGCCTGAAAAGTATTCTTTCGCTGATCCCAGGTACTTATCAGGAATACCTGAATGGCGTTACCGCTAGTGGACAAATTGGGTTTGATGGGTATGTAAAAGGCACCTACAATGAAAACAGTATGCCGCAAGTGACAGCCAACCTTTCCGTCGCTAATGGAAACCTTAAATACACGGAATATCCCATTCCTATCGAACAACTCAACATCAAAGCCGGATTTGACTATCCTACAGCTGATCTGAAGGACTTCACATTTGCTGTCGATCAATTCAATCTGTTGGTAGATGGAGAGCCTGCTTCTGCGACTTTAATGTTCAAGGATCTGGAAGATTATTTCTGGGATTTCAAATTCGATGGCAATCTAGACCTGGAGAAACTAACCAATGTCATCCCTGTTGAAGGCATGGAGTTAGCAGGAAAGATCAATGCAAAAATGGCCTCTTCCGGCAGGATGTCTGATGTAGAACAAGAGAACTACCAGGCATTGAGCACTTCTGGAAGCATGTCCATCAAAGATTTCACTTACACTTCACCGGACTTACCCCAAGGTTTTGGAATTGCCGAAACTCAGGCCTCTTTCAGCTCCGAGGACATCACACTGTCATCTTTCAAAGGCAATGCAGGGAATACGGACTTGAACCTGGACGGCAAGATTACGAAGTACATGGAATATGCGTTGGGAGAAGAGACCACCCTGACGGGGGTATTCAATTTCAGCTCTGCTTTGGTGGACATCAACGAGTGGATAACTGAAGAAGATTCTGTTGTGGTAGAGGAAGAAGACACCACAACATTGGAGGTGGTAAGAATACCAACCAATGTTGATTTTGAATTGAATTCTTCCATCGATAAGATGGTTTACAGCACCTACGACATCAACAATTTCAAAGGATCAGTGGTCATTCGGGATGGCGCGCTTCGAATGGAAGGTGTGCAATTTGAATTGTTGGAAGGCACCTTCGAAATGAGTGGTGCTTACGAGACGCTACCGGAAGATCCATTGTACGATTTTGACCTGGGCATCAAAGACCTGTCTATACCGAAGGCATTCCAGGGATTTGAAACGATCAAGACTTTAGCCCCATTTGCAGAGAAAATGACCGGCAATTTCTCCACAGATTTCCAGATCTCCGGA
This sequence comes from Cytophagales bacterium, assembly GCA_033344775.1. Taxonomy (NCBI): domain Bacteria; kingdom Pseudomonadati; phylum Bacteroidota; class Cytophagia; order Cytophagales; species Cytophagales bacterium. Next base: position 443,275 of record JAWPMT010000007.1, on the reverse strand, counting down.
TCGCTACTGGAAGACATGTCACCTGACTTTAATACCATGCAGGGGTTCGGCCTGGTCAATGTGGCCAATGCCGCATTAAATGAAGTTAAATTACTAAGCACCGTCTCTGGATTTGCCGGTGGCAACAGCCTTAAAGACAATGATGGTAAAGTGTCTTTGAAAGACGTTTTGCTTCAAACGGAGATCAGGGATGGGCGTGTTTATGTAAAGCCATTCGAAATGCAGTTGGGAGGATATCGAACGGCTGTAGGTGGTAGCAATAGCATCGTGGGCGATTTGGATTACTCCATGTTAGTCAAAGAAGTGTCTACCGGAGCTGCAGGAAGTGCCCTGAACAGCCTGGCCTCCAACACGCTCGGGCTAAATAATGCGGTTTCAACTAAGGTTGATATCGACCTTGGTGTAGGGGGAACATTCACCGATCCTAAGGTGAAATTCCAGGGTTTGAAACCTTCCGGAAGTTCTGGCTCCAACAGCGCAAAAGATGTGGCTGCGGCCAAAGCGAAAGAAGAACTTGAAAAAGCTAAGGCCAGGGCCAAAGCAGAAGCAGATAAAAGGAAAGCGGAGGCTGAAAGAATTGCCAACGAAAAGAAAAAAGAAGCAGAGGCCAAACTGAAAGCAGAACAGGAAGCTGCGCAACAGAAACTGGACACTGAGAAGGACAAAGCCGCAGAGGCAGCCAAAGAAGAGATCGACAAAGCCAAGGACAAGGTGAAAAACTTGTTCGGTAAGAAAAAGAAGAAAGGGGGAGGGAAATAAACCTCAGTGAAAAAATCTTTTCGATATGTCCTTTATATACTGATAGGCGTACTCCTCTATCAGCTCATTGAATCTGGCAATACGTCTTTTACCCGGGAGGAATTACGAGATGGATTGGCCATAGCTATCATTGGCATTTTTGCATTGCTATTAGTTGTTCGCGTGATGAAAAACCGCACGGGCAAAAATGATCAGTAGAAAAAGTTAAATTTAGACCTCTCAATATATTACTCTCGATGAAAAAATTCCTTCCTATCCTACTCGTTGCCTTTTTAGCTGTTTCTTGTCAGGTCACCATGGACAATGATGAAAATACTGATGATACGAAACAAGTAGAATTGTATGATTATGATGTAGAGCAACGCATCACTGAGCTAGGTTATGAGCTACCCGAGCCTTCTAAACCTGTCGCCAATTATGTAAATGCGGTTCGGACGGGCAATCTGGTGTTCATGGCAGGGAAAGGCCCAAGCAAACCTGAAGGAGGCTATATCCAGGGTAAAGTTGGTATAGACCTAACCATTGAAGAAGGATATGAAGCTGCCCGATTGGCTGCCGTTACACAGATTGCAGCACTTAAGGCTGAAATTGGTGACCTTAACAAAGTGGTCCGGGTGGTGAAAGTGCTGGGCATGGTAAATTGTGCTTCGGATTTTGGAAATCAACCAGAAGTGGTCAATGGATTCTCAGATTTCATCGTAGAAGTATTCGGTGAACGAGGAAAACATGCCCGTGCTGCGGTTGGAATGGGATCACTTCCTCGTAACATCGCCGTAGAAGTAGAAATGATCGTGGAAGTTCTACCTGAGTAATCATCATCAGAATTACACTATTCATCGATTTTTTTGGATTAAAGCTATCCGGGTAGGGAATATTCCGTATTGTCTGTCGTATATTTATAAGGTTCCGCTCACTCACTTTTCGATTCGGACCTTTTACGCCTGCAATTGTGAATAAGAATAAAGATCCTCGTAAACGTCCCTCTAAACAGACAATGGATCATTACCGGAAGGTAAAGCCTGTTGTTCTGAAAGAGGAAAAGCTGCCATTTCCCCAACGCGCTACCTTATCTACCGGACTTACACCCCACAGTGGTGAATGGTCTGAGGCGCAGGTGGTGCATTTACTGAAACGCACCTTATTCGGGGCAAAGCGTGCTGAAATCGATCAGTTCTTATCCATGACCATGGATGAGGCCGTTGAAGCCATCGTTCAACCTTCAGCAAGGCATACCCCTCCTGTCAATGACTATGCACCAGACGGAAGTGAATTTGAAGACGAGGTAATCCCTTACGGCGAAACCTGGATTGAAGCCCCTTTTAGTTCCGAACATGAAGGTTCAAGGATCATTTCCCTGAAAGCATGGATCATCAACAACATATTGACCCAGGAGACGACCATTCACGAGAAATTGACCCTTTTCTGGCACAACTTGTTGGTGACTCAATTTTGGGATGTATTCATTGCCAAAACGGGATACGAGTACTACCAGATGCTTTATGACAATGCATTTGGAAACTATCGGGATCTGGCTGAGAAAATCACGCTAGACCCGGCCATGTTGATCTACCTGAACGGAGCATTTAACAACAAAGAAGCTCCTGATGAAAACTACGCCCGGGAACTACAGGAACTGTTCTGTATTGGGAAAGGGCCTAACGCTGGTTTTACCGAAAATGATGTTTATGAAGCGGCCAGGGTATTAACCGGTTGGTCTGTCACCTGGGAACATTATGAGTCCGAAGGAGATTTTGACTCCCGCTTTCACGATTGGGATCACGATACAGGAGACAAGCAGTTTTCAGAGTTTTATGGCAATCGCGTGATAGAAGGAAAATCTGGAGGTGAGGGACGAAATGAGGTATTCGAGATGCTGGACATGATCTTTGAAAATGAAGAAGTCAGTTATTTCATCTGTCGCAGGCTCTACAACTTCTTTGTGTATCACGAAATAGACGAGGCCACGGAGACGAATGTGATCACTCCAATGGCACAGATCTTTCGGGACAATAACTACGAAATCACACCAGTACTGATCGCCTTATTTAAAAGCGAGCATTTTTATGATGTGGCCAATTATGGCGCAAGCATCAAAAACCCGATGGACCTTTTGCTTGGCTTTGCCAGGGTGCTGGACAATGAACGTCCGCAAGACATCAATGAACTGCACATCGCCAATCAGGAGTTCATATGGACCATGGCACAGGCAGGATTGGAAATTGGTGACCCTCCAAGTGTCTCCGGATGGCAGGCATATTACCAGGCTCCTAGTTTTGACAAGCTATGGATCAATACAGAAACGGTGATCCGGAGAATTCAATATTCTCAGTACAACATGTGGCGATCAGACCTGACCATTTTCATCAATAGTTTGCACAATCCAAGTGATCCTAATGAGATGATTCGTGAAGCGGCACTTCTACTGCTGGGGATAGAGCTCAGCGAAGAGGTCAGTAACGGACTGAAAAGCACCTTACTCACCGGCCAGGGTAGTGACGAATACTGGACTTTTGCCTGGGATCAGTTCATCAACTTTCCAGATAACCCGGATTACCGGACGACTGTACAAAACCGACTTGCCGCTATGTTCAGGTCGATGTTAGAATTTGGGGAATTTCAATTGATGTGAGATGAAGAGAAGATCATTTTTACGACACGCTTTCCACGCAACTGCAGTCCCCAGTGTATTAGGCACCATGGGCTTCAACATGGCGCAAGGCCAATCCATGCAAAATATGCTGAAGCAAGCTTCAGAAAGCGGCAAAGCATTGGTCATGATTTTTCTGGAAGGGGGGAATGACGGACTCAATACGGTAATTCCGAGAGATCGATTTGCCGAACTAGGTGCACTTCGTGGAAACCTGGGTCTGAGAGAAAATCAGGTCCTGGATTTGTGGGATGCGCCCGTAGGACTTCATCCTGCTATGACTGATCTTAGAAACTTGTATAATGAAGGTCGTTTCCAGATCATTCAAAATGTAGGTTATCCTGAACAAAACTTTTCACACTTCCGGTCAACTGACATTTGGATGAGCGGATCTGATTCCAATCAGCAACTGAATACCGGATGGACCGGACGAATGCTAAGTGATCTTTACCCGGAATACCCTGAGGCCTTCCCAACAGAGGAAATGCCAGACCCACTATCTGTAGAAATCGGATATGGTTCTTCTTTGTTGTTTCAGGGGCCTGCAGCCAATACCAGCATCACAGTCAACAATGTCCAGTCTTTTTACGAGTTGCTGGATAATGTGGAGCAAGAAGCACCGGATACGGCTGCCGGCGAAAAATTGCGCTTCATCCGCTTGATTGCTCAGCAATCTCAGCTTTATGGCCAGCGCATCGTTGAAATCGCCTCCAGGGTTAATAATCATGTCCCCTATCCGGCTGGCAATTACCTGGCCGATCAGCTGCAGGTGGTTTCTAAACTCATTGCAGGAGGTAGCCAAACACCGATCTATTTGGTTCGATTGGGTGGTTTTGATACCCATGATGCACAAGTGCTGGCCAATGACAATACACAGGGCTTTCATGCAGAATTATTGACCATGCTCAACGACGCCATCAACGCATTCATGGATGATTTAGAATTTCATGGCATCGGGGATCAGGTATTAGGCATGACCTTCTCCGAATTTGGAAGAACCATCCTGGCCAATGCCAGTAATGGTACCGATCATGGTGCAGCAGCTCCTATGTTTTTCTTTGGGAATGCCGTAAAAGGAGGCGTAACCGGTCGCAACCCTATACTGGATGCCAGTATGACTTATGCGGATAATCTGGAACATCAATATGATTTTCGCCAGTTGTATGCTTCGGTCCTGGCTCAATGGTTTGAGGTAGACACAGGATTAAGTAATCGGGTCTTGCTTAAAGACTATCAGACCCTGGAGATCATCGGAGAAAGTACGATATTGGATACACCCTCCAATCATTTTCAGGATTTCAACGTATTTCCAAATCCCGTGAGAGATAGGGCCACAATACAATTTACTGGCAACCAAGAAATGGTTTCTGTAGACGTGCTCGATATGCGTGGCGTCAAAATACAGACCATCCACCGAGGACGTAGCCAGTCAGGGCCAAATACCCTTTCCTGGGACGCCCATCGATTGCAACCAGGTAGATATTTCGTTTTATTGACCCTGGGGAACCAAAGGAAGGTTTTTTCGGTGGTGAAGTAAACTGTTAGGGGCGTATTTTAGGATTTATCATTTTCGGGCTGCATGCCCTAACAATATGCATCACTCGGCCTTAGGAGCCGAGCGATTACTAAGTAGCAGGGTATGTAAGAGCGTAGAAACATCCTACGCTCAGATTCTATTTTTAATACAAACTACACCTAGGTAGGGGTAATGAAGTGGATAGTGCAATCAAAGACACTGCACTTTTGAAGCAATTCAAAGAGATTGACACCATGCCCGATGATGAAAAAAATGCGCTAATGAGGGTCATTAGCGCATATATTCGGGATTACAGAACTAAGTCTGCCTATTCATAGAAAAATCTTCCCACTAGTTTATTAAGGCTATTTCTGGTCAATAACTAAAAACAGTATTGTAAAAGCCACAAGAAAGATTGAGCCTAAAAGGTAGTTTTTCCCGGTAAACCCAACTTGCTTTTTTACTGTTGGCCAATTGATATAAACTAGAAGGACCGGTGATAATATCAGTCCTACATAAGTAATGATCTGTATGTCTAATGGCTTGTGAATTGCCTTTGAAAAGGTAGCGATACTAACCAAGATTGATAGAATCGATGTTGGGAAAAGAAAGGTGAATGACCAACTTCTTTGTAACAGTAGTCCAAGAGAACCAATGAGCCAAAATGACCAGAAGAAGGCTACTGATACATCCCATATCATAGTATTTTCATAACCAAAGTACAAGCCTCTCCCAACAATCAAATATTTTAACTGAAGGAATATCTGCATTAAGGAAACGATCAAAACAATTATTAAGATTAGATTGATCCAAAGCTGCTTGCTATTAATTCTAATCATTTTTCAATTGGTATTTTGATTACTGTACCGTTCGGAAACTTGTACTCCGTTCTTAAAGGTTTACCTTCCCTTGCACGTATTCTATTCGTTGATTGGACAGCCCCCCTCTAAGCGTAAATTCATCTACGCTTTCATATCATTTCTATTTCCAATTGATTAATCATACCCGCATAGTTTCGTGCGCTATTGTACAAATAATGTTCTGCTTCTTCTACCCAACCGGCCCGAACCGGGTTTTCGTGAATGTAATTCAATTTGCTGTCAATCATTTCATTGGTGCCCAATTGCACGGCGTGATTTCATGTGTCCAGAATTGTTTGTTACCTGATCTTTTATTGTATTTGGCATGATACGAAAAGACAATTTGCATCCACTTCTTCCTACTTTCATGATTATTCTCGTCAATTAATTGCATGATTTTTCGAGATGTAAATCGCTTAAAATCCCTCATAGTATCTGAAAGTACTCCCGTTTCGCTTCTGACGATAATATGAACATGATTTGTCATAATCACATAGCCATATAGGATCAATCCTTTATGGGCCCTACAGAATTTCAGGCTTTCTATGATGATATCTCTGTATACCTTCCGACTAAATATATCCACCCATGCGACAACTTGAAAGGAAAGAAAATAGATGGCTGATTGATCTTTGATTTGATAGCTGTCTGACATAATGTTGATAGTTGAATTGGTTTTAAAGGCTACCGCATTTTCCGCTCAGACAGCAGAAAATATAAGAGCGTAGATCGGAATCTACGCTCAGCACTTGATTTTTTGTTTTATTAAATTACGCTTAGTTGGGGTCAGCAGGAAAACAACTCTGAAGAAGGCAAAAAAACGCCAGAAGAAAAGCAAAAGCAAGAGTTTGAGAGGCAAGTTCAGGCCTTCAGCCAACAGCTAGCCAATGTTCAATTTTGGAAGTTTGTAAATGGTGAGAACTATAAAGTTACTGTGGCCAATATCATGAAAAACCTTGCTGGTACCCGTCAGACCTTTTTATTTACCTACTTGTTCGATAAAGGCCTTGTCCTGCTTCTTTTGGGTGCGGTTGTATTTCTTGGTTATTCTAAAATCCTTGACGGTGTAACTATTGGAACACTTGTAGGGGCCATTATTGGTTATGCGCTAGGGAGATTCAGGCAGGACTAGTCACATAAAAGTAAAAAGCCCCTGATCTCTCAGAGGCTTTGCTATTACATTGCATTACTAGTCGAGTTCAATGAATTCAACTGAACTACTTAATCTTAATCTGATCCATAATTTCTTGATATGGCCCAAAGGTTTCACTAGACGCATTTCTAATTCTAATTGATATAGGGAGTTCCAAATAAACATCCTCTTGCCAAAAGTGAAGACTATCACTCTCATATCCATAGCTTCGAAAGACTTTTTTACCGGTAATCATTAGGGTGTCACTTGCAATCACGTTCTCTCTTAACATTGGTCTTTTAACATTAGATATGCATTGAACAACAACTACAATATTGTCTTCAGGGAAAAGAAAATTGTGAAAATCTCCTTCTGTAACATGATCAGTTGTGTAATTATATTCCTTCGAAAAGTTTAGAGAAACTTGCTTTGAACTACAGTCTAATATGACTTCAGTTTCCACAAACAAATTCATTAATAAGGTTATTAATAAAATCATTTACCCCTCCTTTGTTTTAAGAATCTTCTGGTATTCTTCTCTACTTTTTTAATTTGTTTATCTAGCTTCTTATTCTGATCAATCCTTATTTGATTGCCCGTCAAATCTCCATTCTCGTCGGTTTCCCACTCTTTCCTAAAATCATGACCTGCGTCTTCTCCTTTATCAAAAAAGTAAGCATGTCCATAAGCTTCATGTGATTGAGTAACAGTTTGATTATCCTCGGATTGTCCTTTATTAATCATTATCAAATGATGACCAGATTCATTACCATTCTCTCCTTGAGGTCTAAACTCTCCCTGTTTACCTAAAAGAACTTCTCCATCAACCTCAAATGTTGGCCCCCATGCTCCACTCTCACCATTTTCATCTGTAGCTACATGTTCACTAGATCCAAAATCACCGACTTCATCTGATGTCACAACCATATATGAATCATCAGATTGAACTAGTGCATTTAAAGCGGTAAAGTTCTCGCTTGCATTATCTCCAAGCTTCTTTGCACCTCTTCGAATTGCACCTCGTTTAATCTGACCATTTTTATTGAACTTGATATATTGAGATTCTTCCTGACTCACAGAGTTTCTAACAAGGTCCTGATCTCCTTCCTTTTCTACACCGACTTGCATCCCGTCGGGGTCTACAAAACGTATTGGATTGTTCAAAGTGTATGTATAAGGTGACCATTGATAATATTTACCAGCGAGAGGGTCAATATTAAACCACCTACCCAACCAAGGATCCTGCATCCTGGCACCATAATCATACCAACCCGTTTCCTTCTGTTCCTCTTTTCCATTGTACTTGTAGAGATTCTCGGGGCTGGTAGCCGAACTATTAAACGTCCCCCCGAAGGGCAAGTAACTATCACAAAAATTTTCAGCGCGACTTTTTTCGCCTGGGGTACCTAAAAAAAGAGCGTCGGTATTTTCTAAGCGCTCCTTCTTCCATACCTCTAAAAACGGTAAAGACTCCTGATCGTGATCATATAGCAGTTTTGGGCAAGCCATTTAGGTAAAGATAAAAGGTTCATAACTAGCGGGGGGTACTTCGGAGCTTCAAAGAGCTAGTTTTTTACTGGTCGGGGGTACCTCTGAGGTGGGTGCTTGAAGCGCTGAACTAGCTGTTTGCGGCTATTTGCTTCGAAGGGCGAGTAATTTGCTCAAAACAGGGAGCAAAAAGCATCAAAGGGGTACTTCCGAGGTACCCCCTTGCGGCTCTGAGCTTCAACTTTAAGTATCAGTGCTCAGGCTTTGACCATTTGTGGTGGTCACTTTGGAAAAACGTTGCTTCAAGTCATCATATATGGCTTTAGCTCCTGCAATGTTCATTCTCGATGCGATCTTAACAGAGTTGTAGTAAGCCAGTGACGCTACGTAAGCTTCACTGCCTGAGAGCATGATACTATCATTTAACTGCTGTAAGAGTTGCAACAAGGGACGATACACCGCATTGAGGTCTTTCACTGCGTTAAAATCAATCTCCAGCTCTTCTACATTCATGTAAGGTGGTGCAAACTCCGGATTGCTTTTCGCATAGTCCATGACCTTACTAACAAAAGGCTCTGTGCCGTCTCCCATCTTGGGTATCTCTCGTCGCTGGTCAGCTGATAAAGAGATTAATAGCGGCTTTAGCGTTGTGTTGAGTTCTGTAACTGCTGCATTGATTTTGCCCAGGTCTTCCGGGCTAATTGTGATGGATACAAGATTCTCTGTTGCCATGTTTTGTACATTTAGTTATTGTTGATAAAACCATATTAACGGGCATTTATTGCTATTTGTTGGCCTGTCTCGGATCGTCCATCGTTCCGGTGAACAAGTCGGCGTACTCGATCATCAACTAAAGCACGTACCAGGTCGCCGACTTGGTTACCGGGAGGATGTGCCAAGGGAAGCACTGCACCGGATCGGGGCAGATCATTAACAGAGTGCGGCAGGTTTCCACCACCTGAGTTAAAAGCCTGATGAGCTTAGCTATCTTGATAACCTTGGCGGGCCGTCTGCGGGTACTCTCGCCAGCCTGCCGGGTAAAGCGACTGTAAGGAGTGGCCGGAAGTGCCGGAGCAAGCACCTGACTCGTTCAGGAGTGAAGCGCAGGGAACTGGCGTGAGTCGCAGGCCCGCATAAACTAGAGGTGAGTAGCTGGCTTTTTTGCCTAGCTGCCGCAGGCGTTCAATAATTCAAAAAAGACAGAGAGAACACCTGTGACGAGGACCGTACTGGCAGCAACCAAAGGAATAGACAAGGTGGAGCCCCGTTTTTTTCTTGCCTAAAAAAATGAACACCAAAGAAAAAACTGGAACGACCTTTTCTATTTCCGACGGGCAGCCTGACAGACGAACCACAGGCACGCCGCTTTTCCTAAGTGTTTTTTGCCCTGGCTCGATGCCTGGGTAAAAACAGATTACCACTGACCTATCACGGGTAAACTGACCTTTCAACTTCACCCACCCAAAACTGCAAGCGACCCACTGACTTCTAAACCCTTTCAAAACATCACTTCAAAAAGATTTGCTGGACTAGCGGTGCACTGGGCCATACCGGCACAAGAGGGATGCATCCATTGGATTAGAGGCCGATCACATCGGCGAGTGCGGTGAGTACTGCGGGGCTGTCTGGGGAACTGTAGACGGGGCAGGCGGAATGCCGAGGTAGCGTAGCTAATTGTGTGTAGCTCGTAGAGGGGTTAAAGTATTTTGTCCGCTTTTTCTAAAATGGTTTCTTCTGATTCAGGGGATTAAAAAAGGCTCCTTTCGGAGCCTGTAGTTACTTGTTTAGTTTGATGTTGATTCGATCCTTATAGGCCGTAAATAGTCTTTGGCTCATGTGATGGAGTGCAAAACATACGTCCTTGATTTCTGATTCTGTTACCGAACCCGGCTCGATGTAATGGAGCATGTAAACTGCCTTTCTGAGGTCATTGCTGGCCGTGGCTAGATCACCCACATAGGAGTCATTGATAAAGTCAGCCAGCGGGGCTAACTCTTTCGGTTTTACTTTCATTTTACTTGTATTTAGGAGTTAAAAAGAACCCCTGCTTAGGTTCTCCTTGCTCACAAGTAAGCAACACAGTCGTTTCCTGGCTGTAAACCATACAGGGGTAAGTCTTGATGATCTTATTTAGATCACTTGTGATTCGGAGTAAAATTATCTAATTCGTTATTGGCTATGGTCCTCTAGTCTTCATGATTCATGGATTAACCTAATGGATGGTATTGTTGCACTTCTTCTTTGAGCTCTTCCAGATCGTTCTGCAAATAGCTTTCTGTGCTGCTGATATATCTATGCCCGGCCAAGTATTGAACTTCTCGAAGGTTGTACAACTTCAGCCATTTTGTAATCACACTGGCCCGGATGTGCTTTGCATTTAATAGGTCAGGGTTGATTGATCGCGCACTGATCATAGTTTGAGTAATGAAGTTGTTAATGCTGTATCGTTGCCCACCCTGACCAATGAAAAGCAGGTCTGTTTCTTGCTTCTGCTGGTTCCTTCGTTTAGGCTCCATCTTCATAAGTTCCGGTCGTACTTGTAGGATGTAATCGTGCATATCCATTACCTGATAGCTTTCAAGCTGTATTAGCCTTTCATTGCTGTTTCGTCCGCCTAATACATCGATTTTGCCTTCTCTCAGCTTAATGTGTTGCACTTCCAGTCTGCCTACTTCTTCAGTCCGCAAGCCCTGATAAACAAACAGCCCTAACATGATCCGATTGCGCTTTTCTGCTAAGCTGTTGCAGGGGAACTCGTGGTAGAGTTGGTGTAGCTCATGAGGCTCCATGATGTGATAAAGCACTTTGCGCCGCGCACCTTTTACGTTGATGTCTGTTGTCGGATTTAGGGTGATTATACGCTCTCGGATCAGGTAATTATAATAGTGCTTGATGAGCGCAATATGACTTTTGATTGTTCTTTGTTGGAGTCCTTGGCCTTGGCAGTACTTCAGGTAAAGCAGTAAATCATTGTAAGTAATTTGTTCTGGCTCTAGGTTCTCCTGATCTGCCCACAGTAAGTATTGGTTAAATACAGTCATCCGGGTTTGGATGCTTTTGTTAGTGAACTCCTTTGATTTCAGGTATTCACTAAAGCTATCTTTCGTCTTCTGATAATCTTCCTGGTTCATAGGCTCTGAGGTTAGCAAAGGGTTGTTTCGATTGTGGTTTCACACCTGCTAAGTGCGTGTATATCTGTGTGCTGTCTAGGCTATCGTGTCCAAGGAATCGAGCGATACTGTCTAGCTTCATCCCGGCTTGCATAAAGTGGGTGGCGATACTGTGCCGGAGCGTGTGCAGACCTATTTCTTTCTCCAATAGATCAAGATCGCCTGTCTGCAGTTGAAGATACTTCAGCCGGTTGAACAGGCTTTGGCCTTGTAACCTTTGGTGGCTCTGATAACTGATAAAAACCGCTTCACTTTTGCTGGCTTTTACTAGCGTTGATCTGTGGTCGTAGGTGTATTGAGTTAAATACTTTCGGTTGGTTTTGCTAATGGGTACAAACCTTTCTTTATTGTTCTTGCCCTTTCTCACGTGAAGCAATGACCTATCAAAGTTGATGTCTCCAACGTTCAGATTAACCCCTTCATTTCTTCTCAACCCGCAACCATAAAACACCGCTAACATGGCTCTGTCTCTGGCTTGTATTGCTTCCAATACTTCCGGGGTTACATTGGGCAACTTCTCAGGCGATTGATAGGTTACTTTGAACAGTAAGGTGATCTCTTCGGGGGTTAGGTAGATAATCCGGTTCTCCGACTCTTCATTAGATATTTGTGGCTCGGCGATTTCCAGACGGCCTACTTTTCGTAAGTACTCAGTGAACTTCCGTAGTGCTTGGATGTGCTTATTTAGATGTGCATTGCTCAGGCTTCCGCCCCTTCGTTGATTTCTTCTTTCCTTCAGGTTTTGATAGTGTGTCTCGATGTGATGGATCGTTAGTTCTTTAATGCTCTGTATGCCTTCTTGCTCCAGATAGTGAAGCAATTCGCGAACATGTGGCGGCAGTCTATAAACCGTACTTTCTGCGTAGCCTTGGACGTTTAGCCATTCGGTGAAGCTCTTTTCAAGGTATCTAAAGGAGGGATTCGATAGGACTAAATTTTTCACTCGGTTGATGTTTCCGATTTAAAGTGAACTACTTCGATTCTGTAGGTTTGCTGGCTGTATGGGCTGTTATGTGGTTCATTTTTGGCTATGAACTTCTTTTGGTCTTCTTGAACTTCTTCAACTCAGACAAAGTATTGTCCAGCACTTGCCCGATCTTTTCATTACGCTGTTGCTGATCATCGAAGGTGGCCACTTCGTAGGCGTAGCCGTTCTTTTTGTCGCCCTTTGCCTTTCTCACCAAGCCCCATTCTTGTAATGCGATCATGTATCGCTTTTGATTGCTGGCGTTCACTTTCAAGGCCTGTCTGGCTGACACATTGCTAAAGGTGTTCTTGTCTTCCTGCTTCATCCACACTTTCAATCGCTCAAAGTAATTCCTAGTTGCCCCGTTCAGGTCATCAGATTTGCGCAGCAATATTTCACGCATCAGCTTGTTAGCTTCTTCTATGTCTTCCAGTGTCGTCTCGATATACTCTTCTCCGGTTTCCTTGTCGTGTTGTTTCTCTCGCTGGTATTGGTGATAAAAAGTCACTGCTTCGATAAAGGCCAGATAGTGGGCGTTGGTCCTTCTGGGCTTAAACACTTCTTGCGGGATCCGCAGGGATTCAGCGTAAGGATTTCTAATACTCACAGATTGCAACACTCTTTGCATGTTCTGGAACTGCTCAATGACTTCCCACTGCTCTGACAGATTGATTTTGCCCGCACTCAGTTGGCGTTGATAGCTCATAATCTGTTCGTCCTGCTCCGGGCTTTCATCGATGTAGATCAAAAAGCTTCGGTTCGCATTGTCTTCATATAAACTCTCCTTGGTTGTACATCCAGACACGCAGACCGGGCCTTCAACCTTCAGCGTTACGGTTCTGGTCTCGCCCTTTGTGTTTTTGATCACCACCGTTTTAGTTACCTGCTTCTTGCTCTTGATTTCTCGCAAGGGATAAAGCACTTCTTCGGCTCCGTCTAAGTCTTCAATCAGTATCAGTTTATTTCTCAGTTCTTGTTGGCCGAAGTAGTAGAAGGCGTTGCCGCTCAAAGTGGTGATTTCTAACTTGTCTTCATCCGGGATCAGTGCGCTAACCTTTTCTTGTAGGTGTGTTTTGCCGATTCCTGAACTTCCCAAGCTGATGATGTGCAAAGGGCTGTCCCGTTTCCTGCTGGTAAAGATCAGGTACATGAGCAGGCGGTTGATCATTTCACCAATCACACCGGCCCTGCCTATGTCCTGCATGGTTCTAGTCATTAGATTGGGAGCTTTCAGATAGTCTTGGGCGGCTTTGATCTCTTCAGGAGTTAGCATTTTCCTTTTGTTATGTGCCTGTTGTTGTCGTTCGATCTCCTCTAGTCTGTATTGCTCCAAACAGTCGGTTAAATCAGTCAAGGCCGCAGTTGCTACACTCGTACCAATGTCCAGCCGCTCGGCGATCTTCCTAACAAGCTTCTCCGTCTGGTTGTCATTGTACAAGTCCAGGTTATGCCGTAAGCTCAGGTGTTCAACTTTTACCTTCAGTGTTACTCGCATCCGGTCCAAGCCTTCTAAACGGACGCCACCAAGTACGGCAATGTCTAGCGGTTCGTGTTGATAGATGATGTGTTCAGGGTTGGAAGAGTTAAGTCTTTCCATTTTTTCAGCAATTGCGTAATAATTTATTATACAAGTAGGATGTTCAGCAATATTAGATGATCTTATACACTCAATCAAGTATTATATTATTTTTTCATTACCATAAATGACTAGTTTTGTAGACGATCTTACGTTTTTAGTAGTAATTGCTGATTTTCTATGAAGCTGAGTGAGAAGATTACCAAGCTTAAAAAGCTCAAAAGCCTGTCTCAGGTAGATTTAGCCGAAGCAACTGGCATTTCGAGGGATGCCATTAGTAAATATGAAAGAGGGGATGTAATGCCGTCTGTTGAATATGCTAAACGGATAGCTGACGCGCTAGGTGTTTCGCTTGATTATCTAGTCAGTGAAGAAGATCAGGAAGAAGTATTGGACAATGACACAGTTAAAAGGATCAAGGACATTCAACGTCTGCCAGATTCAGAGAAAGATAAAATCTTCTCCGTCATTGATGCCCTTGTAAGAGATTTTAAGACCAAACAAGCATACTCATGAGCCAGCAGGAAAACAATTCTGAAGATGGTAAAAAAACGCCTGAAGAAAAGCAAAAGCAAGAGTTTGAGAGACAAGTTCAGGCTTTCAGCCAGCAGCTAGCCAATGTTCAATTTTGGAAGTTTGTAAATGGTGAGAACTATAAAGTCACTGTTGCTAATATCATGAAAAACCTTGCTAGTAGCCGTCAGACCTTTTTATTTACCTATTTGTTCGATATTGGCCTTGTGCTTCTCCTTCTAGGGGCGGTTGTATTTCTTGGTTATTCTAAAATTCTAGATGGAGTAACTATTGGAACACTTGTTGGTGCCATCATTGGTTATGCCTTAGGGAGATTCAGGCAAGATTGAAGCAGTAAAGAAAAAGCCCCGGCACTGCGGGGCTCTAATTACTAGTCTATTCTGATTTCTAAAGTATCAGGCTTATTATTCTTGTAACTATTGTCAAGCAAAGTCAATTGAACCGTTGAATCATTCACTATTTTGAAGTCATTAAGCGAATTATAACCTTCAAAAGCCTCTATCAGATACTCGTATCCTTGTCTCTCTACTTTTAATTGTATCACTTCTTCCGTCGTAGCATTTCCAGCTAGATAATAAATCCGGTAAGTATTGTTGCCCTCTTTTTGTTCGTGGATTAAGTTGCTCTCGACAGGAAACATTTCAAAAGTTGACCACTGATATAAAAAGAAGGCAAGACCAGAGATAATGATCAACACAACAGCTAATAAGAGCTTTTTCATTTCCTTATTTTATTGTAGTACTGGAATCCGGCTTTTATCCACTTTTGATCTCTAGGATCATCCCCGTAAGGTGGTTGCAGTACTTTACTTTTATAAGTCGTAACTCCACCCATATTAACTGTGGTCCTTGTTTCTTCTTTGTAGACCTGCCATTCTGGTCTTGATGTGCCAGCAGCCATTTGAGCTTCTCCAGCTTGTTTAAGCATAAATTCCTGAGGAAAAATCCCGATAGCTTCTCCAACTGCTCCGAAATGATGGTTTCCTATATCTTGAGCCTCCATTGATTCCCCCTGAAAAGTAAAGGTGGTTTTCTCTCCTTTTGTATGGTTAGCAAGACCAAAAATTGTATTCTTATTATTCTTCAAATCCCACTCTCCTTTATTTTTCACTTTGTTCCTGAAAGAGAAGGGATTCAACATTCCTGCGGCTTCCTCAGTATTTTGCTCAAGTAGATTTGCATAAATGTCATCTACATTAATCTCACCACCAACTTCACCAAGCGCTACTAATTCTCCGTCTTCATTTGTCGTATAGACCAGATTATCAGTCTCATCATTTCTGGTGATATATCCAGTGCTATTAACAAAGATTGTATCTCCTCTAGGATCAATGAAAAGTAAAGGATTATTTCCCATTCCCGTGTAAGGGCTATGGAACTCATTAGCCTTTGGGTCCACTTGTGCCCATCTTCCTAGCCAAGCATCGTAAATCCTAAACTCTGTCAAGTAAGTATCAGTCTCTTTTTGTTGCTCATATCCCTGATACTTATAAAGGTTTTCGGGGCTGGTGGCTGAACTATTGAACGTCCCCCCGAAAGGATAATACCCATCTCTTTGCACCACATCCCCTGATTCGTTGACGGAAACTCGCACATTGCCTAAATGGTCATTGAGGTTGTATTCGTATAACCATGAGCCGCTGTTGTATCTGGCCCTTCCTTCGACATGTTGTAGAAATTGCAGGGTGTTGTCCTTGTAATGAAAACCATTGGAATAGGTGGTCGTTTCCGGCGAACCATCGTCTACCGTTTGACGGTGTTTGAGGAAGACAGCATCGTACGTGTATGAAATGATGGTATTATCATCCAGGGTTACCTGTTGTGGTAGATTCAGATAGTTATACTCAATGGCAGTGATTCCTTTGTTGGTATCACTGAGCATGTTGCCATTCTTATCGTACCTGTATTCCTGTGTTCCCACTACTGATGAAACGTCTTCGAACCCACTGGTGTTGCTTGTAGCATCTTCGACTCGGGTCAATCTGTTACCATAGTAATCATAACTCAGGTTATCGATGGTGTTCCGCTGAAGGGTTTCAATGTTACCATTCTTATCATAGGTGATGTTACTCACATCAAAGTTTCCTGCACCAGAATAATCCGCACTCTTGAGTCGGTTCAGGTCATCATAACCGTATTGATAGTTTTGGGAGGCGGTGGTTACACCCGTTCCTCCTTTGGCCTTCCAAAGCATCTGGCCAATGTTGCCATTGAAATTAGGCGTTGGTGCATTATTGTATTTCAACTCCATGCCAAATTGATCTGTGCCATCGTCAAAAGTTCCGGACCCGCCATTGATGGTTGTAAGCCATCCTCTTTCATTATATCGGTAATCCACCGACTGTACCGGTGATACATCATCGTGTAGGTCTTTCTCAATCAACTGCCCAAGGGCATTGTAGGTATTGCTCGACAGTGTCTTTGTGCCATTTCCTGCAACAGCATGCGTATGGGTAAGTAACCGATCTCGATGGTCATAGGTGAATGTTTCATGGACTGTAGTGGTTGACCCATCTTTTCGATGTTTCATTGTAGTACTTGCCACTAATGGCAAAACATCATTCTTATAAGTGGTAACCACTTCATCTACTTTCCCGAAAATATTTTCTGTCATGACCGCTTTGGGCCTTAGTCGATCATCGTAATAAGTCACAGATTTCAAATGATTTGCAGGGCTGCTATCCAATAGTAATGTAAGTCCTCCCGTCATTTGTCCCCTGGTATGAGTAAAATGACCGGTATAGTTATATTCCGACTCCCAGTTAAAATCAGCTTTGAAATCATAGTTATCATAATAGGTCACCGTTAGCACTTCTGTTCCTGAAGCACTCGGATAACTGCTGTCAGCATAGCCATACACATTACCCCCAGCTGCTCCTACATAACTTACTGAAAAATCGTAATTGGCATCATTATCAATCAAGGACTGTAAATCGGCCCTGGTGGTGGTCATCGATTTGATCCCCGTTATCACCGGGCGATTCAGCTCATCATACTTGGTATAGAGCCATTCACTTGGGTAAGGTGTTGCCGATTTTCTGACACTGAAATTATCCAGTTTGGAGGCTTGAAAGTCAGGTTTCTTGATTAATATCTTGGCTCCTGGAGACCTTACATAGCTTTTACCCTCATAGCTAGTCACGGTACGAGTCCCGCTTGTTACGTATTCTACGCTATTGGCAGTAGACCCAATATCTCTGCGATTACCATCCAAAGTGAATACCAAGCGGTCTCTTTTGTCGTAGACCATCTCTACCTTTCCAGCACCGGGTACCTGCTTTTCGATCATCCGGTTTCGTTGATCATACTTGTATCGGAACAACGAACGATCCCTGAAAGAATAATCGTTGAGTAAGCTCCAATTGGTACCCATTTCCTCTACCGCCTGTGGAGGTATGACAAAAGTTAACCGTTTATAAATGTCGTAAACATAGTAGGTATGCGTTTCGTCCGCTGTTCCCACCGCCGCTTTCTTACAAACTACCTGACCTGATTTATCCGTAAACTCATATGTTCTATTCCCATCCTCATCTTTTGTCTCCACCACATTAAGCTCACCTGTCGCATAATATTGCGTTGAAGTAACAACCTGGTTATCGGACAGGTCAACCGTGAACATACGGATATCATCTTCGGTACTTGAGCCATCCTGAACATTACTCCTGTATACATTGGTCACGACATTCGTCCCTCCAAACCCCGAAGGTCTCCAGCTATATCCCGGCGCGCTCATTTCCACGACCCGACTCAATGGTGAAGTTTCATAGGCTCTTTTACTGTATGGATAACTTACATTAGCTACTTCTCCGTTTGATTGGGTGTCCGTGTAATAGGCAGTATGTTCATTGTACATGTTAGAACGATATTCTCCTGTACCTACTGCGGATTGATAGGGCAGCGCATCTTTATCCATTCTTCCCATTTGATCATAGAAAAAAGGAGTCACCAAATCCTTCAAACCTGGTGTGGCTTCTTTTAGCACGGTTTGCTTGTTTCTTCCCAAACCATCCACATAAGTGATATCGGTTTGGACCTTCGTCTCATCTCCACGGACATAGTAGAGCGCAAAAGTAGTCGTATCACGAGCAGTCATGCTCATGACGTAATTCTGAGTAGTTGTTTGTGCTTTTGCGCTGAAGGCCATTTGAAGCACCAACAGCAGCCCAAATATGCTTTTGAGGTTCATTTTTTGATTAGTTGCCATAGTTGTAGCTGTATTCCTTTAGTGTGTAATTATCCTGATCTTTGACATATTGCAGCCTGCCAAGGCTATCCAATACATACCGAATGGTATTACCCTGATTATCTGTTTGGCTGATCATTTGACCACCAAAGCCTGTCTGGAAGCTTTCTACTAAGGCGCCCTTCGGGTAGATCCTTATTTCATCAATGCGGGTGGCTCCGCTCTCTACAAACGTAGAAGAATTGTAATCTACTTCTTTGTATTGCCAGGCGCCATTCGCATAGTAGTGATAGGACAACATTAAATTGCTTGAAGGACTTGGCGCGCCCAAAGATGATAAATTAACGGTGTTCCCACTTCTGTAATAGAAGCCTGTTTTTGACAAGGTCGTACTAAAGGTACCGGATCCCAGTTCCTCGAAACTGGTGTAGAACACTTCTCCCGGGGCAGCATTGGAAAACTTAGCCACTGATACACCCATGTCCCCTTCCCAGAAATAGGTAACAGGAATGTCATTTTCCTTTTGAACTGATTCAAATTGATCATCGGTATTGAAACTCACATCTGTACGAATCATCTCCGTACCCGTAGGATAAGATTCGATATGTGATAAGTTCATGACGGAGGTGTTCCCCGTAAAAAACGTATTCGATTTACTGATCAGCTGGCTATCTACATATTGCTCTTGCTCGAGCGGCACAATCTGATTCCTTGATTTCAGGTTGTTTGCCATCGTAGAGGTCAAATCAGGCGCGTACTTTGTTGTGGTTTTCTCTACCTCACCCTGAGAGTTGGTCGTACTTACTTCAATGGGTTGCTGATGTAAGGTGCCATACGTATAATTAGTGGTCTGACTTATGCCATCTCGGGTCTCAGTCACCGTCTGTTGGCGTAAGGAGGTACTGGATATTTGGTATACGTTTTTGAAATTCCAGGTCTCAGGAATAAATACCGGTCCATTGTTGCCTCCAGTTGTGGTGAAAATGCCTGTCACCGCAGAGATTCGATTAATGGTAAATGCCGATGTTCCTCCCTGAGGATCATATTGGATCTCTGATCGAGCTACCTCATTTCCCAAATCGTCGAGGGACTCAGTTCTGATCAAAGACCCGTTACTCAGCTTCAATTCCGTTGGCTTCGTTGGATAGTAATTATAAATCGAAAAAACAGGGCTATTGGTATAGACATGTTTTTGACTACTGCCATCAAGATAATTGACCTTTACGGTCGTATATCCAATGTGATAGTTCTGACTGTGTCTTAATGCTGTGTTTGGTGTAGAATTGAATAATGCTCCAAAGCTTCGGCCCATAAGAAAGTTATGGACATAGGGATTATCAATTTCCAGATTGATCCCGTATTCATCCGCTTTGGTATACAGCTGTGAGGATAAGTATTCAAAACTTTTGCTCGTAGCGAGGGTATTATTCTCGTCAAAAGACTCAATTTTCTTGATGCGTAGACCACCTATAAGAGCGCCATTGTGTCGATTACCTTCATAGGTAAATGTAGAATAGCCTCCGGTAGGGTAGGTGATTTTTTCCAGTGACCAGGCTTTCATCTTGATCTCACTAGGATTCCTGTTAGCTCCACCACTGCTGTATATCGGACTAACAGAACCGCTAGGGACATATTGGCTTTCATTTTCAGGAATAAAAGTCCAATTGGTAATATTTACCGTCTCATTTGGTATGAGGCCAGCTTGTGTATCTGCACCATTATAATACCCCCAGTGATCTCGCCCTAAAGAATATCTTCGCCCCATGGTTTGGGACTCATTGTAATCGAAAATATGTGCAGGTAATGTAATATTTCCGGCACAGTCCATTTCCTGAATAGCATTCAATTTCAGTCGCTTACGATCAGATTCCTCATAAGAAACGCCACTATGCAGGGTTGCCGGGCTTTGGAAATAAGAGGTCGTAAACTTGAACTTCTTACACCAGCCATAATTGTCATCTATTTCGATGGCATCCAAAGGATAGGAAGTAATAGGGCCTGCCTCTGTTGACAAATCCTGACGCTTATCATCTGAATTTGACGAAATCAAAAAGCGTGCTTCGTACCTTACTGAACTGGTAGTGATTTTAGATAGCCTTACACCCTCTACCAGATTTCGTACGGTAACCAGTGAAGCCTGATCACAATCTGTTCCTGCAATTTCTCCGCCTACATCTTTTTGGCAGCTATGAGAAGCTCGTGAGTTAAAGGAGTAGATTTCAGGCTGATATTCCAGCTCTATCCAATGACGGTTATTGGCAGATTCAATGCGGTACAAATACCAGGATGATGTACTGTAAAACACATGCGAATTACTAGGAGATCCCTGACCATTAGAAAAAGAATCTTCTATAGCATTGTTACCATTTGGATTCTTGCCAAAGTAATATTTGGTCCCATCAGGAGTAGTCACTTTCCACCGATCAAACTTCTTATTGGTGGCATGGTAAGTCACATCAATTTCAATATCCTGAATGGGCATCAAAACCGGATTTTGTAGTTCATCGAAAAAGAACTTGCCTGAATACCCACCAATATTGAAGGAATAAATATCCGGTTCGGTATCAATTAACCCTCTGGCTGCATCATAGTGATAGTCGTAGCAAGACGGGGTACTGGAAGCGACGGGATTTTGGTTATTGATCTTTGGAGTAGTGAGTGAATCAGTAACTGGATCGAAATATTGATCTGGGCACGCGGTTTGGTAATTGGTAATTTCCGGTGGCGCACCTTTATCACGGTACCAGCCCCAACCCGCTCTTGTTGATACCGCATGAGGTTTAAAATTCCCTTCATCAAGACCACCCTGAACAGAGCGAGAGATCACTCCTCCGGCATTCAGAGACCAACCCAAACCTACCCAACTCGCCATTTCATCCACGCGGATGCCACCACTGTGATATGACATGGATATGGGTAAGGATAAATTACCTTCCGTGATCGTGAAGATGGGAATGCTGATATTGGCAACTCCCGTATGATGACTGACGGGAATGTCTCCATACTTGCTAAACGCCGCCGCATTGGGAGGCAAAAACGTAGGCTCTCCGGTGTTATTGTCCTGTGCCTGAGTCACAAAACCGAGTATGACCATTAGGCCATAACATATTACTCTTTTCATCGTGTCTATTATTAATTATTTTGAGCTGCTTCTAAATTCCGAATCTTCTCTTCTTGTTGAAGTACCTTGGACGTCAGATTCTCCGTGTTTTGTTTCATCTCAATGGCCTCTTTCTCCATCCGGATCAAATGCAAAGTCAATTCCTCTACTTTTTGCAGCAACAGGATGTTCATATCCTTGATTGCTAGACCTTCTTCAGCCATTTCAGCAGCAGACGGAACCTCAGGAAGGTGTTTGTTCACTTTGATGAATTGTTCTGTTTCTTCTAATGACCTCAGGTCATAGTCCTCTTCGAATACAAAATCTGCTCCGGATACATCTTCAAGGATGATCTCCTCGGCGTTGATCTTGCCGTCCACTGAAAGCTCTTGTGTAGGCGAATTAGTACCGATCCCAACTTTGCCATTAGGCTTAATGACCATAAGCTGTTCATACGCCGTGGAACTTACATTTCGAAAACTAATTTCTTTGGTGTAGGAGGAACCAAATATGAGCTTGTGATTACTATAAATTTCATTTCCGTCCATGAGCAAAGAAATATTGCCATCACCTATTCTGAGATAGGATTTTGACGGCTTATACCTACTATCCATGGTGCCAGTTCCTCTGATATCCAATAAGCCCACCGGGGAAACAGTACCTATTCCTATAACGCCACTCCTGGTGATGACCATGCGGTCCGCGTTACTAAAGCCACTGCCATTGTAATAGGTAGTATGAAATCTCAAATCACCATAATTCGCACTTCCGTGAGGGTTGGGATTAACAGAATAAATCCCTGCACCACCTACACCAAAGCTTAGTCCGCCTTTATAGGTTGCTCCATTGGGAGATTTCGTCCCAGCAGTATTTTCTCTTATGATCAATGTTGGCGCTTTACCGTTAGGCTGAGTCCCGTTGGTTACACCTGAATATCCAATAAAATCATCATACACGGCAGTATTACCAGCAATATCTAGTAACGCATTAGGTGTGGCTGTTCCGATGCCAAGCTTATTACCTCTGTAAACAAAATCTCGTTCCCAGGTTGAACCCGCATCGAAACTAACATCGAAAGCAAAACCTGGGGGAGTACTAGATGTGCCATCAATGATTTTGAACCGCTGATTGGTAGAACCCTGGTTATTTTCTATGATTAAATCGGCCCCTTGTCCAATTTCACCCACTGTTCTCCTCAGTGAGAATTCGGCATTCGTTCCAAACGTAAAATCACCTGTAGAGTAGATCGATCCTCTGACATCTAATTTCGCTTGTGGGGTGTACGTTCCAATTCCAACATCGGCTCCATTAATATTAAATTCGTCAGTTCCATTTTCAAGGTTTAGCCTGAATTCTGACAAGTTTGAACTCAATCCCATATAAGCCTTGCGCTGACCTGAACTGTTTAGCCACTGCGTGAAGAGCCAGGTATTATCGGTGGTCATATAAGTTGCAATGGCATCATTATTACTAGTTACATTCAGTGGCGCAGTATAAGTTTGGGCCATCACTCCGGAACCTACCAGCGTCATCAATAAGATAAAAATCTTAGTTCTTGTTGTGTTGTTCATATAAAATTTTTTTTGTCTCTATTGTTTTTCTTCCAGCACCTGCAATCTTTGCCTAATTACTTCCGCCTCTTTCTCCATTCTAATCAAATGCAAGGTCAATTCCTCCACTTTTTGCAGTAGCAGGATGTTCATTTCCTTGATGGCTAAGCCCTCTTCGGCCATTTCAGCAGCAGATGGAATTTCTGGCAAGTGCTTGTTGGCTTTGATGAATTGTTCGGTCTCTTCCAGGGTGCGCAGGTCATAGTCTTCTTCGAACACAAAGTCTGCTCCAGCTACATCTTCTAGGATGATCTCCTCGGCATTTATCTTGCCATTTACGGTTAGTTTTTGGGTAGGCGAAATAGTGCCGATGCCAATATTTCCAGCACTATTAACTCTCAACCCTTCCACCAACAGCCCGGCTTCAGCACTATATAGTACTATATCAGACTTGTATGTTGACCCAACACCTCCTGTATAAGTGCCGGTAGAAATTGATTTTATTGCTCCTCCCGCTCTAAAAGCGCCATTGTGAGTTAATTGTCTAAAATCCACACCAATTTCCGATCCGGTTGAGTTATATGTATTTGGAGTCAGTCTTAAACTAAGACCATCTCCCTTAATGTGAAGTTTGGCTTCCGGATTAGATGTACCAACTCCAATATTTCCTATGGCAGTTAATCTGATACCTTCCACTAGTTGTCCATCACCAGCACTATACAGTACTAAATCCGAATCGTATGTAGAACCTACACCACCTGTATAAGTATCCGTAGAAATTGATTTAATTGCTCCTCCTGTTCTAAAAGCACCATTATGAGTTAATTGTCGGAAATCTATACCTATATCCGAACCTTGTGAAAGGTATGTTGAACGTGAGACCCAAAAACTTAGACCATCTCCTTTCAAGTGTAAGTTTGATTCGGGGTTATTTGTACCGATTCCTACATTTCCTGTATTGAAGTATAGGTTCCCACTGTTCGTTTCCCATTGTTGCGCATGAGAGGAGAAGACAATAAGAAGAACAAATGATAGGATGAATAGTATCCTGGATTCTATGTTATTCAAGCTGGCCTTGAATCCGGTTGAAGCCAAAAATGAAAGAAAGTACATAAGTTGTCAAATGGTTTTGAATCAGTTGTTGATTCAAAGTTCCATAAAATGGATTACAATTCCACTAATGACTTCACAAACGCATCAAAAAACTTCATGTAAGTAACGGATTTAATAACAAACGCAAAACGGTTTGGCGTATTTGACCCAGGAAAAATCAGCTATTCAAATGATCGTCGCACTCCTTCACGCCTTCTTCAATGCCATATTCTGAGTAGATGTCACGCGCTTGTACCCATAATGCATGGGCCTTGGGTTCTGTTGCTTGATTCTTTTCGAGGAAAAGCGCATAGACCCGGTAGAAATTGGCCAGATCCATGGGTGAAGTTTGTGGCAGGCCAGCATAGATGGATTGGCATTGCTCGAGATAGTTTTGGGCAATATCGACGTGTCCAAGTTCGTCTTCCATTTCTGCCAAGTGGCGAAGGGTATGCGCTTGTTTAAGGGACCTTTTCTCCGATTGAAAGTGCGTTAATGCTTTTTGATAAAGAATGGTCGCTTTTTGTAGCTGCCCATCATCTCTGTACAACTGTCCTTCCATGGCGTGTAAGCGCCCTAATAAATCATCACTGTCCGACGGGCAGAGGTCATAAGCCTCGCGTAGACGCATCCATGCTTCCGTATATTCATTGGATCGCCGAAAAAACCTTACTTGTTCCAATAGTTTGCCTACTTGCTCTTCAATTGACACCATGATTTGATTTGATTTCACCTGTTACCATACAACCCACGATTTTGAACCCCGCCTTTAATAAGCTTGCTTTCGACCCGGGGTTAGAGATGTTACACCTTGCCGCGGGAATCCTGCCAGCAAGGTAACAGGCTTTCTTAATCTCCTGCAAGATCAACGCTGCATAACCTTTTCTCCGATGCTCGGGATCAACCTCCATATAAAGATCGGCAAATGGTTCATTGTAATGCAATAAAAACCCTCCCGCAGCGACTACCTGATCATTGAGTAACAGGACATATTCATCTTTGTCACTTTGTTTTCCAAACACCAGGTCCGTAGGTCTGCGTTTGCGAAATGTCGTTCCCTGATCCGGAAAATCGGTTTGCATGGCATCTTCAAATAAGATGACATCACTACGGATATGCTCACAATCTTGACAAAGTAACTGTGTCGTCTGCAGGTCGTTGGTTTGCGCTTCCATATAGCGAGCTCCGGATGAATCAAGTAATACTGAAAGACAATTCGAAGAAAGTCCCCGAAAAGGTGGAAGGATATACACTTCAAAAATCGTATCACGATCACTTAGTTCTTCCAGTCCTTTCACTGCTCCGTAGCCGATGAGTTTTTCTTCCTGGCTCAAGGCATAATGGTCAGCCCAGCCACGCCAGTGACACGAATCATAGCGAATCTGACAATTCTGCTCCTGTAAATACAGTTTTCGAAGTGACTGGATCTCTTGATAAGAACACTTGCGAATACTGATACGGGGCACTCCCATGTTACTCCTTGGTCAGCTCTTCAACGATCTTCTCAAGCTTCATCACACGTTCTTCTAGTATGGTAGGGGGATTCAGATAGGTGGAGTAAACCGCTTCCACTTTCCAGGCTTCTAAAATTTGTCCCAAATCAACGACCATCGCATCATAATTCGGATCATCGGTAATTAATTTCAGTTGCTTGTCGTTGGCACTTTCTATGCGCTTATTAATGATCCCATCTACGGTAACAAGCGTTACCAATGCGCCATGTAAATGATCAAGGTCTGATACTTCGACTTTTTTACCAATCAAAATATCCCCGTGGTGTAACCCTTGCTGATGATATTCCATTTCGCTACCATTCATTTCAAAGGCGCGCATGGTTCTCACATTCCCTTTGGGAATTGCAATCCTGCGAAGGTTGCTGACAAAATCACCATTTTGGTACTGTACCAAATAATTAATGTATTCTTTGACCTCTACAAAGGCGATGGCTTCCGCCAATGGTTCTTTGGTTGTTTCGGTTAATTTGTGTGCCTTGTTGAGCTTTTCATTGACCAATCCAAAGGAATAAATATCATTTACAGTCAACTCTCGGGTGAGTAACACATCAATGGATACTCTAAAATGATGAGCAATTTGTATGATTGTGTCAATTTTTGGCTCTGACCTTCCTTCTTCATAAGCACCCACACTTGGTCTTGCCAAATTAAATAGGCCTGCAAACTCAGCTTGACTAATATTCTTTGCCATTCTGATCTTTTTGATGTTTTCTCCAATGAAAGAAAGATTTTTGCTATTTTTTTGAGCCATGCTATAACTTTTGACCAAATACTCCGTAAAAGTAATTAAATTTAATCCCGGAAACACGAATTGCCCTGATGACAATGACGCAGAAAGATGACAACAAGGAACAAAATTTGTATTTTCGGAACAATGACTAATCTCAATCTCAAACTATGAACTCGTACTTTCAAAAAGTAAAGGACTACCTACTAGAACTCGACTTCACCATCGTTCAGGAAGATGAAGAGGATGGCGTATTTGTAGTCGAAAATGAGGAAGAAGGCATGAAAAATGTTGTCCTCATCGTATCTGAACCGATCGTTATCGTAGAGCAGTATCTCTTCGACCTTTCTGCCGACTCGGGAGAGATCTTCAAGAAGTTATTGATGAAAAACAGAGACATCATCCACGGCGCATTTGCACTGGATGAGACCGGGAAACGCGTGCTTTTCCGCAATACCCACGAGTGTGAAAATCTTGATCTGAATGAAATAGAGGCCACACTAAACTCACTCGCACTATTGTTGAGTGAATACACAGACGAATTAATTGCATTTAGTAAGAACTAATAAATAGAAACAAAATGAACGTTTTCAAAAGAATGTTTAAAATGGGGGAAGCAGAGGCTCATTCTGCCCTCGATAAATTAGAGAACCCTATTAAGCTAACAGAACAAGGTATTCGAGATCTGAAAAAAGATCTGGATGCCAGCCTTAAGGCATTGGCCGAGGTAAAAGCCATGGCCATTCGTGCCAAGAATGACGTGCAAACCAACATGTCTAAAGCCAAAGACTATGAGAATAAGGCCATGTTGCTCTTGAAAAAAGCACAATCAGGTGAAATGGAAGCTTCTGATGCTGATCGTTTAGCTACTGAGGCTTTGAGCAGAAAAGAAGAATTCACTGCGGCACTGACACAATCTAAAAACGAGCAAGATCGTTTTGAGAATAACGTGTCTCAGCTGGATGGCAAGGTGAAGAAGCTTAGAGCGGAGATCAGCAAATATGAAAATGAATTGCGCACGTTGAAAGCGCGCGTGAAGGTGAGTGAAGCCACTGCTAAAGTTAATAAGCAAATGGCGCAGATCGACTCTTCAAGCACCGTAAGCATGCTTGAGCGCATGAAAGATAAAGTTGCCCAACAAGAAGCGTTGGCTGAAGCCTATGGCGATATCGCCGGAGAGTCTAAATCTTTGGATGATGAGATCGATAGTGCACTGGATGGCACGAACACGAAAGCTTCCGATGACCTGGCGGCCATGAAGGCCAAGCTGGGCATGTAACAACGACATAGCGTATTCCGAAGGAGTTCAAAATCCCATCATTAAGAACTAGCGGATTTTAAGGTCAAAAGCTCTTCTTCGGAATACTTTCCTTCTCAAAATTTTAATTCACAAAACATGTTGGTCATGGACTTAATCAAGTCAGCATTGATACTGGTGCTGGTGGTATTTCTCTTCAGTATTTTTTTTACATTTTTGTTTAAGGTAGGCATCATCGCTTTGTTGGTCCTTGGGATCATGTATCTTTATCAAAAGGTTACCGAAAAATAACGACTCGCCGAATGTTTAACTTTTTTAAAAAGAAGAAAGAACCTGATTACGATGTAACCAATTTACAAATCTCAGATTTGGATGTTGGTTTCATTTTTGAGTACGACCTTAAAAGCTGGGTCGTCAAGGAGAAGTACGAATACCAATGGAACACCAATAATTTTTCGTACGAATACAAAATTGACAGTGGAGATGATGTTGCCTTCCTCAGTGTAGAAGATGAGGGCATGCTGAAACTGGGTATTTTCCGGCCGATGAAGATCCGAAAGATCGATGAAGATGTGGCTGATGAAATCGCCCGGACCGAAAAAGCCCCCAGACAGATCCACTACAATGGTGAGCAATATTTCCTGAATTCCGACACAGCCGGGCATTTCCGGGAATGTGGCAAAAAAACGGAAGACTGGGAAGAATTAATTTCGTTTGAATACCTCACAGAAGAAGAGGACAAAATTGTTTCGATCTCCCAGTGGGATGAAGAGACCTTTGAAGCCTCCGAAGGGATTTCCATAGAGTCCTATCAAATTTCCAACATTATACCCGGCAGCAGCTAAGCACCATGTACACCTTTACCATTTCCAGACTATTTCGGTTTTTTAGCTTCGCCTTACTGGCATTCTTTCTTTTGGGATGCGGCGGCGGAAGCAGTTACAAAAAAAGCCCGCTCGATGACATCATCAGGGACCTCCCCGACAATGAAGTGTATTCGATCATCCTTTATGACATGGATGTGAAAGGCAACTTTTTCGAGTCGTATTTCCATAAGTATAAGATCGTTCGTGGTTCTGACCCCAACAATATCAGCGAAATAGAAACCGACTGGAAAGAGGTCAGCGAAAAAGAATTCAAGACTTATGTGAATGACATGGGGATGGAAATCGCTGCGCGAGATAGTACTGGGAAGTTGACCAAGAACGTAGCTCCTCCCGGATATAACAACTATGTCGGGAATCCGCGGTACGGCTACTGGAACAACAGTGGCGGATCAAGTTTCTGGGCATTCTACGGACAATATGCATTCATGAGCAGCATGTTCAATATGATGACTTACCCGGCAAGAAGATCCTACTACAACGATTGGCGCGGCAACTATTATGGCAGCGGTCGCAGATATTACGGCCCACGCGACGAAGGTGGTGGTTCTGGTGGAAGGTATTACGGAACAAATAGTTCTTATAACCGAAACAGTAATCCTTCTTCTAGTTGGAGCCGAAATAATTCCAGCTTTAAAAACCGGGTAGCTAGCAGAACGGGGCGTACTTCGAGTAATCGTAGCTCAAGTAGTAGTTCAAGGTCACGCGGCGGCGGTTTTGGTAAATAATCTGTATTTTTATTCTACACTCCTAATCTAAAATATACTTATGGGAATCTTAGATGGCGTACTGACCACAGTCATTTACATATTGGCCAGTTTCGTTCTTTTCCTCGTTGGTAAAGTCACTTATCAGTTGTTCCATCCAAAAGTGAAGGTCAGCTGGGAACTGGTTGAAAATGACAACCTCGCCTTCTCTTTTGCTTATGTAGGATATTACATTGGGTTGCTTCTTGCCATAGGAAGTGCTGTAGTAGGCGAATCTCAGGGGCTGATCAATGATCTGATCGACATAGGGATCTACGGAGCATTGTCCATCATCCTGCTAAACATCACATTGATCATCAATGATAAGCTGATCTTCTCCAAGTTCAACATGAAGAAGGAGATCCTGGAGGATAAAAACCTGGGTACCGGAATCATTGAAGGAGCCAATGCCATTGCCACTGGTTTGATTGTTCTGGGAGCTATTCACGGAGAAGGACATGGAGATGGTGGTCCTATTGTTACTGCTGTGCTTTACTGGCTACTCGGACAAGGCATTCTGTTTATCACCTCTTTGGTTTACAACCTGATCACTCCTTACGACATTCACGAACACATTGAGAAGAATAATGTTGCGGTAGGGGTTGGTTACGCAGGTGCAGTGATCGCCATTGCAAATCTCATTCGCTTTGCGCTGATGCACGATTTCGAAAGCTGGACTTCTACGCTCAGCGATGTAGCGGTTGACACGACCATTGGCCTTTTGTTTTTACCCATTGCCAGAACATTGACTGATAAAATACTTTTACCTGGCCAAAAACTAACGGACGAAATTGTCAATCAGGAACATCCCAATGTAGGCGCAGCCATCATTGAAGCATTTGCTTATGTGGGCGGATCCATGCTCATTGCCTGGTCACTTACTTCCTATTGATAGGGAGGTAACACCAACCACATGAAGTATACGTCTACCCTCCTGAAGGCGGCCCTATTTGCCACCGGACTGGCAGGTATTGTTTCGGAATACACCTTATCGACCCTTGCCACCTATTTTCTAGGGGATTCTGTTTTTCAATTCACAATGATCGTGTCGACCATGCTCTTTTCCATGGGCCTGGGCAGTCGATTGAGTAAACGAATTGAAACGAATCTCATTGAAAAGTTTGTCTGGATTGAATTCGGGCTGTCGGTGATCGCTTCTAATGTGACGATCATTGTCTACACTTTTTTCGCTATCTACAGTGATCCTACCGCAATCATTTACATTTTAAGCATCAGTGTGGGTTTACTGATCGGCATGGAAATCCCGCTGGTCATTCGACTGAACGAACAGTTCCAAAGCCTCCGGGTCAATATCTCTTCGGCCATGGAAAATGATTACTATGGCAGTTTGGCGGGCGGTGTATTCTTTGCTTTTATTGGTTTACCACATTTAGGCCTGACCTATACCCCCGTTATATTGGGAGCGGTCAATTTTTCCGTGGCCATCACTGTGATCATTGTTATTTGGAAAGAGCTCCCCAAAAATAAGCGTAAACGCATGCTGGGCTATATCTCGGGTGTGATCATCATCATTTGCGCTTCGGCTTTCCTTTCCAAGGCCGTGGTAAATTGGGGAGACCGGGTTCGATACAATGATCGGGTCGTTTACAGCGAACAGAGCAAGTATCAAAAAATTGTATTGACGTATTCCGGAGATGATTACTGGTTTTTCCTGAATGGACACCAGCAACTAAGCACTGCTGACGAAGCACTCTATCATGAACCGTTGGTTCATCCGATCATGCATTTACATGAAGCTCCAAAAAGCGTTCTTGTGCTTGGTGGCGGAGATGGCGTTGCGGTAAGAGAACTACTCAAATATCCTGACCTTGAAAAAATTGTCCTCGTAGACCTGGATCCCCGTGTCACCAAATTGGCCCAAAATCACCCTATCCTATTGGACATTAATGAAAATGCCCTGAATCATCCAATGGTAGAGGTAATTAACCAAGATGGATTTACTTATCTGGAAAGCGTCAAAGGTCAATATGACGTTATCATTGCAGATTTTCCAGACCCCAGAACAGTCGATTTGGGCAGACTCTACAGTCAGGAATTCTACTGGCTATGCAAGCAAGCGCTTCGTCTGGGTGGACTGATGATCACACAGGCAGGAAGCCCCTATTATGCCCAACAAGCTTTCGAATGTATCCAATTGACCATGTCCAAAGCGGGATTTACTACGCTCCCTCTACATAATCAAGTCCCCACACTTGGAGAATGGGGATGGGTGATTGGCAGTAAAGAAGCAACAACAAATCTGGGAGAACAGCTACGAAAACAAGAGTTACGCGTCTCCACTCAGTGGCTCAATCAAGAAGCATTCACTTTGATCTCCTCATTTGGGAAGCAGGTCTTCAAAAAACAATACAATAAAGTGAAGCCCAATCGCATCCACGATCCCGTACTCTATCGTTACTATTTAGCTGGCAACTGGGATTTGTATTAAGACGCATTCTCTTCTTTCTATTGTAGAATTAAATAATGTTCGATTACTTCGCGGTTGAAATTCAAGAAACCATTCTTATGCGTCGTTTCTCTACATTATGCTTGTTGGCTTTGGTAACTTTTTTCATGCCAAATCTGTCAATCGCTCAAGATCAGGAGCCTGTTGCACCTGTTACACTTGATGAAAAATTCAATGCACTCAAAACAACGAGTGAGACCTATGAGCAATTTAAGGTGATCACCACCACTCGAATGGACGACTTTTGGAAGGAAGTGCAGGACAGTCTTCGATTCCAACAAGAAGCATCTGTTCGATTGCTTACGGAAGTCACAGAAAGAAAACTGGAGACGGAGCAATTGCAATCCAAAATGGATGGAATCAGCGCGGAACTGGAAAAAGCACAGAGTAATACCACTACCATCTCTTTCCTTGGTGCGGACATTCAAAAGTCGACTTATCATCTGGTGGTTTGGGGCATCATTGTGATCCTGTTGATACTTTGTGTGATCATTTGGTGGACAGGAAAATCCGGATCTTCCACAGCAAAGCAAGCCAGAGAAGATTACGAAACCATCAGTACTGAATTGGAAAACACTAAAAACAAAGCACGTGAAGCTCAAATAAAGTTGAAGCGTGAATTGCAGACTGCACTGAATCAGATTGAAGAGCTGAAGCGGAGATCTAATTCGTAATTTTAGCTGCGGTTTCTCTCGGCCGTGGTAACGCATATACAAATGTTGAGTATCCGGTACTTCAACATGAAATACCTTTCATAGAAGATGCGTGTACTATGAAGACCGGAATGACGGCTCCTAACTTAAACCTGCAATCCCGAATCGAGCGCGTCAAATAACAGGGGCAGTCGACCCGTATCGACTCCAGCATAGGACAAGCTCGTTGCTGCACTTCTTTCCTGAAACAGATAGCCAGTTTCAGGTATCGGCATGGCATGCCCCATGACCTTGATGAACACTTGCTTGATCGGCAATTTTGTAGCGAGAAACGACTCTATTTTCTCCAGGGTCTCCGATACAATTCTATCCTTATTTTCAGGGATGGTTTTAAGTACCTTACGGTCTTCAGGTTTCAGGCAATAGTAGGCAGTTAACACTCGGTTTCCATTGAGACTCCCACGATCCTGCACACTGGAATCAATAAACCCAAGAAAGGAAGGGTCTTCTCCCAAATATTCATTTTGCCAGAATCCAAATTGTTCCGGTTGTTGATCGGTGATGAAATTGATGACCATCCAGGGAGCATAAATGTTATCAGCAAACAAATCGTACTCCTCTGGGAAAACATATTTCAACGCATGTTTTTGCCCTGCATAAATCACCTGCTCCGCCTCATAAACCTGTACAGATTTTTGTTCAATGTCCAACACTTCCACCACAAAACCTGGTCCCTTCTTCTCAACCCTGGACACAAGATGTTTTTTATGAAGCTTATCCTCATCCATCTGAGCCATCATCTTCCGAACAAAATAGTCATTCCCCATCGGTGGTGAAAAGAGTGAAACAGGCTCTCGATAATAAGGCCGACACATGAAATAGTGAATGCCCGCAAGTGCAGAAACCTGATCGGCCGTTCCTCCATAATCATCCATCATATGGTAATCGAGGTAACGTTTGAATTCGGCATCAACTTCCATGCTTTGAGACAGAAAATTCACAAAATTCTGTTGATCAAGATAAGTCAGGTCCCTACTGATATGACGGGTAGGCAATTTCATCTCACCCAGAAACGGAGTAATCGCTGCTAAAAATTTTACTTTTTGTGGCCCTTCTGGAATAACATCAGCCCGGATTCTTCCATTTTGATAACACTGCTGCCTTCTTGTCGCAGGAATCAAATGCTGACGATCAGTAAAAGACCAGGACTTTTTCCAGGATTGATATTCGATCGCACCAATTTGCTCTAAAAGTTGCAGTACCTCCTCTCCATAATAATCCGGATAATCCAGGTCATAATGAGCTCCCTGACAAATATCAATGCCGTGAAAGGATTGACTGGAAGCTGTGCCTCCAAACCGATCCGACAATTCAAATAATCGAAAATCTTTTTCACGGTGTTTCCATGCCGCGGCTAATCCAGCCACACCACCCCCAGCAATGATCAAAGGAACCGAGGCCGCTTGTTTTCTAGGCCATTGCTGGCTTTCGAACATCAAATGCCCGGTCAAATGATCGGAATGGACCGTAATTGGAAAGTTGACTTTGGATTCCCACTTACAACCCTGCAACCAAAAAGGAAGTGTACTTCCCAGGAGTGTATTCCGAACAAATTGCCTTCTCTTCATCGATGGATAAAGATAGCTCGACAAGTATCAGAATAGACATTCCCATGGGAGGAAATCCATACTTTTGCGCTATTCATGAAGTCCAAAAGCACCTCCGAACCACAAGTCATTTTTGAAGACAACCACTTACTGGTGATTCACAAACCTTCAGGATGGCTGGTACAAGGTGATAAGACCGGCGATGCTACCTTGACAGACTGGGGCAGAAAATACATCAAAGAGAAATACGACAAGCCCGGTGAAGTTTACCTCCATCCGGTTCATCGATTGGACAGGCCTGTGAGCGGAATTGTCACATTCGCCAGAACGTCAAAAGCTTCTGAGCGGTTGAATCGCTTGTTTCGGGAAGACAAGGTTGTAAAGTCTTATCTGGCCGTCGTTCAGGGGGTGCCCATCGAAACTGAAGGCAAACTCATACATTGGCTGGTCAAAGATGGGAGCAAAAACCTCGTTAAGGCCTACAACAGGGAAAGGAATGGAGCCAAAAGAGCTGAACTTTCCTATGAAATCCTACTCGTAGAAAAGGGTCATTCCTTATTACACGTTAAACCTAAAACTGGCAGGCCACATCAAATACGGGTTCAGTTGGCCAGTATGAGATGTCCGATAGTCGGGGATCTTCGATACGGAAAAGGCACGCCTAATCCGGATAAGAGCATTTCCTTGCATGCTTTTCAATTAAGCTTCGTTCACCCCGTGAGAAAAGAACCTTTACAATTAACTTGCGCCCCGAAAGGCCAAAACTGGTCTGCATTTGAAAATAAGATTGATGAGTTGGATCAATAAGCTTCAGGAAAAATGGGGACTGACCAGTATCAAACAGGTCATCATTATACTGATCGTATTCGCCTGCACTGGATTCACAGTCCTTCTGATAAAACCCCTCGTTACCAACTACGTGACTGATAATGGCACGACCAACGAATGGTTCAAAATCGTATACTGGGTCTTGATCTTCCCATTTTACAACGTGATCCTGCTGACTTACGGGTTTCTGTTTGGCCAGTTTGATTTCTTCTGGGCTTATGAAAAGAAAATGATCAATCGCTTCAGACGTAAGAAGAATGATTCGCCAGCGCAATGAAGCCATTGCGTACATGAACGAGCTTGGCCAGGCTCGTACACCCTTCATATTTTTTACCAATTTTGAAGCAACAGAAGCCTATGTTGCAAAGCTCCCATTAAAGGATAGTGCCGTATATTTCGATATTGAAGGCTACCGCAATTACAATCCTTCAACTCCTACGACCATTGAAATCTTTCCGAAACACCTATCATTTCAAGCATTCCGAGAAGCCTTCGACGCCATACAACAGGAAATCAATATTGGTAATTCGTTCCTGACTAACCTTACCTTCAGTTCACCTGTCAAATCTTCTGGCACCCAGCTAGACATTTTTCATAGTACCAAAGCACTTTTCAAAATCTATTATCAGGACCACTTTGTTTGTTTCTCTCCGGAACGCTTTGTATCCATAGATGAATCAGGACAGATTGCCTCTTTCCCCATGAAGGGCACCATTGACGCCTCTTTACCTGATGCCGCAAGCCGCTTATTGAATGACCCAAAAGAGATTGCCGAACACGTGACCATTGTGGACCTTATTCGCAATGACCTGAGTCGCATCGCTGATCAAGTGCATGTTCCTCGGTTTCGATACATCGATCAGATCAAGTCTCGACAAAAAGACTTATTACAAGTGAGTTCTGAGGTAAGGGGACAATTAGACACTAATTGGCAAGATCAAATTGGATCCATACTCTTCGAGCTACTACCTGCCGGGTCGATCTCAGGTGCCCCAAAGCCAAAAACAGTCGCGATGATCCATGAAACCGAGACACATGATCGCAATTTTTACACTGGCGTCTGTGGCATCTATGATGGGAAAAAACTTACCTCTGGAGTCATGATACGATTCATTGAGCAAACTTCTAACGGACTCGTCTATAAAAGTGGAGCAGGCATTACCGCACAAAGTGTCGCTGAAAAAGAATATCAGGAAATACGTGATAAGATCTATGTTCCAGTTTCTTGAAAGCATTTGTTTAGATGGGGAGGGATTTCCGCTCCTGGAATATCATCAAAAGCGTGTCAATCGTGTTTTTAAGGAAGTTTATGGCCATGTTTCACCCTTAGTGTTGGAAGACATTATCCCATCAGAAATACCTGGTTCCTCCATTAGGAAGGTTCGGGTCTTGTATGGCGAGCGTCAGCATCAGATTGAAATACATCCTTACGTCAGAAAGAAAATCAATTCCCTCCAATTGGTTACTTCTGACACCATTGATTATGGCTATAAGTATGCAGATCGAGTGGAGTTAGGGCAATTATTTGAGCAAAGAAATTCAGCGGACGATATCCTTATTGTAAAAAATGGACTGCTGACAGATACCTGTTATGCGAATATTGCCTTACTTAAAAACAACGTGTGGCACACTCCCGAAGAGCCACTATTGCCAGGTGTAAGAAGGGCGAAATTATTGGAAGAAGGGCAAATTATTCCTACAGCCATTCGAACTGAAGATTTAGCTCAATTTGAGCGGCTTTCTCTTTTTAATGCGATGATTGATTTGGGAGAGGTCTTGATTCCAATTGGAAATGTAATTTACTGATCGAGGCTGAGAGCCTCAGGAATAATTGTTTCTCGGCTGGAGCCAAGAAACTACCTCCGGCACAAAATAAAAAAAGCTACCTCTATAAAATAAAGGTAGCCTCCACTCACTGATTGAAACCACTAAGTACCATTAAAGCCCTGAAAGCCGCCAAACAAACAAGGCATTCTACCGGATCAAGAGTCAGCAAAAATCACCGCCAAATGACACTGACCCTCATTGGACGATCACGGTATGTGATCCTGGTTCGATCACAATTACAAAACTAACGTGACTGCCCGATCTGGCATTATTTTTTTAGGGTGACAATAAGGGGACAAGCCACTTAAATGTCTCCTGCTAGACGCAAATGGGGAATTTACTCGCTAAAGATTTTTTCAGCGAGCACAGAAACTCGGTTGTTGAGTACTTCAACAATTCCGCCTTCCACCAAAACGTGGGTTTCTTCCGGCTTCTTTTCTACCAGTCGGATAAATCGGATATCGCCTTTTCCCAAAGTAGAAATAAGCGGTGCGTGATTATTCAATACCTGAAATGATCCGTCAATTCCAGGGAAAGTAGCACTCTCTACTTCCCCCTCGAAAAACTTTTCATCCGGTGTAATGATCTCGATGTACATGATTAAGCTTCAGCTTCAGCCAACATTTTCTCACCTTTCTCAATCGCCTGCTCGATGGTTCCTACCAGGTTGAATGCGGCTTCTGGCAAGTTATCATGCTTACCGTCCATGATCTCGTTGAAACCTCTAATGGTATCCTTGATGTCTACCAGCACACCTTGCAATCCTGTGAACTGCTCCGCTACGTGGAAAGGCTGTGACAAGAATCGCTGTACTCGACGAGCGCGGTGTACAACTTGCTTATCCTCGTCAGAAAGCTCATCCATACCCAGGATCGCAATTATGTCCTGCAGTTCTTTGTAGCGTTGCAACAACTCTTTTACGTTCTGAGCACAGCTGTAGTGCTCGTCACCCAATGTCTCAACATTCAGGATTCGTGAAGTACTGTCCAAAGGATCCACCGCAGGGTAAATACCCAACTCTGCAATCTTACGGCTAAGTACGGTAGTTGCATCAAGGTGGGAGAAAGTAGTCGCCGGAGCAGGGTCAGTTAAGTCATCCGCAGGCACGTATACCGCCTGTACAGATGTGATCGATCCTCTCTTTGTAGAAGTAATTCGCTCCTGCATCAGTCCCATCTCTGTGGCCAATGTAGGCTGGTACCCCACTGCTGAAGGCATACGTCCAAGAAGGGCCGATACCTCAGATCCAGCTTGTGTAAATCGGAAGATGTTATCAACGAAGAAAAGGATATCTCTACCCTGACCTGATCCATCTCCATCACGGAAGTACTCCGCAACTGTCAATCCAGACAAAGCTACCCGTGCACGTGCACCAGGAGGCTCGTTCATCTGACCGAAAACGAAGGTCGCTTTTGATTCCAATAAATCTTTTTTATCAACTTTCGACAGGTCCCATCCACCTTCTTCCATGGATTCTTTGAAACCCTCGCCGTAGTTTACAATGCCGGCTTCGATCATCTCACGAAGCAAGTCATTTCCTTCTCTTGTTCTTTCACCCACACCAGCAAATACAGACAGACCTGAATATGCTTTTGCGATGTTGTTGATCAACTCCTGGATCAATACGGTTTTTCCTACACCCGCACCACCAAACAATCCAATCTTACCACCTTTTGCGTAAGGCTCGATGAGGTCGATCACTTTGATACCGGTAAATAACACTTCCGTTGCCGTAGAAAGCTCTTCGAACTTAGGTGCTCCACGGTGGATAGGCAGCCCCTCTGTAGTAGAGGGTTGCTCGATACCATCGATGGCCTCTCCTACTACGTTGAAAAGACGTCCTTTGATATCATCTCCGATAGGCATTTTGATCGGTGAACCCATATCTACAACTTCCATTCCTCTCGTCAAGCCGTCAGTAGCTTCCATTGCAATGGTACGAACGCGATCTTCACCTAAGTGCTGCTGAACTTCCAGAACAATCTTTGTTCCGTCAGCTTTGTTTACGTGAACTGCATCAAGAATATTTGGTAGGGTGGAGCCTTCAGCGTCGAAACTTACGTCAACTACTGGCCCGATGACCTGGGTAATTTTGCCCGTATTTGCCATTTTTCTCTGTGGATAATGTATATACCTAAAATCGAGTGCGAAATTACATACAATTTTGATTAATTGGGAGTCCGAGGCTTACTATTCTAACTCATGATTGCCTTGAATATTAATCAAGTTGTGATCAATTTGATTCTGACAAGCTTGCCGTCACCTTTTCTCGCTTTTTCTTTTTCGGATGTAGCGACTTTTGTTCATACTTTTTAATGAACTCCTGACGACCTGCTGCAATGATCTCCGAGGCTTTATGAAAATCAAAAATGCCGCCTACATCCCGTGAAACCTGTACAAACAAATCTGGCTGATATTGAGTGACTAATAATTGGGTCAGCTTATCCTGCATCAGATCCATGGTTTTGGCCATGATATCAAGATATCCCATTTTCTTGTAGCCGTGCTGTTCATTAGCCGGAAAAAACTTATCCCATGTAGCCTTAACCAATTGCAGCTGATCCAGATAAGCTTTGGACGGAGGTGTTTGACCTTTCGGTTTCTTATAGGGTTGAGGTCCGTTTACGTCGCAAATCACCAACAGGTCTTTCTTCCTGCGCTTTACGAATTCTACTGGAATAGGCGTCATCACTCCTCCATCTACCAGGATTCGGCCTTTTCTTTGGGATGGAGTAATCACCGTGGGTACCGATGCCGAAGCCTTAATGGCACGATACATGCTTCCTTTTTTAAAAACCACTTCTTTACCCTTGTGCATATCCGTGGCTAATGCGACAAAAGGAATGCGCATGTCTTGAATATCCACATCAGGAATAATCGTTTCCAGGGTCTTAAACACCTTTCTTCCCCTCACAAATCCGTAAGGACTTATTGTGAAGTCCATTAACTTCAACACACTCCAGGGGTCCAACTTCAACGCCCATTGCTTATAGACATCCAATTGGCCACAAGCGTAAAATGCACCAACTAATGCTCCCATGCTTGAACCGGCAATGGAGGTGATTTCATATCCGCGCGCTTCTAGTTCTTCTATCACTGCAATATGAGCGAGCCCTCTCGCTCCTCCGCTGGAAAGTACCAGCGCTACGGTTTTCTTATTGTCTTGATCAGCAATTTGCATTTTAAGGCCTGTATTTCTCAGTTATTAGTTACGTGAGGAAATCGTTGTAGTTAAGATATTTATTGTGAAGATCATAATCCCAAAAGATGGAAGGTTTCATTCAAAAGTCCAGTCAATCATTAACCGACATGGGGAAATGCAAGTTGCATCAAACAATAAACAGTATTGATTGCTGTTTTCTTACAACAGTTTAAAGCGATTACACGAAACTGGTATATTGCGGTTCAAATTATCACTGCCATGATGAAATCAAAATTCTTCTTTTTTATTCTCTTTTCAGGTGTATTCATTTCTTTATCCGCACAGGATTTTGAAGGAGTAGTCACCTTCAAAATCAACCTGGTAAATCCCCCCAAAGAGGCACAACAAATACAGAGTATGTTACCTGAAACCATGGTTTATGTCCTGAAAGGAAACAAAACACGAATGGAGATGGAAATGATGGGAGGATCATTGGTTACCATATTAGATGGTGAAGCTAAAACCTCTGATGTTCTCATGGACATGATGGGTCAAAAAATGCATACCCAATCCAAGATGGATGATTTTGAGAAAGGCATGGACATGACTGATGTCAAAGTTCATTCCGGTGACACGAAAAAAATAGCAG
Organism: Cytophagales bacterium; assembly: GCA_033344775.1. Lineage (NCBI taxonomy): Bacteria > Pseudomonadati > Bacteroidota > Cytophagia > Cytophagales > Cytophagales bacterium. The sequence goes on along the minus strand of JAWPMT010000007.1, from coordinate 402,400 downwards.
GCTATTCCTGTAAAAGGATAACTGGCAAAAGTGCAGACGGCTACCCTGTTGAAATTTATTACACCGACGCTATTCAATCAGGACCATTCAACGAAATGCTGGAAAAAGTGGCTAATGTAAGTGGCCTACCACTTGAGTTTACTGTGAACAATCAAGGTATGAAGATGCTACTCACAGCAACAGAAGTGAAATCAAAGGATATCAGCGACAATCTGTTTGAAATTCCCGATGGCTACCAAAAAGTAGAAGGCAATCCCTTTGGTGGGGGGTGAAGCCGTAGCATCGGATTAAGCCAACGCCTCAAACAAGATCTCTACAGGGTGTTTGGCAATTCTGCTGGTACCATCTTTGATCTGATGGCGGCAGCTGGTTCCTGCAGCGGCAATTACGACTTCTTCCGGTTGTTTCCTAATGGTTGGGAACAGGACTAACTCCCCGATCTTCATCGAAAGATCAAAATGTTCTTTTTCATAACCAAATGAGCCGGCCATCCCACAACACCCCGAGGGGATCATCTCGACTTTGGTTCCAGGTATCAAGCTCAGCACCTTCTTACTGGGCGTCATCGAGGAAATGGCTTTCTGATGGCAATGCCCATGCAACTTGATCAACTGGTCTTGTTGCTGAAATTGATCTTTGGTCAATCGTTTATGATCCAGTTCTCGAGCCAGAAATTCTTCGATCGTTAAAACATTTTCAGCAAGTGCTTTTGCTTTTTCTTGCTCTTCATCTCGCAACAACGAAATGTACTCATCTCGAAAAGAAAGAATAGCTGAAGGCTCTAATCCGATCAATGGAGTAACCTGATTAACCAGTCCTGAAAATAGCGACACATTCTTTCGGGCGATAGCTTTTGCCTTGGTCAGCAAACCTTTAGATAGGTAAGTTCTCCCGCTCTCTTCGTGATCGATCAATAGGACTTCATATCCCAGTCGATCAAGCAGTTTAATAGCGGTTTTACCGATCCCTGCGTCATTGTAGTTCGTAAATTCATCGCAGAAGAAATAGACTTTTTTGGTCTTGTCTGCCTGATCGAATTTCTTCTTGTACCACTTCTTAACAGTCTCCTTTGCCAGCTCCGGCATGCTTCTTTTTGAAGCAAAACCCGTTATGCGCGTCGACAGGTTACTTGTAATCGGGTTACTATAGGCCCAGGGAGCGAGACTGGCTAGCTTCATCAAGCTGGAAAACTCTGAAATCATCCGGGTTCGGAAAGGAATTCCGTTTTTCTGATAATGCTGATGTTGCCATTCCGCTTTCAACTTACCCATGTCCACATTGGAAGGGCATTCGGATTTGCAGCCTTTACAGGACAAGCACAGGTCTAAGACTTCCTTGACATCCTCGGAATTGAAAGCCGAAGCCACTCCATCTCGTGTGATGGTCTCTCGCAAAATATTCGCCCGGGCACGCGTGGTTTCTCGCTCGTTTCTAGTGCCCATGTAACTGGGGCACATCGTACCGCCAGCTAGCTCGGATTTCCGACAATCTCCGGAACCATTGCACAATTCTGCAGACCTCAAAAAACCTTCATTATCCGAGAAATCGAGCATTGTCTCAATCTCAGGCGTGTCCTGATCTTTTTCAAACCGCAACGAGGTGTCCATCGGCGGCGTATCGACAATCTTTCCGGGATTAAAGATGCCTTTTGGGTCCCAGGTTTTCTTTACTTGTTTGAGCAGTTCGTAATTATGCTCGCCCAACATTTTAGGAATGAATTCGCCTCTTAGTCGGCCATCGCCATGTTCACCAGAAAGTGAACCGTCATACTTCTTGACCAAATCCGCAATCTCTTCGGCAATGAGACGAAAAAGTCCAATTCCTTCAGAAGTCTTCAAATTCAAGATCGGTCTTAAATGCAGCTCACCCGATCCCGCATGAGCATAGTGCACAGAGTACAATCCGTGTTTGGCCAAAATGGCATTGAATTCTGCGATGTAGGCCGGCAAGTCTTTGACGTCTACGGCAGTATCTTCGATTACCGGAGCGGGCTTGGCGTCACCGGGAATATTAGACAATAAGCCTAACCCAGCTTTTCTCAAGTTCCAGACTTTGGATACATCTTTCTGTGCAATGATGGGATATGAATATCCCAAACTTTCCGATTTCAACTCCGAAATCAGTGCCTCAATATCTTTTTCTAATACCTCTTCACTATCTCTTGCTAACTCCACTACCAAAATGGCTTTCGGATCACCTTCGAGGAAGAAGCGATTTTGCTTTTGCAACAAGTTTCGTTCGGTTGCCTCTAAAATGTAGTGATCCATCAACTCGCAAGCAGATGGGTTATGATTTAATGCCACGAGATTGGCCTTCAGCGACTCATCAATAGAATGGCAATGCACGACTACCAACTTCTTGTTTGGTGGAGGCAAAGGTGTCAACCTGATCTTGGCTTTAGTCACCAGGGCCAATGTTCCTTCCGATCCTGCGATTAAAGAACAGAAATTAAAAGGGTCACCTTCGTCGGCAAAGGGCTGATGTCGCAGGAGCATGTCTAGCGCATAGCCAGTATTTCTTCTCGGAATATCATGCTTCGGATATTCCTTAATAATCGAATCCTGATTGTCCTTATCGGAAAGTAATTCTCGGGTATTGAGATAAATCTCTGTGTGCAAATCACCAGAAGTGCCCAACCCATTGCAACGCGCCAAAAATGCATCCTGATCTACCGGCCCGAACCAGGTTTCGTTACCATCTGCAAGGATGGCTTCTACTTCTAGTAAGTGCTCTCTTGTACTGCCATAAACGACCGAATTGGACCCACAAGAATTGTTGCCAATCATACCTCCGATCATGGCCCGATTGGCTGTGGAAGTCTCCGGAGCAAAAAACAATCCGTATTGCTTCAATGCACGATTCAGGTCATCACGAACAATCCCAGGCTGCACCCAGGCCCATTGTTCCTCCTTGTTTACTTCCAGGATTTGATTGAAATGCTTGGAAACATCGACGACTATCCCATCTCCCACTACCTGTCCTGCCAGTGAAGTACCAGCTGTCCGGGGTATCAGGGATTTGCCATTTGCATTGGCATAATGCACCAGATCGATAAGGTCTTGCCTGGTTTTGGGGATCGCGACTGCCTCAGGGACTTCTCGGTAAGCAGACGCATCCGTTGCATATATTTTCCGGTAGGCACTGCTTGTTAAAAATTCACCTTCCAATGCAGGGATAACAGTCGTCTTCTCCATCATTGATCAATCCACACGCTTCAATACCAATGCCACCCGATTAGGTAAATAAACACTCAAAAAATATTCACCGAATAAGGACACTGCCGGATACGTCATACCATCGTCGATGCGGTTGAACCCTCCGAATTCTGAACGATCCGAGTTGAGGATCACCTGATAATCTCCTTCTTCCGGTACTTTGAACCTGTAATCAGGGACTGAATTGTTTGGACTGAAATTGAAGATAAAAATGAGGTTATTTCTTTCAAAGATCAGGGTATGATTGTCCTGATCCATGTTGATCTGCTGCGCGGGAGATGCATCTACCAAACCATTTTCATCAGCAAAATGCACCATGGCTGCCCCATAATTATTCAGGAATTTATATCTCAGCTCTTCATTATCCGCAAGATTCCACTGACGTCTTGCATAATGGTAGCTCCAGTTATTGCCTTCTCTTGGAAAATCAACCCACTCCGGATGACCAAACTCGTTTCCAATGAAATTCAACCAGCCTTCACCACCCAAACTCATGGTAATCAGACGGATCATTTTATGCAGGGCGATCCCGCGATCGATGATATGGCTGCTGTGAGCAACATGCATATTGTCATACATTTCTTTATCCATCAACCAGAAGGCCAGTGACTTGTCTCCTACAAGCGCCTGATCATGAGATTCGGCATAGGCAATGGTCCGTTCTCCGTATCGGCGATTGGTAAGGGTCTCCCAAACCTCATGAATGTTCCACTCTTCGTCACTCTTATGCTTCAGCACTTTGATCCAATAATCGGGAATGCCCATGGCAAGTCTAAAATCAAACCCTAGACCACCTTCCTCTACAGGACGACAAAGTCCGGGCATACCGCTCATGTCTTCCGCGATGGAAATAGCTCCAGGCTTTAATTCTTTGATCAGCAAATTGGCCAGTTGCAGGTAAGTCAGTACATCCCAATCTACCTCGTCGAAATACTTGCCGTAATGATCAAAAGAGATGTTGCCGTGATGGAAATACAACATAGAAGTCACTCCATCATACCGGAAGCCATCAAAATGGTATTCTTCAATCCAAAAGCGCACATTAGCCAACAGAAATTGCAGCACTTCTTCTTTACCATAGTTGAACAGTTTCGAATCCCATTGGTCATGTGTTCCTCGTCCGCCGGGATGGAAATACTGATCATCGGAACCATCAAATTCATTCAGGCCTTCCGCTAAATTTTTCACCGCATGAGAATGCACGATATCCATGATCACAGCAATACCCAATTTATGGGCCTTATTGATCAAGAATTTCAAATCATCGGGCGTCCCAAAACGACTGGAGGCCGCAAAAAAACTGCTGACATGATAACCAAATGACCCATAATAGGGATGCTCTTGAATGGCCATCATCTGGATAGCGTTGTACCCCTGATCTTTGATCCGTGGAAGTACTTGCTCTGCAAATTCCCGATAGGTCGTCACTCCATCTTTTTCGGTGGACATGCCTACATGGCACTCATATATATATGGGGCGGCATTTGCTGTCGATGGGTCGAATTTCAGATCAGTCCACTTAAACCCTTTTTCAGGAGCCCAAACTTCGGCACTGAAGTCATAGGTTTTTTCGTCCTGCACCACATAGTCCGCATAAGCAGGAATACGGTCATGACCACCCTTATCAGATACGATGTGCACCTTGTATTGGCTGCCATGCGAAAGATTGATCTCTTTCTCAGGAATAAAAATTTCCCATGTGCCATCAGCATTTTTTTCCAGCGGGTATTGGTTCCGATCCCAGTCATTGAAAGCTCCAGCCAGGAAAAGCGCTTTCGCATTGGGGGCCCACTCTCGATAATTCCAACCTTTGGCCTTCTTATCGTAATGCAAACCAAACTGTTGGTAAGCGCCAGCAAACTGCTTAAGTGAACCATATTTTTCATTGATTACTTCAAGCCGATCCGATTGCCGCTTAATCCTCGCATTGATCTCATCTGCATGAGGTTCTAGCCATGGATCATTTTTTACGAGAATAGGCAATTCTTTTTCTTTCATAGCCGTCTTTCATTGACTTCCTTGATGCAATTTATGGGAATGCCTAAAGGCTGACAAAAATTTCTTACCAAATTGACCCAATGGCTATTATAATTTCAAAAATCACAACATTTAAATATGAAATTCTTAACAAATTAGCGCTGAGGTGTGAAATAGGTAGAATTGAAAATATTTTTTCCAAGCCTATGTAACCTTCCTCATTTCGGCCGGTTTACCCGGTGACTAACAACCTGAATATTGGATTCACTATCAGATCATGCGCTTATGTTAAAGGTGAAGAAAGGAGACCTGGAAAAGCTCTCCTTGCTCTATCACCGCTACAGCAGAAGGGTATTTGGATTTTTTTACCGGTTGACGGGAGACGGAGCTACCAGTGAAGATCTGGTTCAAAACGTATTCATGCGCATCCTCAAATACAAGCATACTTACTCGGAGGATGGCAAGTTTGAAACCTGGATCTTCCATATGGCGCGCAACATCCACCACGACCATTACAAAAAATATAGCCGGTACAGCTGGCAAGAAGATATGGGAGACTGGGAAGCAAAATTGAGTGATGAAAAGAATGCGGAGGTAGCTGCGGAGAAAAGCGATGAGCTGAGCATGCTTAGACAAGCTTTGCAGAGTCTGACCCCAGAGAAAAGGGAACTGATCGAAATGACCCGGTTCCAAAAAATGAAATACGAACAGGTCGCCAATTTATTAGGAGTGACCGAAAGTGCGGTTAAAGTCCGTGTGCATCGGATATTAAAAGAATTGAGACAGGCTTATTTAAAGTTGGAGGTGTAAATCATGGAAGCGATCAATCATAATATTGCCATTGAGTGGTACATGGATTTTCTGGCTGGTGAACTGAGTGAGGAAAAAACAGGGCCTCTGAAAGGCTATTTGGAAGCTAACCCAGACTTAAAGGAGGAACTTCACGCGGACAAGACCATTTGGAACCAACTAGGCAAAATAGAAACACCGGAACCAAGCATGGCCATGGATGCCCGATTTGAATCAGCACTGGCCGGATACATGGCAGGCAGTGCTAAGCAATCCCAGCGATCTTTTCAATTGCCGGGTTGGCTGACTGCTAACCTTAGAATGGGGCTCGCTTTTTCACTAATTGGGCTGGTCATAGGGTTCGCAGTATTCCGAAATCCTGCACAACAATCAGAAATAGCCACACTCACCAATGAGGTTCAGGGCATGAAAAAGATGATGATGCTCACTTTGATCGAACAGCCCGGGGCACAGCAGCGGATCAAAGCCGTGAGTATGGCACAGGAATTTGTTGAAGTAGACGACAAAGTGATCAAGGTATTGGGAAACACTTTGCAAACCGATGACAATGTGAATGTACGGCTGGCAGCCATTGATGCCTTGCTCAGCTATTGGGACAATGCCACCGCCCGGCAGATCATGGTGGAAAGCATCGCATTTCAGTCCTCTCCTATTGTGCAATCGGCCATTGCAGATGCGATGCTGTCGCTCCGAGAAAAGCAAGCCATCGGAGAATTCGAAAAACTGATGACCGATGAGGAAATCAATGAAGCTGTAAAATCAAAAATTGAGTCTACGATCGATCAACTCAAGTCCATATAGAAAGTCAAAAACCAAAATAAAATCATGAAAAACTTAATCATTTATGTGGCCTTGCTAATTCCCATCATCGGGATCAGCGCCACCAGAGATCAAAAAGAAATCAAAAGAAGTTATGAAGTCCCGGCCAATGGCGACTACCATTTAATTGTTGACAATATTCAAGGAGATGTGATTGTCGAAGGATACGCAGGCAACACCATAGAATTAGTTCTCAACATCACGGTCAATGCGGATAATCAAAAAGAGCTGGATCAAGCGATGGAAGAACTTGAACTAGATGAACGAAAGTCAACAGATGAACTGCGTCTACGCATGAAAGCCCCTTTTGTCAAATATCTAGACAATAATCGGTTCCGCGGCGGCGGCATGCAATGTGAGGGTCCGGATTATGATTATGCGTACGATTACAAGCTACGAGTTCCCGTCAATGTAAAGCTTCATGCTTCTACCATCAATGACGGTCGGATCCGAATCACCAACATGAACATCATTGAACGATCCGGAAATATCAATGGCCCCATATTCATTGACGGGGCCAAAGAAACCGCCGACATCTCGACGATCAATGGAGACATAGACATCACTTATGCCGCAAGACCTACAAAGGATAGTCGGTTCAATACCATCAATGGGGACATTACACTGGAATTGCCTGCAGATTTCTCCGCGGAAGTACAAGCCAAATCCATGCAAGGTGACTTGTTTTCGGCTTTTGATTATGAGCGAATCCCTCCGGAAGTTAAAAAGACCGAAGATCGAAAAGGCGGAACAACTCGGTTTGAGATACAACAGACCACCTCAGTGAAAATTGGCCAATCAGAAGGCCCCAGGTTTCAATTCGAAACGCTGAATGGAGACATGTTTTTGAAAAGAATTTAAGAAGAAAAATGATGAAAAAGATATTGATAATAAGTTTCCTAATCGGGTCATTGAGTGCCATGGCTCAAACTGGGATCAATGAGAAATTAGCCGTACCGCTAAGCAGTCCCGGAGAAAGAGGACTATTAGAAGTGAACCAGATCAATGGCGACATCTATGTTGAAGGATATAATGGCCAGGAAGTAATCATAGAAGCCAGTTTTGGATCTCATAATGAGGAAGAAGAGCGCGAAAAAGATCGTTCCGCTCCTCCCGGCATGAAACGTATCGCCAGCAATCCAGCGAAAATTACAGCCAAGGAAAATGACAATGTCGTCTCCGTGAACACGGAATCCTGGAAGAAAAGAACGGATCTGACAATTAAAATTCCATCGAACTTTGACTTAAACCTGCATACCATACACGGGGTGATCGATGTGAAATCCGTCGATGGGGCCATGGAAATATCAGGTGTCAATGGAGGTGTAAACCTGGATGAAATCTCAGGCTCGGTAGTTTGCAATACAGTAAATGGTCAAGTCAATGTAAGATTTGTTAAAATGGATGACGATGCGCCTATGTCCTTTGTTACGCTGAATGGCAATGTGGACGTGACCTTACCTGCTTCCGCGAAAGTCTCAGCCAAAATGAAATCCGACCAGGGTGAGATCTACACGGACTTTGATATGGAAATGAAGTCAGGTAATAATCAGGTCAAACGCGGAAGAGATTGTGACGATTGCAACTATGAGATCACCATCAATCCCTGGGTATTCGGCGAGATCAATAACGGTGGCCCCGAATTCACCTTCAAAAACATGAATGGCGATATTCTGATCCGGAAAAGGAGCTGATCTAATTATTCGTAGCAGCAAAACAAAGGCCGATTCATCTTGAATTGGCCTTTTTGCTTTTTCAGCTTTCCAGCGCTCGAAGTATTTCTTCCATCTGACTCAGGTGCCTTTGTATGTGTCCCGGTATGAAGATCATCAACTGATAGGCATCCACCTCTCCGTAAGGTGAATTACCATAATGATTTCGGAATTCGGTTTTCTTATCACGAAGAATATCGAGGAATCGTGCTCCATGAATTCTATACTCTTCCATCATTGCTTCTTTCGATAAATCATTTCCGGTCGGTTCTAAAGGCGTTTTCACCCTTACTCCCCGATCAGCAATTTTTGACAGCAACCAACCATCTCGGTTCCGCAAATCTTTGAATTCATCAGATTTAGTCGATAGCGCTTTCTCCAAACCTTTGATTTGAGCAGTCATCGCCAGTATGACATGCTCCATTGTCTCCTGAATACTCCAGCTGCCTTTTGCAGGTCGTTTTCGCCACTGCGAATCAGGAAGCCCTTCCAGCAGTTGTTCAAGTAGAGCCGTCGATGTTTGATAATTGCCTTCTAAAAATTGAATTTCAGATTCAGAGAGTTTCTTCTTCTGTGCGGGCAACGTGTAAGTCGTCATTACAATCAGGAATAATAGTACTACTTGTTTCATCATATATAAAAATTGAGTTTCTACGATTAGCACCATGGTCATGGGCTTCTCACAGCAGTAGACGACCTGAATGGTCAGTTTGGGGATTGATTTTGAAAGAAAAACCCGGAATGGTACCTAATTCGCTACTGAATGGTACCTATATAATGAGTGATGATACTTGCTGCATAATCTGTAAATGAATTTCCGTTGGTCATTTTCTTCAAAACCCAGTCCCAGAATTACGTACACTGAAAACAAAATCATTGCTAATTGATCACTTGAACTTCATGGAATTGACAGGCACTTTCACCCGACCTATCCAAGACCTACGCGTATTTGATTTTCGTCCAAAAACAGCTGGCATCAGATATGGAGTAGCGCTGCTACTGGCATTGATCAATGCCTTACTTCGTTCAGATCATGCCATTTTTTCCAATGAATTTGAATTCCCCTGGTCCATCTTCTGGTATGGCTTTCTTTTTGTCTTTGTAGTCTGCTCAAGCTCCTGGATCGCTACCAGTATTTTGAAGAAAAGATTATTTGAAACCGGTGAGCTCAATCCTGCTACAGCTTCTAAATTTTTAGTTGTCAATGTGATTGTGGCTTTGATCGTTTATTCCTGCCTTTATTGGGCGATCAATGGTCAGATTTATCCGAGGCACTACTTTTTGTATTTCATATTGACGATTGCTGTCGTTTCCATAGAAAACCTGATCTACTTATTGTATTGCTCCTTCCAATCCCCGGATTTTTCTATAGATAAGCCGCAAACAGCATCTACAGACCTGATCATTTCTATGGGGCAAAAACAGATCATCCTCCCTCAAAGAGAAATTGAGCTGATCGAGCTCAAAAACGAACTAATTCTCTTCCACTCAAAAGGAAAAGTTATTACCTCACAATTTGAGTCGATGGAAGCATTGGAAAAATTACTTTCTGCGGAGCTATTCTTCCGAGCCAATCGTCAGGTGATTATTAACCGACATACGATTAAAGAGATCAAAAAAGGAGAAAATCGAAAATTGAGCATTCAGCTCAATGGCAGCATTCCAATACAAGGAATCTCAGTAAGTCGTTACAGACGCAAGGATTTGTTAACCTGGATCAAAACACAAAGGCCATAAAAAATCAAACCCGGGTCCTGGACCCGGGTTCTTGCGTTTTTGTTTAGTTCCCAACCTAGGTCAGGACTTCTATAACAGCCAGCGTTTCTAATCCCCCTACTTTATTCCAGCCTTCAATAAAGTGGATCAATCCGAATACTCAGCGAGAAATATAATTCTTCACTGATCTAACAGTAATTGAGTTAATTGGTTGTCTTCATCCGAAATAGTGATTTTCCAGTTCTGGATTTCCTGCCGAGGGCATGGTGAGCCATCTTAGATGGTTCTTCATTGTAGATTGGAAATGTACGCCAAATCGAAATTTCAATTTTTGAAGATGGTCTCAGAAATTCGCTAGACACAAATACGTTTGTCATAATCCGTCAAAAGGTCCTCTGAAACTGACACAGAGAGTCACCGTGTCATTAAAAAATCGACAAATTTCTGACGGTTTAAGATGCCTTTCTGTCATTATGTCATGTTGCCTAATTTGGCACAACCCTTGATCAAGGGAGGTTCGACACAGGAAAAAATTTAACAATATATACTAATCAAGAAATGGGTAAAATAATTGGTATTGATTTAGGAACCACCAACTCATGCGTAGCCGTGATGGAAGGTAACGAGCCGGTTGTTATCCAAAACAGTGAGGGTAGAAGAACCACCCCTTCTATTGTTGCTTTTTTGGACAATGGCAAGGGTGAAAGAAAGATTGGGGACCCTGCAAAACGTCAGGCGATCACCAACCCAAAAAACACCATCAGCTCTGTGAAGCGATTCATGGGGAAAAAATATTCTGAAGTTTCAAACGAAATCTCCAACACCTCTTACGATCTCGAGTCTGGATCTAACGATACTGTTCGAGTGCAGATTGGCGATAGAAACTATACTCCTCAGGAACTTTCAGCAATGATCTTGCAAAAGATGAAGTCTACTGCGGAAGATTTCTTAGGACAGGAAGTAACTGAAGCAGTAGTAACTGTTCCTGCTTACTTCAACGATGCTGAGCGTCAGGCTACCAAAGAAGCTGGCCAAATTGCCGGACTTGATGTAAAACGAATCATCAACGAGCCTACTGCAGCAGCTTTGGCTTACGGTCTGGACAAGAAGAATGCAGACATGAAAATCGCGGTGTATGACCTTGGTGGTGGTACATTCGATATCTCTATTCTGGAATTAGGTGATGGCGTATTTGAAGTGAAATCTACCAATGGTGACGTTCACCTCGGTGGAGACGATTTCGATGGCGTGATCATTGATTGGTTGGCACAAGAATTTAAAAACGATGAAGGCATTGATCTTAAGAAAGATCCTATGGCCCTTCAGCGATTGAAAGAAGCTGCAGAGAAAGCAAAAATTGAGTTGTCAAGCTCTAGCAGCACTGAGATCAACTTGCCATACATCATGCCTGTTGATGGTATTCCTAAGCACCTGGTAAGATCTTTGTCAAGAGCCAAATTCGAGCAATTGGCAGATGATCTGGTACGCAGAAGCATGGAGCCTGTAAAGCAAGCCTTGAGTGATGCGGGCATGAGCGTGAGTGAGATCGACGAAGTGATCCTTGTTGGAGGATCTACTCGAATCCCTAAAATCCAGGAGGAAGTAGAAAGCTTCTTCGGCAAGAAACCTTCAAAAGGTGTAAACCCTGATGAAGTAGTTGCGATCGGAGCAAGTATCCAGGGTGGTGTACTTACAGGAGAAGTGAAAGATGTATTGCTTCTTGATGTTACTCCTCTTTCTCTAGGTATTGAAACTTTAGGTGGTGTATTCACCAAATTGATCGAGTCTAACACGACCATTCCTAGCAAGAAATCTGAGACATTCTCTACCGCTGCAGATCAGCAGCCTTCTGTGGAAATCCACGTATTACAAGGAGAGCGTCCGATGGCAAGAGATAACAAGTCTATCGGAAGATTCCACCTGGATGGCATTCCACCAGCACCAAGGGGTGTACCTCAAATCGAAGTGACTTTCGATATTGATGCGAATGGTATCCTGAATGTTTCTGCAAAAGATCAGGGAACTGGCAAAGAGCAGAAAATCAGAATCGAAGCTTCATCCGGATTGACCGATGAAGAAATCGAGAAGATGAAGAACGAAGCGAAAGCCAATGCTGACGCGGATAAGGCGGCCAAAGAAGAGGTAGAAAAAGTGAATCAGGCTGATTCTTTGATCTTCCAAACTGACAAGCAATTGAAAGAATTTGGTGACAAGCTTTCAGAGGCTAATAAAACAGCAATCGAAGGTGCGTTGAACCAACTTCGAGAAGCACACGGTAAGAAAGACATTCCTGCGATCGATACCGCAATGGAAGCCTTGAACAAAGCCTGGGAAGCTGCTTCACAGGAAATCTATCAGGCGCAGCAAGAAGCTGCAGGTGGAGCAGGCGCTCCTGGTCCTGACGCTGGCGCCGCTGGTGATGCTCAGGCCGAAGGAGGTTCAGACGCTGATGTCGCTGACGTAGAATACGAGGAAGTGGACGATAAAAAATAAATCCATTTCCCTAGTTATAAATCAAACCCTCTTCAGCAATGAAGAGGGTTTTTTGTTGGTTTTTAGATAAGCCCTATACCCTATCTAATCAAGGTGAAGTACTAGACCTTTTCTGGATATTGAATCCAAACGAAAGACCCACCACCGTACCATCTTTTCGCGGCGAGACAAATACATTAACAGGAACATTCAAATATCCGGAGCGGAAAGTCCTGCCAGCAGCAAAAATCAAATTAGCTGAAACTTTAAGGTCTCCCCGGCTGTCTAATCGGTCTCGAATTGAATACGAATCATCCGGAACAGCACCTAGACTACCCAATTCCTCTTCCAAATACCACCGGCCTTCTATCGTTCCATTGTTCCCGTCGCCAATAAATCCCCTTGCCTCTTTCGCAATCCTAAAACTAGGCCCAAAACCAAATTCCCAGCCTGCTTTCCCAAAGCGAAATCCATTGAGAATGGACAGGGATGGAATGAGCCTTCCTGACTCCAACCCTCCAAACAGGAGAATTCCCTCAATCAAAGCCTGAAAATTTCCTGCGCTTAGGTATTGCTCTTCTTGCTGCCAGCCAAACTGAAACATGGCTGGGTACATGTCAAAGCCACCCTCACTCAATTCTGAGGTCAATATGTCTTGTGTTTCCCCAAAAGGAACAGAGAATCCCATTCTGGGACCATTCAAAGACAGTTTGGTGAGCGGGTTTTCGACCGGCACGTCATAATTGACCAGTAGATTCATGACCGCAGGATCAGGATCAACATTGAGCAATTTCTTGACTGAGACACGTATCATGCGTTGGATTTCACTTTGAAGATTGAGATACTCCATCGCACTTTGTTTTTCAATAGTTCCTGTATTTACGTCATACAGCTTTAAGGAAATGATGACCTTCTCACCAAAACGATCCACGCTTCCTGAGATTACTTTGTCCACATTCAGTGATTTTCCAGCTGCTGTGACGCAGTTCTTCCCAAAGCAGTTGGCCACATCAATGTTGTTCTGAGCTGCCACCTCTGCAACATCATATTTGTCCATAATGTAATAGACGTTAAGCTTTTCGATCTCTAACCTGACCATGTATGAGACCGCATCTGCATTGTTTGATATACCATTGCTCTCAACACCAAGCACGGCCACTGTGGGCAACGTCTGGTTTTGGGCGATCAAAGGTCTGATAAGCCCCAGGAAAACAATCATAAAAATGAATCGCGAGTAAATAGGTTTAAGTAGTTCCATGTTTTGCACTTTGTTTAGGACAAAACTTCAATGCTCGGCGCAGCTTGATGAATTGAATTTTAAGACTGGAGGCACATGGAGTAGTATAATTCCTTACAGCCTTGAGGCTGAGATCATCTAGTGCGGCTGAAAACAATTTCCTCCGTATGGAGATTAGTCTTTCATGGCTACTAAAAGTAAATACTACCGCAAATGGCTTCTTTATGCACCCCTGGGATTGGTCCTGGTAGGTGCTGGTTTATGCTTCGTAACAGAATCCTTCGGGCTAAAACAAAGTGGTGCTGCTACCATGGACTGGGTTTTGGCCGGGACCGGCTCTTTGATCGTATTCAATGCCGGATTATGCTTCTTCGGAGAAGCGGTAGTTTGCAGGGTGAGGTACCTGGCTGAAAAGAATAGTCTCTAATCCTAAAACTTAGTTATTTCAAAGACCCCTTCACGTTAAGTGCTGAAACATTTTCAACAAAATAAATTATCGCCGTTCGATTAATTGCAGAATAATCTTACATCTCTCGAAATTGACCGATTGGAATTGCTGGATATTGTTGCATAAACAAATATTTCTTCTAGATTTACTTTTTTAAATCAACCTTTAATTTTTACTGAACATGTTAAGATTACTTGCGGTAGTCTGTCTTTTGACTACCTGCGCTTTTGCTGTAAATGCACAGCATTGGCAAAGAACTAATTCCGTCAAGTCAAATCAGAGAGTGATCGTTCCAAAGGAAATGCCTTCCTCTTTTGATTTATATGAACTTGACCTTGCCGGGTTAAATGCTTCATTACAAGGCTCGCCTGTCAGAGGTAAGTTCGCATCCAGAGAAGTGACCATTCAATTTCCCTCTGTAACTGGTGTTTTTGAGCGGTATACCATCATGGAAACCAATACCCTTCATCCTGATCTGCAAGCAAAATACCCAGGTATCAAATCCTATGCAGGAAAAGGAATCGATGACCCTTCCGCAACGATCCGATTCAGTGTTTCCCAACTGGGTTTCCACGGAATGGTCATGTCGGGAAAGACAAATATGTCTTATATAGATCCTCATACTGCCGACAAGAAAGTCTACAAAGTGTATAGCCGAAGTTCTCTTAGCAGAGAAGAAGAGGACTTTCAATGCCTGGTAGATTCTGAGGTCAAGTCCATGGACGATGACCATAAAGGTCATGATCATGCGAATAAAACCAATGACAGCAAGCTCAGGAAGTACCGCCTGGCCATCGCTTGTACAGCTGATTACGGAAATATTTTTGCAGGCTCAGGAACGGACGCTCAAAAAACGGCCAATATCCTGGCACAGATGAACGTGACCATGACCCGCGTGAATGGTGTCTACGAAAGAGACCTGGCCATTACCATGGAGATTGTTCCCAATAACGATCAGATCATCTATTTCGGAGCTACAAATTCTGATCCCTGGAACAATGAATTTAATAATACCACGCAGACGGTCATTGACAATGCCATTGGTGATGCGAATTATGACATTGGACACCTTTTCCTTTCTACTCAGGACAATGGTAATGCAGGATGTATTGGCTGTGTTTGTACCTCAGGTTCAAAAGGAAGTGCATTTACTGCCAGGACCAATCCTACTGGAGATCCATTTGATATTGATTACGTCGCTCATGAGATGGGGCACCAGTTTGGAGGCTATCACGTCATGAACACTTGTTCCAGAAGTGGAAGTGGTTCAACCGAAGTAGAGCCTGCCAGTGGGTCTACCATCATGGGATATGCAGGTATTTGTTCTTCCAACGTACAGAGCAACAGTGACGCTTATTTTGCCTATGTGAATATCCGTGACATTTCGAATAACATACAAAATGGTGTGAGTTCGGGCTGTGCACAGGAAATCAACCTGTCAAACAACCCTCCTACCGCCAATGCAGGAGCAGATTACACGATTCCAAGATCTACTGCTTTCGTATTGCGCGGAGCAGGTACCGACCCTGATGGGGATGTCCTGACCTATTGCTGGGAACAAAATGATCCTGAGCGCGCTCCTGGAAACGGCTCCCCAGCGTCCACCTGGACGCAAGGCCCACTATTCCGATCTATAGAAGGCACCACTTCGCCAAATCGATACATGCCTAATTTGAATGATGTCATTGCAGGTAACCTCTCACCAACCTGGGAAGTTGTGCCTTCAGTGGCTCGAACCATGGAATTTGCACTGACCGTTCGTGACAATGCAGCGGGTGGCGGACAGACGAATGATGACTTGATGACGGTCACAGTGAATGGCAGTGCAGGACCTTTCGTAGTAAATGCACCTAATACTTCGGTAACCTGGAATGTGGGCCAAAGCCAGACAGTGACCTGGGATGTAGCCGGAACCAGCTCAGCACCAGTCAGCTGTGCCAATGTCAACATCCTTTTGAGTACAGATGGCGGATTGACTTATCCGATCACCCTGGCTGCCAACACGCCTAATGACGGATCGCAATCCATTACCGTTCCTAATAATGTTTCTACTAACTGTCGAATCATGGTAGAAGCAGCAGACAATATTTTCTACGATATTTCCAATGCGAACTTCTCTATCGAAGGAGCCATACCATGTACAGCAACTACACCAACGGGGCTGGCTGCTTCTGGTGTTACTGCCAGTACGGCTAATCTAAACTGGAATGCCGTTTCAGGAGCTACATATGATGTTCGGTATCGTGAAACCGGAACCTCGACGTGGACGGTAGTACCTTCTGGAGGGAATGCGCTCACCTTGACTTCACTTACTGCTTTGACAACCTATGAAGCGCAAGTAAGAAGTGCTTGTTCAGGTGGAAGTAACTCTGCTTATTCTGCTTCGGCGAATTTCACCACGACAGAAGTACAATTGAACTACTGTAGTTCTAATGGCAACAATGTAAGCGACGAGTATATTGGTAACGTTCAGGTCGGATCAATCAATAATTCATCCGGAGTAGACCCCAGTGGTTACACAGATTTCACTTCGATATCTACGGACCTGACCCTGAATACTTCCTACAACATTTCTGTCACTCCTACCTGGACAGGTACGATTTACTCCGAAGGATATGCTGCCTGGATTGATTACAACAAAGATGGCGATTTTGAGGATGCTGGTGAGCAGATCTTCAGCCAAAGCCCGACTCAGGCTACTCCGGTATCCGGTTCATTTACCGTTCCTGCTTCTGCCACACAGGGCGTAACCAGAATGCGGGTTTCCTTGAAGTACAATGGCATTCCTACGCCTTGTGAGTCGTTTACGTATGGAGAGGTGGAAGATTACACCGTTAATATTGTAGGAGGAACACCTGATACGCAGGCTCCTTCTACACCGACAAACCTGGCTTCCGCCAACATCACGGCTTCCTCGTTTGACATTTCCTGGACGGCTTCTACAGATAATGTTGGAGTGAATGGCTACAACGTTTACCTGAATGGTTCTCTGGATGGTACTTCGGCCACAACCAACTATTCATTCAGCGGATTGAGCGCCAATACCTCTTACACGGTAGCTGTTGAAGCCTACGATGCAGCAGGCAATACTTCAGGTCAGGCGTCCACTGGTGTGACAACCGCGGATGTCGGAAGTTGTACAAATGTCACCGTAAATTCCAATGATTTCGAAAGCGGATTTGGCATCTGGAATGATGGAGGTTCTGATTGTCGAAGAAGTGCCAATGATGCACAGTATTCAAATGGAACGTACAGCATTCGTTTGCGTGACAATACTTCCACTTCCGTGATGACTACCGACAACCTCGACCTGTCTTCATTCGAAGAAATTACCGTTTCGTTCAGTTACCTGGCCCGCAGCATGGATAATGCCAATGAAGACTTCTGGTTGCAAGTTTCAACCAATGGAGGATCTTCCTATACCATTGTCGAAGAGTGGAATCAGGGCGACGAGTTTGTGAACAATGTACGAGAAAATGATGCGGTAACCATCCAGGGCCCTTTCACATCAAATACTCGTCTACGTTTCCGTTGTGATGCATCTGGCAACAGTGATTGGGTTTATATTGACGATGTAGTAATCACAGGGTGTACAACCAGTACTTCAAGATCAACAAATACCATCGTCGAAACTCCTGTCGAGGAAGAATTGCCTGTGATCGATCTATCCGAAATCACTGTTTACCCTAACCCCGTCAGTGAAATGTTGAATGTGGTAGGTGTTCCCGAAGACGCTCACGTCAGCTTGATCTCTTTATCAGGACAGGTAATTGGTAAGGGAATCGGACAAGATGAATTTGATATGTCTGCTCTGAATCCAGGAATCTATATCCTGAAAGTAGTAGCTGCAGATCAGGTGAGAACAATGAAGATCCTGAAGCAATAATTAGCATCAATAGAAGTTTAAAAAGGGGCGCTCGAGCCCCTTTTTTCTTTATTTTAAAGCAACAAATTCGACATGCGATTGACGATCTCTTTAGTTATTCTTCTTCTGACAGGAACTGCAGGAGCACAATCCCTGGAAAACTGGTCAGAAATCATTTTCCAGAGTCAGGCTCGTTCTGGGGACTACCAGGAGATCAGAATCACTCCGGATTCGGTGCACTACCAAAGCGGAAATCGAAGAAGTGGCAGTTCTGAAGAATCCCATGCGTGTTTGAAGCGAAAAGAGAAAAAGCACTTAGGACAAATACTGACCTCACTTGGTCAACTTGATTTTAACCGTTTGGAATCCCCAACGAATAACCGGGCTTTCGATGGTGCCAGGCACTCACAAATCATCATCAAGACAGCAGAAAATCAATTGGACCACTATTTCGACGATGAATCTCCCAATGAAAAATTAAGTCCACTCCTGACATTAATGCTGAAGGTGGCCAAAGAATAACTACTAAAAACCAAACCCAATCTATACTTAATCGTATTAGGTAAAATACCTAACAGTATTAAGTATGCTTTCAAAAGAAATGATCGGGGCTTCTACCGTCCCAATTATCCTTTCCATTTTGCTTCAGGGAGAAAACTACGGTTATGAGATCATCCGCAAAGTGAAAGACTTTTCCGGTGGTACACTGGAATGGAGTGAACCCATGCTTTATCCCGTCTTACATCGGCTGGAACGAAACAACCACATCCACGCACAATGGCGAATCCTTGAAAATGGTCGCAAACGAAAGTATTACGTCATCACGCCATCAGGACGTACCTTATTGACAGAAAAGCAGTCTGAATGGACCGAAATGATGAGTGTCTTGATCCGAATGTGGAACCTAAACCCTTCTCAGTTATGAGCTTCAATCTGGAATTAGCCCTTACGCAATGGAAGCAATCGTTGATGAAATCAGGAAATTTCGAAGAAGGTGATCTTTCAGAATTGGAAGATCATTTCCGAATGACACTTGAAGCACACATCAAAAACGGCTTATCTGAAGCAGGTGCTTTTGATAAAATTTTGAAGGAGCACTATGCTGATCTTCAAGAAATTTCTTTGCAATACCACGAAAAACGTCAAGTATCTCGCTTGGCTTCAGCATTACTGCTCAATTATTTCAAGGTGGGTTATCGCACATTTGGCAGGCACCGCATATATTTCATGATCAATCTATTTGGCCTGGTTCTGGGACTTACAAGCATCCTGAGTATTATCCTGTACCTGAATCATGAATTGAACTTTGACACCTTCAATACCCAACATGAGCAGATCCATCGGGTGAGCATTCATTATGAACGTGCCTCTGGCAATATTGACTATCCGTTGATTCCTCCAGCCGCAGGCCCGGCATTCGAAGAAGCCGTCCCTGAGGTGCTTCAATCTGCACGATTGAGATATGCCTACAGTGTGCAAATGCATCATGAGGACAAGTCCTTTTATGAGGATCGGGTCTTCTTTGCCGACCCTTCTTTTCTGGAGATGTTTTCCTATGAATGGTTAACAGGAAACGAAGACGGGGCACTGGCTACCATCAATACCATTGTTCTTACGGAATCTATTGCTGAGAAATATTTCGGACGAAAAAACCCTATTGGAAAGATCATTACTTACGATAACTCTATCGATCTAAAAGTGATTGGAGTGATTCAGGACCCGTCGCAACAATCCCATCTGAAATTTGATTTTCTGATCTCCTTCGATACCTATCAACCTGGACCTGGAGGTTTAGAACCTATTACCAGCTGGCGTTGGCTAGGATTCCCCACCTATGTGAAACTTACTCCCGGAGCTAATTTGAATTCGGTCCGACAAAAAATGATCCAGGTCGCTGTGGCTCGCAATGACCGACCACCTTCCGGAACCCAGGTAGCTTATGAATTACAACCTTTAGCCGATGCATATCTGTACTCCGGCCACCTTCCTAATCCGCAAGGAGGGCTATACCGCGTGAATGATCCGGAAAATCTCAGAAATTTAGCCATTGTTGCCGTACTCATTCTGGTAATCGCCTTCTTCAATTATTACAATATTTCGGTGGCGTTGATCCGCACACGTACAAGAGAAATCGGAGTAAGAAAAGTATTCGGAGCTTCAAAAAGACGACTGATCCACCAAATGGCAACTGAATCCTTTCTTTTACTATCATTGGCTGCAATAGCGGCCTGGCTAATCATTTGGATCACCAACGAATCATTGGACCTTTTACCTCCTTTCACGCTTTCGGGTCTGATCCCGATGCTCACTTTCTCCTTGGGCATTATAGGATTGTTCACCCTATGCAGCGGATTACTTTTAGGAGGGTCTTTATCCATCTATTCCACACTTTCATTACTCCAGCAAAAATTATGGCGACGTAGCTCCAAATTCTCTCCAGCAAATCTGGTGTTGCTTCTACAATTCGGGATTTCAGCGGCATTAATCATGGTGAGCTTTGTGGTGATCAAACAGCTTTCCTTTTTTTCCGAAAAGGAATTAGGATACAATCATGAAGGAGTCATCGTGGCCAAATTTAGGGGTGAAGCCATGCACCATAAACGTGATGCATTTGTCAATGCCTTAAGCGAAGTACCTGAAATCGTTTCAACAAGCTACGGTCCCAATCTGGATGGCAGCAACAGCAGCAATCCGCTCAGGCTAAGGTCCTGGGGTACGGATGAAGTCTTACAAACTGCCTATTTCGGAGTGGACTATGAATTCGAAAACATCATTGATTTAGAAGTACTGGAAGGCCGTTATTTCTCTCGAGAAATCGGTGGAGACTCGACTCAAGCCATCATGATCAACGAAACATTGTCGGAGAAATTAGGCTTTGACAATCCTATTGGAGAAAAGGTCATATTCACCGCCGGAAATGAATTCGAGATCATTGGTGTGTATAAGAACTTCCATTACAAAAGCCTGCACCACCAAATTGGTCCAATGGCCCTGGTCATGTGGTTGGGAGTACCCAGAAATGTGTTGATAAGGTATGATAGCCCAGACATCAGTCAGGTGCTGCGGAAAATCGATTTGAAATGGAGTGAAGTTTTTCCAGGAGGAAATTATCCGTTGGATTATCGCTTCCTGGATGAGCAACTGCAATCCATGTACGGGAAGGAACAAGAATATGCGACACTGCTCAAGGTATTCACTGGCCTGGCTATTTTTATCGCCATTCTAGGGCTATTCGGCATTTCATCGGTTAACATCGACCTGAATCTGAAACAAATAGGTATTCGCAGGGTATTGGGTGCAGACCTGAAACAGATCACTCGATTGGTGAGTCGGCAATTCCTGCTGTTGGTGGTATTCGCTACACTTGGAGCGATACCGATCGTCTATTTTTTCATGGAGAAGTGGCTGGCCAATTTTGCTTATGCGATTTCGCTTGGACCAGGATTCCCGCTTCTAGCTTTGGCCATTATGCTTACGGTTTCAGTCGCTACACTTGCCTTTCAGGTGTACCGTGTGATGGTTGTGAATCCTACTTCGATTTTGAAGAATGAATGAGAGATCGTGTTGTTTTGAAGTACTGTTTAGTTGTTGGGGTTTTGCAGTTGTCAATTCCAATGAGCAGGTGTCATACCAAAAAGGCGCTTCCACCAGGGCATTTCAAGTAGATCTAACCTCTTTTTACTGATGTCTACATCTTCTTTTACCCTAAGGTTCAAGGTTTTCAACTCTTCGTTGCTTCTCATCACTTCGACAAGAAGTAATTCCATTTGAGAACGTCTGTCTTTATCATCC
This sequence comes from Cytophagales bacterium, assembly GCA_033344775.1. Classification (NCBI taxonomy): domain Bacteria; kingdom Pseudomonadati; phylum Bacteroidota; class Cytophagia; order Cytophagales; species Cytophagales bacterium. The sequence continues at coordinate 380,337 of JAWPMT010000007.1, read as the reverse complement.
ATATTTTATAGTTATTACGTTCAATAGAGATAAATGATTTGAAAGGAATTAATTCTGATTCCGAATTTCCCTCGCAGAAATAGTCATTCCCTGGCCTTGCACCCATACGATGACATTGAAATTCTCTTCCGTCTTGAAGAACCATTCGCCTTCATCAGAATTGGCTTCACCATAAAGCTTAATCGCTTCTTCATAGACATTGGTGCCTTCCGGGTAATTCACTTGCAGTTCGTAGAGTGCCTGATCGTTTTGGGCATCTGTGAAGTACAGTACCTCTTCAAAAGCTTTTCCACTGTGCTGTTCCCGGTAAACTACTCGGGTGGAATCAGGATCATCAGTGACAAGCTCTAAGCTCGTATCTGTCCGGGTTTTGTCCAGGAACTTACCAGGCATGCCCAGATAAACTTCCTCTAACCCTTCCGGGAAATATTTTTCCTGATGTAAGGCATATTGGGGTACCACGGCACAGCCGATCAACAAGCACATGATTATCAAGAAGCCGCTCAATTGTTTCATATCATTAAAATTAACTCAACTTCCTTTCAAGCCACAATCCAGTCATTGCCAAAAGAAAGATCAGTAAGGGAATCCATCTTGAAATCGGTTTTTCGATTTGTTTAATCGATCGCTCTTCAACCTGATTGGTAGCAAAAAAGAGCTGATTATATCTCTGTTTTTCAAAACGCTGCAAGGTCACCCAATCGTTTGAACCATGAACAAAAAAGTGTGTTGCTTCCTGTCCATCTATCTCAATAGAATGCCAGCCTTCTCTACTTGGCCAATAGCTCACCGTCCAAAAGTCCGGTCGTACAGGGGAATTGATTGGTGGAATCAACTGACCGTCAATAACAACCTGAGGCTGTCCGAAATGACTGAAAGAGATATCCGATTGATGATTTACAAAATTGAAAGATGGAATATAAAATGGATTGTCGGAGATATCAAAACCCACAATTGGCGAGAGTAATTGATCCCATAGTTGACCATAGACTTCAGGAGTACCTTGCAACTCAAGCACATGACTATTGGCAATCATACTGAATCCAATTTTTCCTATTCCTCTGGTCATTAGTGCACCTACTTCCTGCCCCTGAAAACTGAGTGAACTCCAATTTTGATCACGCACACTGAAAGGCATCTTCAAAAGTCGGATCTGCTTTTCTGAGGTAGCCACCAATACTTCACCTTCACCTCGAATCGTATTGATCCGGCTAATAGCAGCTATTTCTGACAAATCGTCGATCATCAGAAATAAGCCTACCTGCGCCAATTCCACGGCCCTGAATATTGTTCGCTTTTGACGAATATCAAGTCCATCAAAGGTAGCTCCGTCTATCAGTACTAACTTGAACTGATCCAATAAGGACGAATTGATGTTCGACAAATTGGTCTTAGGCATGTTGAGGAATTCCGTGTGAAATACCTCTTGAGATAATTGAAACCTGCTCGCCACACCAAAACCAAGATCTGCCAAATGGTTTTTCAGATAGTTCCATTCAAAGGAAGGGAAGGCACCTAACAAAAGCACATTGGCTTTCCTCGATGGGCTTACCTGAACAGGTAAGGTCTCTGAAAAAATCGTATCCTGATCACGAGTTGCAACGAATTCATACTGAAAAAGTCCGGCCGTTTTGATCACGCCAGAAAAGTGATAAGGAGCCTCTCCTACAGCAATTGATTTATTGGTTGATTCACCATCCGGACTTACCATCGTAAATGCCATTGGAGATTTTGCTTTGATTTCCAACGCCATTTCGAAGGGGATGCCCTCTATAATTTCCGGAACCTGAACGCCCATCAATCCTTCTTCTGGAGAAAGAGCCTTTAATTCAATTGGATATCCTTCAAAACGACTCATTTGCCATGCTTCCAAACCGTCTCCATGCACCAGAATGGCTTCCAAAGTATATGGCACTTCACCTGGATCTTGGATAGAGTGCATTTCAATAACGCCTTCACTCTGAAGGATACTATCCTTCTGCGATGTGGTGATCGGCTCGGTGAGAATTACCCCGGTTTTAATCGTCGCATCAACCATTACCGACGGCCGGAGATACAATAAAAACAAAGCGGCTACTGCGAATAACGAACAAACTACTCTGGGGATTCTTCGGCGACTGGGTTGGAATCGGAATTCCCAGAACAATACCAGGGCGATACCCAAAATCATCAATCCTATTTCCATCCATGTCCATTCTACCGCAAAATTCATGGACGACTCGATTGCATGGATAGTTTTTCCCTGACGCGTTGGGTCAAAGGATGTGAAGAAGCTCGATTCGGAACTGGGACCTCTTCTGCGTCTAGTAGGGACAAAAACACTTGCTTCAATTGCTCTATTTCCGACAATGCCTCCTGATCAAAAGACTCCATTTTGATCAATCGACTGATCATTCCTAGTTCCTCAAGATATTTAGAGGGATATCGGATGGCTTCGGCCGCTAACTCGTTGCCTGCTTGTTGCAGTACTTCCTGAAAATGATTAGGTACGGAATCTTTAACAGCAGTCAACGGTCCTAATTGGAAGATAGCCGCTCGGATCGCAGGAAAGGCCATAGAATCAGCCGCGTTCGCATCAAAATTCTGTGCGTTGATTTCATCCATATCTCCCGTTAAACGTTTACCATCTTCTGTAATCGGAGGCGGATCAAACCCAATTCGCTGCACGTAAATTCGGGCATGGTTCTTAATTTCTTTGAGCAGTTTCAATGCAGCATATTGATACGGTAAAGACTTCTCCGGCTCGTATAACCGCAGGTATAATTCCGAATCCCACATTTCACTAAGTGCGGTTTTCAATTTTGTCCTAAGTGAAACTTCATAAAAAGTAGCCGTTTCCGCATCATCATGGTTGTGGGCGATCTCCTCGATCGCTTTTTCTGCTTCTGTCAATTGCTCCGTTCCCTTGTCCAAAAGTTGTCCCTCCTCATCCTCGTGATCATGGTCATGTCCAAATTCTTTGAGTACGTTTTCTCCTGGCTTGTGGTCATGCTCTTCTCGCATTCTGCGCGGGTTTTGCTTTTGATCCAGTTCTTCTAATTCATCCGCATCTATTTCGTTTTCAATAGCAATACCGCTTTCCGCTTCTTCCCCAAGGAATTGACCATATTTGATGCGTAAAGTCTTCTGATCAAACCCCAGGGCATTACTTCTGGCTTTGAATGCTTCAATTGATATATCGTCCTTTTCCGCCAATAGTTTTTCTGTATCAATGATGATCTGTCGCTGGCTTCTGAAATATTCCGGCATTAGGTCCACACCTAAACTTCCAACCAAAGAAAATTCGACATTCGCTGTGTCTTCCAATACAAAAAAGTAGGTCTCTGTCCGGTTAGATTGACTGGCAGGTTCCTTATTATCAGAAGCTTCCAGATAGAAATACAGTTCATTGCCTGGCTCCATACCAAAATCACTGGCATTGAGGGTCATGCTTTCGGAAAATTGCTTTCCTGAAACCTCGGACTGAAAAGATAATCGCTCTTCTCTAAATTTGACTGACTCTCCTTCTCCTTTGGTTACCGTGGCCACAATACTGGCATCATTTAAGCCATAATCATCGAGGACACTTGCCTCGAATGTCAAACTTGCTTCAGCGCTGAAAGGCAATTCCTGATATTGAGCGATGCCAGATATTTCGACTACCGGAGGCTCATCAGGCACGACTTCTATTTTATAATAGGGTGTTCGCTGCTCTGTAATTCCATCAAAATACGTCACCCAATAAAACCCCTGATCAAGGTTTTGTGATCGCACTGATCTTATCTTCTCATTCCATAATAAAGCCAGACTGTCACCATTGGAAAAATGAAGGAAGGCGGAGGCTGGAACACCTGAAAAATCCATCGACCAGGTCACCTCGCTCCCTTCAGGCATTCGAATGTCCGCATCAGAAATATAGGCTTTCAGTCTCGTATAACCAGGAGGTTGGATATCTGGCTTAATGGATCGCAAGTTTATCAGCTCTGGTATCAGCGCCCGATCAGAAGCTTCATGTGCATTAACAATTTGCACCTGCTCTGCCGTAGTTTCTTGGGTCCCGTTCGGAACTTGTTTAATCAGGAAACTCATTCCTCCAGCAATGATCCATAAAAACAATAGCGTCCAATTCACCGGATATTTGAATCCCTTAACAGCGGCATCCAGCCGTTTCTCAATCTTCTTTTGCTGAAGCGCAGCCAGGCCTTTCAACTCCTTACCCTCAATTAGTTTGGCACTGAACTCCAATTCTGGAAACTGATGATTCAATAAAGAAATGGCCTCTTCCCGATTAGGTTTATCTCTCAGGAAAAAGGAAACGATGGTTCGAATACCCAAGGCGATCGCAACCAGAAGAACAACGGAATCAATCCATGGTGACACAACAATGGCGCTGAGCAAGAGCATCACAAAATCCCTGATCCAAAAACGAAGCACCCACTGCTGATATACTTTCGATATGGCTGCATTTAGTTTCATTCCGCAGCTCGGGTTTTAAGTGACAGGTATCTTTCGGCAACTAATATCAATAACAATAACCCCCAAAACCAGTGAGAAAGACTGCTTGTCATCTCGACAGGAACTGAATTTGCCTTGGCTGAACTGGCAGGAATTTGATCATCAGACAATGAACGCCAATCGAATGAGGCAATATCAACTTTTTCCTTTCCTAAAACCTGCTCCAGTTGAATCGGGAAATTGTAAGCTAAAAAATTCTCCAGACCGAATACTGCTATCGCGTATATATCCATAGATACCTTTCGAAGCAGTTGCTGGTCAGGTTTATTTGTTGCAAAAATCAACTTCCGTTGTTCCGGGGCAGGTTCGTTCTTCAACCAAATCAACCATTCTGCCTGGGTATCATCTACCATTTGTATGCGCAAAGGGCTATCAGCATTAATGGCCTCAATCGACAATTGGATGAACTCAGCCAGATCGGTATAAGCCTGATCAGATTGAATACTTACCGTCACTGAAAGTGAATCTAATGTAGCTCCATCCTTTTGCTCATGTGTGAAATAAGTGAAATGTTCCTCTGTAGTAGCTGAAATGATCATTGGTTGACCTCCAGTCATGAATTCACCGACTCTCCATTGTTGACCCTCCTGAGGCAAACTCACCCAATTCACATTCGATGATACAGGTCGATTACCTACAAACTGAGCCATTCTTTTTGGTGAAATGATGGTTACGCTTTCTGAGAATTTCTCTTCAAGGTCAAACAATAATTCCCAGTGAAAGACACTAGATTTATAAATGGAATCATTGATGGATGGAAACCCCTGACTGAACCAAAGCACCTCTTTTTCTTCTTGTAAAGAGTCTTTCAAAAATTCAAAATTGGAGTGGGTTTGGTAAGCTGGATCAATGAGTACCAGTCCGGATGTTTCTTTATTCATTTTCCAAAAAGGTTCACTCATGATCAACAGAAATATAACCAACATCATGACCCTTAAAAACAGTAATAACCATTCAGTTGGAATCAAGCTTTTGATAGCCTGGGTATCATCTTCGGTGAGGAATCGTATGGTTCCAAAAGAAATGGTCTTTCGCGTTTTCTTACTCCATAAATGAATGGCAATGGGTACAATCACCGATAGCAATCCAATCAAATATGCAGTGGTCCCCAAAAACATGATTAAAAAGCTAGTCGGGTTTTCTTCACAAATCGCTGCACCAACTCGCCAGGATGTTCTCCCAAATGTGCAGTTTCATACCAAATTCCCTGTTGCATCAGGCCTGACTTGAACTCGTCCAACCAACTTGAAAAACGCTTCCGGTATTCTTCTCCTTGCTGCTTCGCATTCACTTTTACTTTTTGGCTGGTTTCCAGGTCTTCAAAGGCAATAGACCCTGAAAAATCCAGTGATTGCTCTACTTTACCCAGCATATGAAAAGCAAACACTTCTGTCCTGGGGCGCTTGTAATCCTGCATTAGCCTGGCCCAATCCGCTCCTTCTCCGAAGAAATCTGAAAATACCAGGGTTACCCCGGGCTGATGACCTGCCAACATTTTGGGGTGAAAGTCTGCAACTGGCTGCAATGCAATCAGTCGATGTAACAGCCGTTGCCATTGCTTTTCCCCATGTCCGACGGGTAGCTGGTGGCCACTCATGATTAGTGAAAAACTATCTCCATTGCGCAGGGCAATGTATCCGAAGAGAGCAGCCATTAATTTGGCCTGGTTCAGCTTGGACATATCCTGCTCGGCGTAGGTCATCGAAAGTGAATGATCAATCACCAAATTGAAATGGATGTCAGTCTCTATTTCGGATTGCTTGATATAAAAGCGTTCCGTTCGTCCGTACATTTTCCAGTCCAGCCTTCTCAGGTCATCTCCCTGACTATAAGGTCGGTACTGGCTGAACTCCATGCCTGCTCCCAACCTCAGGCTATGTCTTCCTCCAAAAAGAATCCCTTTCGCCAGGGCACGAACCAGCCAGTCAAAATCCGAAATGGATACCAGCATGGAGGGGTCGAAGGACCAGACTTTTACAGCAGGTTGAGACAAAGCTTAGTATTTGAAATCTTTCAATAAATGATCAATCAGTTGATCAGTGGTCAATCCATCCGATTCAGCCCGAAAGTTTAGGGCAATTCTATGCCGTAAAGCTGGGTAAGCTACTTTTCTCAGGTCTTCAGGAATGACGGCATATCTGCCAGCCAACAGCGCATTGGCTTTGGCACAGAGTATGATCGCCTGCCCTGCTCGTGGACCCGCTCCATAAGCCACGTGATTCTTGATATAATCATCCGAGGACATGTCAGGACGGCTTCTTCTAACCAACTTGCTTACCGCTGAAATGAGCTCCTCATCGATGGTTACTTCTCTTACCAATTCCTGCAGTCGAATGACCTCCTTGGCATTCAATACTGGATTAGGCTTTTCTGTGACTTTACCGGTAGTTCTATTCAAGACTTCAGTCTCTTCTTCTTCAGTAGGGTATCCAATCTTGATGAAGAGCAAAAAACGATCTGTTTGTGCTTCAGGCAATGGAAAAGTGCCCGACTGCTCAATAGGGTTTTGAGTAGCCAACAAGAAAAATGGCAGGTCCATATGATAGTCCTTTCCTCCGTAGGTCACTTTGTACTCCTGCATGACCTCCAGCAACGCGGCCTGGGTCTTGGGTGGCGTTCGGTTGATCTCATCCGCCAGGACCATGTTGGCAAAAATGGGACCTTGCTTGTAGACAAAAGTTTTATGTCCACCCTCCTCTTCTATGACCTCCGTACCTAAAATATCGGTAGGCATCAAATCCGGCGTAAACTGGATGCGTTTATAAGAAAGGTCTACGACTTCCGACAAGGTCTTGATCAAGAGGGTTTTGGCCAGACCGGGCATCCCTTCAATCAGGACATGCCCTTTGGCCAAGAGACCGATCAGTAATTCATCAATGACCTGATCCTGACCGACAATGACTTTATGGATCTCAGTCTTCAACTGACCTAGTTTATCGACCAGTTCGTTGACTTCCGATGCTAATGCTTCTATTGGTTCCAACTAGTAATAATTAGATTCTTGCTCTTCGATGTGCTGCAGATCTTCAAGCACGGCAATGGTGAACGTTTTTACTACGATGCCTCCCAGTTCAATGTCCAAAGTCTCCTGATGAACCACCTTTTTAAAGCCTTCTTTCACTTCTTGAGGCAATCCTTCTCCTTTCTTCACCCATACACCAGTATAGCCCTGATTTTCGATCGATTCCAATCCCGGCCACAAATCCAGCTGATTTTGTCGCCGACCCAAATTGATGTTGTAAGGCCGTAAATGGTCACTGGTGTAGAAAGCAGCCTGACAGGCGACTTCATAACTATCACTGAAAAGGAAGTAAGGATCACTTACCTGCTCATCGATGATCTCCTGCAATCTTTGTCCCAATTTATCCCATCCTACTACTCGATGCACGGGATCTTTTTTGGGCGGCCATATTTTATGAAGTCCGAGCGGGTGCAGGTAAGGGGTCAGGTAAGAAAAGACCAATAACAAGCTGAAAGTCAAGGTTGCTAGATGCCAACCGAGCTTGCTATTTTTCATTTGACCAAACTGTTGTACCACAAGAATCGGTACCGAACAGTAAGCAAAAACAGCCCAGTTCACCTCTACTCTTTTCGTAAAGGAATAAATCAAGAAAAAAAGGAAAACCAAGATTGGGCCTAAAGCCAGAAATGCCTGAGAGCTGTCTTTGCTTCTTAGTGCCCGATAAATCGCAATGGCTAAGAATGGAAAGAGAAATGGTGAAACAATGGCGATCTGGCCTCCCCAATACTCACTGACAAAAGTTAGTCGCTTAGCAAAGGTCAATTCCGACTTGCCTATGGAAGCCACATGCCGAAAAGAAATGAAGTCCATTTGCAGGTTCCAGATCAAAACCGGCAATAAGAAAAATGCGGCAACTAATAAGGTGATGTATGGGCCTTTTTGAGACAAGTAACCTCTATGAAACCAAAGCATATGGATCAATACTACTGGCGCAAAAAGTACCATCGTATATTTTGACAAGAGCCCTACGCCACAGCAAACTCCTAACAAAATCCAGTGTTTCGTGTGATTGGATACGATCGCTTTCAAATAGAAATATACAGCTCCTGCCCAGGCTGTCAAAAGTGGTGCATCCGTCAGGAAAAAATTGAAAGTCGTGTGAAAGAAAGGCATGGCATAGACCAACAGAGAAGTCCAAAACGCCTCGCGATTATCCTTGAAAAATTCTTTTGCAATCAAATACACAAACAGCGTAAAGATCAGCCCCATGACGACAGCATTGAACTTGATCGCCAACTCAGTATGATCAAAAATGGAGGTACTTATAAAGTTTAAATAAGCTACGAACGGAGGCTTGGAATAATACGACCAATCCAATTCAGTCGACCATAACCAATATTGTGCTTCTTCGAGGAAAAGGTCAGTTGGTCCCAAGGTAAGGTAGAGCAACCTGAGAGCTGAAATCGTCAAATGAAATAAAATGACTTTCTTCAAATTTATTTCAGCAAGAAAGAGCTTGTTCATTAAGATTTGCGATTCCAAAACTCGAAATTATTAGAATTCCTCAACTAATGGGTAAGTGGCAATCGCATAAGAGCGAGAAGGAAACAGCCTGGATACTTCAATCAGCAAACTATCACCCTTTTGAGCTTTAGCTAAATGCCCACGTTTAACAGCTACTCCAATGTATTTTTTATCCTCAAAGAAGTATTCATATCTGATTTCAACGACAGCTGTCTTAAACCTTGCACTTCCGCGAATTGCGGTTACAAATCCCGTCATGTCTTTTGTTTCTCCCATGAATAATGGGCGGTCGCTTCTCAAACTACGACATTCGGAAACGAAAAGTAAAGTGATTAGAATTAATCCAATAGACCCAAGTATTCGAGCGTACATTACTACGCCGTAATCGCGTACATCACGATATTCACAGCGAAGCGGGTATTGTCAATCTTGTACC